>CAJBVW010000371.1 GCA_903959175.1 uncultured Pseudomonadota bacterium
ACCTACCCCCTGCCCGAGGCCCAGGTCGACCGCTTCTTGATGAAGCTGGTGGTTACCTACCCGACCATGGAGGAGGAGCGGACCATCCTCGAGCGCAGCTCGCTGCCGACGCCGACGCCCGATACCGTGCTTCACCCCGAGCAGATTCTTGAGATGCAGGAGATGACCCGGCGGGTGACCATCAAGCCGATGCTCGCCGCGTACATCGTCAACCTCGTGCAAGCGACCCGTCAGCCGGGGAGCATCTCGACCCGCCTCGCCCGGCTCATCCAGTTCGGCGCCTCGCCGCGCGCCACCATCGCGCTCGCGGCGGCGGCGCGCGCGGCCGCGCTGCTCGACGGGCGCGAGTTCGCCACGCCCGACGACGTGAAGGAGATCGCGCTCGACGTGCTCCGGCATCGCGTCCTCCTGACGTACGAGGCGGAGGCCGAGCAGGTGACGCCGGACCAGGTGGTCCGCGAGATCCTCGGCACCGTGAAGACCCCCTGAGCGTCTGAAAGCGCCGTGCTCACCTCAGACGAACTTCGTCAGATCCGCCGCCTGCAGGTGCAGGCCGGCCGACGCGTCGACAGCCTGCTCGCGGGCGACTACCGCTCCGCGTTCAAGGGCAGCGGCATGGAATTCGAGGAGGTACGCCAATATGTGCCGGGTGACGACGTCCGCCGTATCGACTGGAACGTCACCGCGCGCACCGGCGAGCCCTGGATCAAGGAGTTCCGCGAGGAGCGCGAGCTCACGCTCCTCATCCTTCTCGACGTGAGCGGCTCCGTCCGCTTCGGCTCCGGCGGCCGGGACGGGCGCACCGACAAGCGGCTCCAGATGGCGCGCACCGCGGGCGGGCTCGCGTACGCCGCGCTCCGCACGGGAGACCGCGTCGGCCTCCTCTCGTTCAGCGACAAGATCCACCACTACCTGCCGCCCCGCCGCAGCCGCGGGCACGCGTGGCAGGTCATCAGCGCAGCGTTCGAGCACGTCGGAGACGACCACGGCACCGACCTCGCTGGCGCCATCGCCTACGCCACGAAGGTGCTGAAGCGCCGAGCGGTCGTGGCCGTACTGTCCGACTTCCACGCCGCGAAACCCTACGGGGGCGAGCTCGGCGCCCTTGTCCGGCGCCACAAGACGCACGCGCTCCTCTTCCACGACGCGCGGGAGGCCGCGTTCCCGAACGTCGGCCTGTTCACCCTGCGGGACGCGGAGACCGGACAGGTCCGCGTGATCGACGGGGCGGCGCTCGCCGCCGCGCGCTCGGTGGACAGCCGCCTCGGGGAGCTCCGGCGCTACGGTGTCCGCGCCAGCGCGGTCTCCACCGACGAGGACGCGTTCTTGCGCCTCCAACAACACTTCCGGGGCACACGATGAGCCCCGTGCTCCTCCTGGTCCTCGCGTGCGTGCGCGGCGACGCCGTGCCCCTCGCGGAGGGGGCCCCGGTGTGGGTCGAGGCGCGGCAGGTCCCGGCAGGTCAGGCCGTGCGCGTGCACGTCCCCCCGGGCACCACCCTCCCCGAGGTGGAGGGGCTCTCCGCGCGGGAGGTCGCGACCGACAACGGCGCCTCCGTGTGGGAGCTCACCGGCAACGACGGTTCCTACGTCGTCGACGTGCCCGCGGGCGCCACGGGCACGACGCGCCTCTTCGTGGACATCGGCGTCACCGGACCGACCGGCGGCCCGATGGAGGACCTCGTCGGCGTCGCCCCGCCGCCGCCGCCCGTGTGGCCGAATGTCCTCGCCGCGACCGTCGCGCTGGGCGCCCTCGTGGGGGCGGCCGTGTACGCATGGCGCCGCTTCCGTCCCATCCCGCCGCCGCCCCCGCCCGAGCCGGCCGACCGGGTGGCCCGTCGCGCCTGGGCCGCCCTCCGCGCCCGGGACGACCTCGACGCGGGCGTCCTCGCCGCCGAGCTGTCGGCGGTCTACCGTCGTTACCTAGAGGCGAGGCACACCTGGCCCGCCACCTCGCGCACCTCGCGCGAGATCCTCGACGCGCTCGCGGGGGACCTCCCGGCGATGCAGCTCGAGCGCGCCCGGCGGCTCCTGAACGCGATGGACATCGTGCGCTTCAGCGACCGCTCGACGCACGACGGCTTCTTCGCAAGCTTGGACGCCGACTTCGGGGCGCTCCTCTCCGTTGGGCCGGGGGGCACGCGTGCTTGAGTGGATGCACCCCGCCTGGTTTGCCGCCCTCCCGTTGGCGCTCCTCCCCTGGCTCGCGTGGTGGCGCCCTCAGGCCATCCGCTTCTCCGTGCTCGGCGGCCTCGCGCCCGGGCGATCCTGGCGGGTGCTCGCCGCCCCGCTCCTCCCTTTGCTCCAGTCGGCGGCCATCGCGGGTGCGGTCTTCGCGCTCGCCCGTCCGCAGGAGGTCCGCCGCGAGACCACGCGCGAGTCCCAGGGGATCGACATCCTCCTGGCGATCGACACGAGCGACTCGATGGACGAGGCCGACATGCGCGCCGGCGCCCGGGAGCTCAGCCGTCTCGAGGCCTCGAAGCTGGTGATGGCGCGGTTCGTCGAGGAGAGGCCGGACGATCGCATCGGCCTCGAGGTCTTCGGCGAGGAGGCCTTCGTCCAGGTGCCGCTCACCCTCGACCACGAGGCGCTGGGCGCCTTCATCGGGCAGCTCGAGATCGGCATGGCCGGTCGGGCGACCGCCATCGGCTCTGCCATCGCCATCGGCACCAAGCGGATGAAGGAACTCGAAGCGCCGTCGAAGGTCATGATCCTCGTGACCGACGGCCGCTCCACCGCAGGCACCATCACTCCGCTCCAGGCGGCCGAGGCCGCGGCGGCGCTCGGCGTGCGCGTGTACCCCATCGGCGTGGGCGGGGAAGGCGGCGGCGGGTTCTTCGGCTCCCGCGGCGCGAC
This sequence comes from uncultured Pseudomonadota bacterium, assembly GCA_903959175.1. Classification (GTDB taxonomy): domain Bacteria; phylum Myxococcota_A; class UBA796; order UBA796; family SXON01; genus CAJBVW01. The sequence goes on from CAJBVW010000371.1 coordinate 2,859, forward strand.
CATCGACGAGCCCTCGATGCGCGCGATCGCTGCGCGCACCGGCGGACGCTACTTCCGCGCGGCGGACACCGCGGCGCTCGCGCAAGTCTACACCGAGATCGACAGCCTCGAGCAGTCTTCCGCGCGCACCAAAGAGTTCGTACATCGCGACGAGCGTTACCTCCTCGCGCTCCTTCCCGCGCTGGCAGCGTGGCTCCTCCAGGTCGCCCTCGGCGCCACCGTCCTCCGGAGGCTCCCATGATCTGGGCCCGCCCCGATCTGCTCGCGCTCCTGCTGCTCGTGCCCGTGGCGCTCCTGGTCGTGCTGCTCGTCGAGCGCGCGCGCTGGCGGGTCCTCGCGCTGATCGCCGCGGTGGAGCTCCTCCCCGGCATCCTCCCGCCCGGCCTGAGAAAGGTCCGCGTGTGGCAGGCGTTGCTCACGGTGACGTCGATCCTGGGCATGGCTCTCGCCGCGGCCGGCCCGCGGCTCGGCTTCGACTGGCAACAACAGAAGGTCGAGGGCGTGTCCATCGCCGTGCTCCTCGACGTGTCGCGCAGCATGGACGCGGCGGACGTGAGCCCCTCGCGCAGCGAGCGCGCGCGCCGGGAGATCCTCGATCTCGTCGGCATGTTGCGCGGCGACGCCGTCGGGCTCGTCGTCTTCGCGGCCGGTCCCTACGTGCGCATCCCCCTCACCGTCGACTACGACACCTTCGTCTGGGCCGTGGAAGACAGCTCCTCCGCCACGATCCGCGCCCAGGGCAGCGCCCTCGCGGGGGGGCTCGACGCCGCCACCGGCCTGCTGTCGAAGGCGGACGGGTCGGGCAAGGCCATCCTCCTCGTGAGCGACGGCGAGTCCCACGACGAGCCCGCCGAGCTCACCCAGGCCATCGAGCGCGCAAAGGCCGCGGGCGTGCGGGTCTACGCCCTCGGGATCGGGGACACGGGCGGCGCCCCCATCCCGCTCGAGGAGGGCGGTTTCAAGAAGGACGCCGCGGGGAACATCGTGCTCTCTCGCCTCGACGAAGCCGTACTCCAGCAGGTTGCGTCGGCGACCGGCGGCGCCTACGTGCGTGCGGTGCCCTCCGACGACGACATCCGCGCCCTCTACGAATCGGAGATCCGCGGCAAGCTCGGCGCGTCCGAGCGCGGGATCCGGCGCGAGAAGCTCTGGCACGAGCGTTTCCAGTGGCCGCTCGGCGTCGCGCTCGCGTGCATGGCCGTGAGCTCGGCGCTCGGCATCGGGCGCATCCGCGCCGCACGGGTGGTCGCGGCCGCGGCCGCGTTCTTGCTGGCGGGAAGCCTCGTCTTTCCGTCGAACGCGCTGGCCGGGGTCGCGGAGGACGGTCAGGCCGCGCTCGCCGCGAAGAAGTGGGACCGCGCCGCTGAGCTCCTCGGGCAGGCCCGCGTGGAGGACCCCTCCGACCTGCAGACCACCCGCGGGCTCGCCGAGGCGTTGTATCGGTCGGGCCGTGAGCGGGAGGCCGAGCAGCTTTACCGGACCCTGGCGACGCAGGACCCCAAGAACAAGCCGATCTACCTCTACAACGCCGGAAACGCCGCGTACCGCGGCGGGCGCCTCGCGCAGTCCCTCGAGGACTTCAAGGCCGCTGCCGAGGCCGACCCGAAGCTCACGGCCGCGGCGAGCAACGCCACCGCCGTGCAGAAGGAGATCGCCGCGCGCACCGAGCAGAAGCCGCCGCCCGATTCCGGCGAGAGCGGGGACGATCAGGGCGGGGAAGGCGAGGACGGACAGGCGCAGGCGGGCGAGCAGGGCGACCCGAAGTCCGGCGAAGGTCAGCCTGCCGCGGGCGCTCCGAAGTCGCCCTCCGATCCGTCGTCTGGGAAGCCGTCGGACGCGGGCCAGCAGGATGGACAGGCGGATGCCCAACAGGGCCAGCCCGGCGAGGAGCCTCCTCCCGGGGAGAAGCCCCCCTCGGGCGCCCAGCCGTCCGGCGGCGCTGAACCCTCCGATCAATCTGGCGAACGCCCGCCCACGGCGGACGGCGCGACGGCCGATGGGAAGGCTGGCGACGGCGCCGAGGGTGAGCAGATCTCGGCGGCGGGCGAGTCTTCCGACGCGACGGGCGACGAGGCCGAGGGCCCCTCTACCGGCACCGGCGACATGACTGCGGAGGAGGCGTCCAGGCTCGTCGACTCGGTGCCGGACGGCAAACCCCGCGTGGTCGTCGCTGGGCGCGGAACGGAGAAGGACTGGTGATCGGTATCGTATGGGTACAGGCCGCGCTCGCCGCTCAGGTCGCGCTCCGCCTCGACACCGAGCAGATCCGCGAGGGGCAGACCGTGCGCCTCGACCTCCAGGTCGTCGACGCTTCGGCGAAGGCCATCCCCAAGCTCGAGGTCCCCGAGGGGCTCTCGGTCGCCTTCAAGGGCCAGGGCCGCCAGGCGATGGTCCTCGACTTCCGCGCGACCTCCACCACGACCTTCAGCTACGAGCTCACCGCGCTCCAGCCGGGCACCTACACGGTTGGCCCCTACAGCGTCACGACGAGCGAGGGCGACCTGCTGACGCAGGCGGTCCAGCTCACCGTCGCGCCGCGCTCCGCCTCCGACACGGACAGCTTCACCGGCAACCTCGGGACCGACGTCGCGTGGGTGGGTCAGGTCCTGATCTACCGCTTGCGCTTCGAGACGGACAAGACCCTCATCCGCGGCGGCAGCCGGTGGACGCCGCCCTCGCCGCAGGGCTTCACCTCCGAGCCGACCGTCGAGGGCGTGACCGCCGAGTCCCGGCTGGAGCAGGACGGCAAGGCGATCTCCGTGCTCGAACTCGACTTTCCGCTGCGCGCCTCGTCTCCCGGCAAGTGGACGGTGAACGGCGGCGTGCTCCAGACCCAGTACCTCGTCACGGACAAGAACCCGCGGCGGAGGAACCGGGCCCTGGAGGGGATGGGGATGTTTGGCGAGGCGCGCGACGAGGTCTACTCGACGCCTCCGCTCCCGGTCGAGGTCCGCCCGCTGCCGACGGAGGGCCGGCCCGCGGACGCCTCGGGGCTCGTGGGCCACTTCAGCGTGGCGTCCACGGCGTCCTCGCAGGCCACGAAGGTCGGAGACACCGTCACCGTCGAGGTCGTCGTCGAGGGAGACGGTCCCCTCGCGGGGTTCGCGCTGCCGCCGCTCGCGGGAGACGGCTTCCGCGTGTACGACGATCAGCCGGTCGTCGTCGCCGCCATCGAGGACGGAAAGTACCACGCCAAGGCGACGTTCAAGCGCGCGATCGTGCCGCTTGAGCCTGGTGACCTCGCGGTGCCCGCGGTAGACCTCGCCTTCTTCGACCCGAGCGCCGGGGCGTGGGCCCGCGCCACGACCGAGCCGATCCGCCTGGAGGTCACCGGCGATGCGGCCCAGGCCAACCCCACCGTGTTCTCCCCGGACGGACCGCCGAAGGGCGTCTCGGCCCTCGGCGAGGACATCCTGCCGGTGCGCACGGAGTCCGTGCCGGCGAAGCCCTTGCCCCGCGCGTTGGCCCTCGCCTGGCTCGCTCCAGGCGGCCTCGCCCTCGTCGCCCAGGCCATCCTCGCCTTCGGCCGCCGCACGCCGCGCGCGGGGCGGGCGCGCCGCGAGGACTTCTCCGACCTCCCGATGGACGCCGAGGGGCGCCTCGCGGGGATCGAACGTATCTTTCGCGAGCGGGTCGCTGGGCGCCTTGGCATCGCGCCGGAGGCCCTCCGCCGCGAAGATCTCGCCGCGCTCGGACCCGCGGCCGAGGAGGCCGAGGCCATCTACCGCGCGCTCGAACGCCGGCGCTACGGGGGCCACGATGCCGTGGTCTCCGAGGAGAGGGTCCGTGCCCTCGTGGAGGGCTGGTGATGCTCCTGTTCGCGGCAACCCTCGCCTTCGCCTCCTCCGATGCCCGCTTCAGCACCGCCAACGCCGCGCTCGCCGCGGGTGACCTCCCCGCCGCCGAGGCGGGCTACCGCGAGGTCATCGCCGACGGCTACGGCACCGGCGACGTCTGGTACAACCTGGGCAACGTCCTGTACCGCCAGGAGCGGCCCGCCGAGGCCGTGCTCGCCTGGCGCAACGCCGCGGCGCGGCTCCCCCGGGACCCCGACATCGAGGCCAACCTCGACTTCGTGCGGCGCACCCTGCGCGACGGCGTGATCGCTGCCGATCCGCGCCCCTGGTTCGCCCCGTGGCAGGCCGCCCTCACCCCCGACGAGGGGATCTGGCTGGGCGCGATGGTCGCGGGCCTCGGCCTCGTCGCGCTCGCGTTGCGCGCCCGCCTGCCGCATGTCCCGCTCGTGGGGCTCGGCCTCGGCGGCGTCGTCCTCGGCGGCGCGCTCGCCGCGGGCGGCCTCGTCGAGGCGGCGCTTCCGCCGGTCGCCGTGCTCCTCGTGCCGGAGGCCACGGCCACGTCCGATCTCGGCGGCGGCGTCGATCTCTTCGTGGTCCACGCCGGCGCCGAGCTCTTGACCTCGGAGGAAGAGGCGAATCACACGCTCGTCATCCTGCCGGACGGGCGCAAGGGCTGGCTCCCGAGCGCGTCGCTCGGCGTTGTGGACCCGTCTCGTCCCGCTCCGGTGTTATGAGCGCGCGCGGAGGCGTCATGTATCGTCTGCTCCTCGGCTTTCTGCTCCTGACCGGCTGTGGCTGGGAGGGTCGCGTGCGGCTCCTCTCCGACGCGGAGTTCGACCACTACTACGCGCTCAAGCCGTACATGGCCGACGCGGACCGCAAGACCTTCCTCAAGATGAAGACCGAGGAAGAGCGGAACGCCTTCCTGAAAGAGAAGGGTCTCTGGGAGAAGTTCTACAAGTACCCGGAGAACATCCGCAAGGCGATCGTCGCCGGCGCCGTGCAGAACGGCTGGACCAAGGACATGGTCTACATGGCCTGGGGCGCCCCCTTCGACAAGCGCGCCCTGGCCGGCCGCCCCGCACCACGCTCGGAGCTCCTGGTCTACCGCTTCGAGAAGCAGGATGACGGCACCGTGCTCGTCTACGTGCCCGACAGCAAGACCGAGTACACCGCCGTCGAGCGCTTCGTGCGCGAGGTCTACCTGGACAGCGACCAGGTGACCGAGATCGTCGAGCGCAAGGGCTGGGTACAGCAGTAGGTCAGGGGCGCGCGCAGCATCCGCGCGCGTCTTTGGTAGTCCGGTCCCCGCTCCGCGTGGAGACGTGCGCGCGGGGAGGGCTCGGGGCTGGCAATCGCTATCGAGCGGGTCTACTGTAGGGGCCCAGGCGTGGAGCGCAGTGATGAAGGTCTCTCTGATCAGCCCCTACCCGGACATCACGAACTACGGGCTGCGCTCCATCTCGGCGACACTGCGCGCCGCCGGGCACACCACCCAGGTGTTGTGCATGCCCGACTTCGCGGGGGACGGCGAGAGCGTGCACGTCCGCATGTCGGAGGAGCGCTACTCGGCCCAGGTGATCGAGCAGATGCTCGACCTGGTCGCCGGCTCGGACCTCGTGGGCATCACGCTGATGACCCACTACTACGACTCCGCGCGGCAGCTCACCAAGGCCATCCAGACCCGCCTCGGCATCCCGGTCATCTGGGGCGGCTTTCACCCCTCGGTGCGTCCCGACGAGTGCGCGCGGCAGGCCGAGTACGTGGCCATCGGCGACGCCGAAGACCTCATGCTCCAGCTCTGCGAGCGCCTCGAGAACGGCGGCGCCCAGAACCTCCACGGCATCAAGTCGCTGGTGTGGCGCAAGGGCCAGGACGTCGTCCGCAACGCCCCCGGCTCGCTCGAGCAGGAGCTCGACCGCTACCCGGCGCCCGACTTCTCCAGGGAGGACCACCACATCCTCTTCGAGGGGCAGCTGATGCCGGTCACGAAGGACCTGCTCCGCCGCTACCTCCACAACGGCACCGTCAGCCGGATGTTCGGCAAGACCGGGTACCAGACGATGACGGGTCGCGGCTGCCCGCACGCCTGCACGTACTGCGGCAACAGCTTCTATCGCGACCTCTACAAGCGGCAGCGCTACGTCCGCTTCCGCTCCGTCGAGCACGTCATCGGCGAGCTCGAGGACGTGAAGCGCGAGTACCCGTTCATCGACTTCGTCTGGTTCTCGGACGACTCCTTCTTCGGTCGCCCCCTGCCGGACCTCCTCGACTTCGCGCACCAGTACAAGACCCGCATCGGCGACCCGTTCTACCTGCTCGGCAGCCCCGGCACGATCACCGAGGAGAAGTACTCCGCGATGGTCGACGCCGGCCTCCACTGCATCCAGATGGGCGTGGAGCACGGCAGCAAGCGGATCCAGAAGCTCTTCAAGCGCTCGACGATGGGGAACGACAAGATCCTCAAGAGCGCGGAGATCATCACCAAGTTCACCGACCGAACGGCGCCGCCTCAGTACGACATCATCTACGATCTCGCGTACGAGACCATCGAGGACAAGCTCGACACGCTCCGCCTCGTCGCCGAGCTGCCGAAGCCGTATCGGCTCCAGGTGTTCTCCGTCATCTACTACCCGGGCACCTCGCTCCACACGCTCGCCGAGCGCGACGGGCTGGTGAACGACGAGAAGGCCGAGATCTACGACCGCATGTTCTTCGAGCGGCACGACAGCTATACGAACACGCTGCTGTTCCTTGCGCGGTCGGGGCGCTTCCCGCACCCGCTTCTCAAGGTCCTCATCGACCGTCGCGTCGTGGACGTGATGACCTCCGACTACATGGCCCCCGCGGGGACCGTCGCCCGCGCCGCCATCCACGCGCTGCGGCAGGCTCTCCGGAGCCCCGCGGTCGAGCGTGCGAAGGCGATGGGCACCTACCGCGCCCGGCTCGTGGGCATGACCGGGGCCGACGCCGGCGCCGCTGCCCCCTCCGCGGACGCGTAAACCTCCGCTCGGGCGGCCCTTCCCGCGCGCGTGATCGGTTAGAGAGCGCGGATGGAACCTGCGCTTCACCCCTCGGGCGTTCGCGTGGAGGTGGCGGTGCCGGGCGATGCCCCCGCCATCCTCGCGCTCCATCGGCGGGTGCTCGCTGAGGGCGAATGGTTCATCACCGAGCCCGACGAGTTCCCGGAGGGCGTCGAGAGCAAGGTGGCCGTCATCCGGGACGCCGCTCGCTCGGAGAACAGCGTGTTCCTTGTGGCACGGCAGCAGCACGCCCTCGTCGGGTGGGCGCAGGTGGTCGGCGGGGGGCGGCGGCGCACGCGCCACGTCGGCCGGCTCGAGATGATGGTGGACGCCCGTGCCCGCGGCACCGGGGTCGGCTCGGCCCTCCTCGCGGCGGCGGTCGCCTGGGCGGAGAAGAACCCCGCGGTCCACAAGCTCTCGCTCAACGTGTTCGCGCACAACGCGCGGGCCGTCGCCCTCTACCGCAAGTTCGGCTTCGAGGAGGAGGGGCGGCGGCTGCGCGAGTACCGCTTCGCCGACGGCTCGTGGCGGGACGACATCCTCATGGCGCGCCCCGTTTCGTAGGCGTCACTCCTCGCCTTCCCGCCACTCCGCCTCTCGCCGGTAGATCGTCCGCGCGGTGATCCCGAGCAGGTGGGACGCCAGGGCGCGGTCGCCGTTGCACTGTCGGAGGGTCGCCTCGATCATGCGGCGTTCCACGTCCCGAAGTGGCGTGCCCGGGGTGAACACGAGGCGGGGAACGTCGTTCGGGTTCGGGGTGGCGGCCCGGATCGCCGGGGGGAGGTCTCCGAGGCGCACGATGTCCTCGCGCGCGAGGACTGCCGCGCGCTCCATCGCGTTCTCCAGCTCGCGTACGTTCCCCGGCCAGGTGTGGCGCTCCAGGGCGGCGAGGGCGTCGGGCTCGAGCCCGCGGAGCACGCGGCCGTTGCGGGCGGCGTGGGTCGACGCGAAGTGGCGGGCGAGCAGGGCGATGTCGGCCCGGCGCTCGCGCAGCGCGGGCACGTGCAGGCGGATGACGTTCAGCCGATAGTAGAGGTCCGACCGTAGACGTCCCTCGGCGACGGCCTGCTCGGGATCGCGGTTCGTGGCGGCGACGACCCGCACCTCCGTCCGGATCGTGCGCGTACCGCCGAGCCGCTCGTACTCGCCGTCCTGGAGGACGCGGAGCAGCTTGACCTGGAGGGGCAGCGGCATCTCCGTGACCTCGTCGAGGAAGATCGTCCCGCCCGAGGCGAGGTCGAACCGGCCTTCCTTGCGCCCGTGCGCGCCCGTGAAGGCGCCCGCTTCGTAGCCGAACAGCTCGCTCTCGAGGAGCGCCTCGGGGAGCGCCCCGCAGTTGACGGTGACGAGGCGTCCGGAGCGCCCGCTCATCGTGTGAAGCCATCGGGCGAGAAGGCCTTTTCCGGTGCCGCTCTCGCCCGTCAGGAGCACGGAGGCCATGGAGGGAGCGACCTGCCGCGCCTCCTCCATCAGCGCGTGGAGCTCGCCCGACTGCCCGATCAGCTCCCCGGGGGAGGCCTGCGCGATCTGCTGGCGCAACCGGGTGTTCTCCCGGAGGAGCTCGTTCTTCTCCAGCGCCTTCCGCACCGACGCGATGACCTCCGTGCGCCGGAGCGGCTTGGTCACGAAGTCGTACGCCCCCTCCTTCATCGCCTCGACGGCGTTCTCGACCGTGCCGTACGCGGTGACGAGGATGACCTGGACCTGCGGCGCGACCTGACGCGTGGCTCGGAGCAGCTCGAGGCCGCCCATCCCGGGCATCTTCAGGTCGCTGACGACGACGCCGATCTCGCCTTCCCGAAGGATCTCGAGGCCCTGGCGCCCGTCCGCCGCGGTTCGCACCGGCCACCCCTCACGGGCGAAGATCCGCTCCAGGGCGAGGCGATTGGACTCTTCGTCATCGATGATGAGGATCATCCGACAGAGTGTCTCACGGATGACATTCTGTCAAGCGGGGACGCGCACCCGGAAGGTCGTCCCGGCGCCGGGCGTCGTCTCGCACACCAGGGAGCCGCCGAGATCCTCGAGGGATTGCCTGGCGATCGCGAGGCCGAGGCCGGTGCCGCGCACCCGCGTCGTGTAGAAGGGGTCGAACACCCGGTCGGCCACGGCCTTCTCCATCCCGGGGCCGTCGTCGTGGACGGCGAACTCGAGGAGGTCCCCCACGCGCGCGACCTCCACCTGGACGTGCCTCGCGCCGGCCTCCCCCGCGTTGCGCACGAGGTTGAGCAGGGCGCGGCGCACGGTGTCGCCGTCCATCTCCACCAGGGCGAGCGGGCCACCGACGACCTCGACGGACACGCCGGCGCGCCGCAGCGCCTCCTCTTCGAGGCCCACCACGCCGCGCGCGAGGGCGACGGGATCCTCCGGCGAGGTCTCGGGGAGGCGGCGTCGCGCGAGGTCGAGGTAGCGCTCGGTCACGCCTTCGAGGCGTTGAATCTCGGTGATCACGGTGGAGAGGAGGGCGCGTGCTTCGTCCGTCGACACCTCTTCGCTGAGCAGCTCGGCGTGGAGCGAGATGGCGTTGAGCGGGTTCCGGACCTCGTGCGTGACCTGCGCGAGCATCTGGCCGACGAGCGCGAGGCGCTCGCTGCGCTGGAGGCGTTCCCGATCGCGCTGCCTCTCCGTCACGTCCTCGCCCAGGAGGATGGTGCCGTGGTCCCCGAAGGGACGGACGATCACGTCCTGGAGGCGAGCCCCGACGGGGAGCGTGTCGTGGCGGCCGTGCGTCAGCTCGGCGAGGGACGCCGGGAGAGGCCGGCCCTCCTCCAGGCCCCAGAGCGTGCGCGCGGCCGGGTTGGACGTGCGTACGAGGCCCCCGTCCACCACGACCACGGCGGCGCCGATGTTGTCGAGGACTCGGCGCAGGTAGAGCGAGAGGGCGTGGAGGGTCCGGTCGCGCTCGTCGACCGCGTGCACCATCTGGTCGAAGGCGCGGGCGAGCGTCTGGAGCTCCTCGATGCTCGCGGGCGGCATGGGCCCCGGCCGCTCCCCCGCGGCCACGCGCCGGACCTGCTCAGTCAGCGCGGAGATGGGGCGTAAGGAGGCGCCGGTGCCCCAGAGGAGCAGCGCGCTGAGGATCCCGGCGATCCCGAGGAACCCCCCGGACATGTTGCGCGCGCGGGTCTGGGCCGAGGCTGCCTTCTGGCTCGACGCGGCGATCCGGCCCTCGACCAGGGTGGAGAGCTGGAGGATCTCATCCCGCAGCGCGCCACGGGCGTTGCTTTCGGACTCCGTGCCGGTCGCCGCGCGCCAGGCGGCGATCTCGCGTTCGACGTCCTCCAGCTTGCGGCTGGCCGCCTGGAGGGCGGCGCGCTCCTCGCTGTCGAGCGGGAGGCGGGTGGGCGTCTCGGCGAGGCGCCGGGCCTCGGTGAGCGCGGCGTTGAGCGTGCCGGTCCCGGTGCGCTCGCGCTCGGCGAGGGCCACCATGCGCGACGATTGGCGTGCGAGCGGCAGGTACACGCGATCGACCACTTCGAGCGACGCGCCGATACGCCCGAGCTGGACCTGGTTGTAGACCAGCGCCGCGAGGAAGCAGAGGACCCCCACGGCGAGCCCCCCGAGCAGCCTCCCGCGAAGTGTACGGAACCAGCCCCCCGTCACCTGCTCCCCCGTCGAGGTCTGGCTAACGCGGCGCCCTCACGCCGTGCTGTCCCCGCGTGTCACGGGGGAGGAAGCGCCGGTTGCGGGCTAGGCCGTTTGTGATACACAGCGGCGTCCCGCGCCCCAGGGGCTGGAGGAAGGATGATTTCGATGCGTTCTGTGCTGCTCTCCCTTTGTCTTCTCGGTCCCGTTGCGTGTGATGGTGGCGGCGCCGCCGCGAAGGATGCCGCGAAGGGTCAGGAGGCCAAGGCCGATCTGGGCGAGACCCTCGCAACCGTGAACGGCGTGGTCGTCGGCTCCAAGGAGTTCGAGCAGGCCGCTGCGCGCAAGGCGCCCGCCAGCGGCGATGCGCTCTCCGCGGAAGAGAAGAAGGAGGTCCTCGACTCCCTCGTCGAAGAGAAGCTCCTCTACGCCGCCGCCCTCGACAAGGGCCTCGACCGTGACCCCAAGGTCCAGAAGGTCATGGTCAACACGCTCCTCCGCGAGGACGTGTACAGCACCGTCAAGAACGGCGACTTCAACGACGAGATGCTCCAGGCCTACTACGAGGAGCACAAGAGCGAGTTCGTCGTCCCCGAGAAGGTGCAGATCAAGCGCATCCTCGTGAAGGTGACCGAGGCTCGCGCCGACGACGCCGCCAAGACGGAAGCCGAGCGCATCCGTGGCGAAGTCGTGAAGCAGCCCGACAGCTTCAAGGACCTTGCGGCCAAGTTCTCCGAGGATCCGTACAAGCGTCGCGGTGGCGACGTCGGCTTCGTCTCCAAGGAAGGCAAGCCCGGCCTCGACGCCGCGATCGTCGACAAGGCCTTCGGTCTCGAGACCGGCGCCGTCTCCGAGGTCTTCAAGACCGCCGACGGCTACAACATCGTTCAGGTTGCGGCCCGCCGCGAGCAGGTCGAGCGCACCTTCCAGCAGATGAAGGGCTCGGTCCTCCGCAAGGTCAAGAACGACAAGATGAAGGAGCTCTACGACGGCTACGTCGCCAAGCTCAAGACCGGCGCCACGATCAGCGTCGACGAGACCAAGCTCGCCGCCGTCGAGATCAAGAACAGTCGCCGTCCGTTCACCCCGGGCGCTGGGCTCCCGGGCGCGGCCGAAGGCGACGAGGGCGCCGAAGAAGGCGGCCTCGAGGCCGGCGGTGAGGACGAGGGCGCTGCGGCCCCCGGTGGCGCGATGCCTGCTCCGGCCCCCGCCGGTGGTCCGGCGCAGAAGTAACGTTCGATGCAGCTCGTACTCCTGCTGGCGCTGATCGGACGGGCCCTCGCCGAGGGCTCCCCGACGCCTGTGCCAGCGGAGGTCGCCCCCGAGGCGCCTCCGGCTCCCCCTGCGAGTGAGCCGGCGGCGGCTTCCCCCGAGGCCTCCCCGGGTGAGGTGGTCGACCGCGTTGCGGCTGTCGTGAACGAGGACATCATCACGCTGAGCGAGGTGTACGCCTTCGGCGCCTCCTACATCGACGAGGTGGTGCAGGCGCGGGGCCCGTCCGCCCGTCAGGCCGCCGAGGCCGAGGTGCTCGAGCGCCTGCTGGAGCGCCGGCTTGTCTCCCAGGAGATGACCGCGCTGAAGCTGGATCTCGTGGATCAGGACGTAGACCGCTCCATCTCGGACATCGCCGAGCGCAACGGGATGGAGATCGACGACCTCCGCAAGGAGGTCGAGCGTAGCGGCATGGCGTGGGACCAATACCGCAGCGAGCTCGAGGAGAACCTGCGCGACATGAAGTTCGCGCAGACCGTCCTCCGCCCGCGGGTGAACGTCACCGAGGATGAGCTGCGCGACGCGTGGCTACGCACGACGCCCGCCGCGCCCGCCTCTGCCCGCATCCAGGCGCTCGTCCTCTCGATCCCGCCCGGTGCGTCCGAGGCGGATCGTGAGGCGGTGATCGCCAAGGCGCGTGCGCTGCGTGAGCAGGCGCGCGCGGGCGCGGACTTCGCGGAGCTGTCCAAGGCGAACGACCAGGGGCCCTTCGGCGAGCAGGCCGGCGAGATGGGCGTGTTCAAGCCCGGCGAGCTGGTGGACGCGCTGGACAACGTCGTCGTGAACGCGCCCGTCGGGGACGTGAGCGAGCCCATCGTCATCGGGGACGGCGTGTACCTCCTCCGCGTCGCCGAGCGCCTGACGGGCGCGAACGACTTCGAGGCCCGTCGCGACGAGGTCGCCGAGCAGGTCTTCCAGGCCCGCCTCGAGGACGAGAAGCAGCGCTGGTACCAGGAGGCGCGCCGCCGCGCGGCCATCCGGATCCTCCTCCCCGGGCTGCCGCAGTCGGGCTCTTCCCCCGGGCTCTCCCCGACCCGATGAGCCGCGTTCCCCTGGTGCTGACCCCGGGGGACCCTCGGGGGATCGGCCCCGAGGTTGCGGTGCGGGCCCTGCGGTCCACGGGTCTGGACGCCGTCCTGCTCGGCGACATCGACGCCCTGCGCCGCTACGCGCCGGAGCTCACCGTCGTGGACGAGCTCTCCACCGGCACGGGTCTCCGTGCCCTGGCGCTGCCGCCCTCCGATGAGCCGGTCGAGGTCGTGGCGATCAAGGAGGCCGTCGCCGCGTGCCTCGCGGGGCGCGCGCGCGCGATCGTGACCGGGCCCATCCACAAGGCCCGTCTGGCCGCGCGGGGTTTTCCCTACCCGGGCCACACGGAGCTCCTCGGCGCCTTGTGTGGCGTCGACGCGCCCGTGATGGCGTTCGTGGGTGGGGCCGTGCGCGTCGCGTTGGTGACCGTGCACCTGCCGCTGCGTGATGTGCCCGCGGCCATCACTCACGCGAAGGTGCTGCACACGCTACGCGCGGCCGATCGCGCGCTGCGGGAGCGCCTCGGCTTCGCGCACCCGCGCCTCGCGGTGTGTGGCCTCAACCCACACGCGGGCGACGACGGGCTGCTCGGCCGCGAGGAGATCGACACCATCGGGCCGGCCTGTGTCGCCGCGCGTGCCGAGGGCATGGACATCTGGGGGCCAATCAGCGCAGAGACCGCCTTCTACGAGGTGGATCGCTCGGACATGGTCGTCGCGATGTACCACGACCAGGGGCTGGCGCCGCTCAAGCGCGTCGACTTCGGGCGCTCCGTCAACTGGACGCTCGGCCTCCCCATCGTGCGGACGAGCGTGGATCACGGCACCGCGGACGCCCTGGTCGGTACCGGCCGCGCCAGCGCAGACAGCATGGTCGCGGCGCTCGAGCTCGCGATCCGGCTCACCGGCGGCTAGTCTGCCGGGGCGTCGAGGAGGGTGGCGCAGCGCGCGCCCGCGTCCCAGGTGTCCCAGCGCTCTGGGCTGACGCCAAAGGCGCGGCAGTCGGCCTGCTCCGTGCCGTCGCGGCTCCAGACGCGCAGGATGCCGGTCAGATCCGCCTCGTTGCAGTTGAACGCGGTCGAGCTGCCGATGACCACGTCGCGCCAGTCGGACTCGATGTCCAGCGTCAGGGCGAGAGAGTCGGCGCTGCCGTCCGCCGCGGCGCTCTGGGAGTACAGCGTGTGCTTCTCGACGTACGCGCCGTCCGTGGAGAGCAGGACCTGCCCGTTGCCCGTCCACGCGTCGGTGGTGGCCGTGAAGCGCCACTCGGCGGCCGCAACGTCGCAGCCGACGGTCGCCGCAGTGAGGGAGGGGAGGGTGGCCTCGATGGCAGTGCCCGTCTCTTCGGCGGGCGCGCCGGTGCACGCGGGCGCAAAAACGAGCACGGCGCAGACCCGGAAGATCCGGATCTGCGCCGTGCAGCGTTGGGGAACGAGATCGTTACCGAGCAACGTTCGTGCACCACTCCGAGTAGTACGCCGTGTTCTGACCGGTCACGCGGCAATCTTCCGTGGACCCGTCGGCGCTGGTGGCGCCGAAGTACCAGGTGGTGCGGGCGGCGGTGGCGCCGGTGTCGGGGTTGAAGAGGGTGGTCTCGTTGAGGACCACCGCGTCGAGGGTGGTGACCCAGTCGAGGTCGAGACGGTAGGTCTCGCTGCCGTCGGCGTTGGTGGTCTCGAGGTCGAAGGCGGTGTGGTTCTCGTTGTAGAGGAACTCGAGGTCGGCCGTCTCGGTCATGTCGAGCTCGAGGCCGCCGGCCGCGGTCGTCGTCGTGATGCGGTAGATGCAGAGGCCGCTGGCGCAGTCGCCGGAGAAGCCTTCACCCGTGGTGTCGCCGGTCATGGCGAACGCGATCTCGGCGTCGGTGTCGGTGGTGTCCGTGTCGACCACGCCGGTGTCCCCGGTGTCCTTTTCGGTGGACGTGCAGGCAAAGAGGGACACGAGAGTCATAAGAGTGAACATTTTTCTCCTCCAGAGATGGTGCGAGCGGCTTTTACACCAAGGTGGCGCCGGACGCAAGTCGAGTTCGCGGTGCGGGGGAGAAAGTGTGGTCCTCCCCCGATGAATCGCTACCAGTCGGCGGCGTCGTTCGTGCACACGTCGGCGAAGTAGCTGGTGTCGTGCCCGAAGGTCACGCAGTCCGCGTAGTCGCCGTTCTCGTCGGACACGACGAACAGCATGGTGATCTGGTTCGAGATCGTGCCGCTGGACATGTCGAAGAGGGTGGACTGATTGTTCACCTGGTCTTCGAAGCTACCGACGAGGTCGAGGTTGATCTCCTTGACCTCCGTCTCGTCGTCGAAGTCGGCCAGGGAGAAGTCATTGTGGAACTCGGACCAGGCGCCGCAGACGAGGTCGCCCTTGGCGGCGGAGGGGCCGCAGCTCCAGGAGGGGTCGCCGGTCTCGACGAGGTCGAGCTCGACCTGGCCCGTGCGCCCGGTGGCTTCGACCCACCAGGTGCAGGTGCTACCGCTGCAGTCGCCGTTGAAGCCCTTGATCTCGACGGCGTCGCTGCCACCGGTGGACTCGCAGGCGGTGTCGCCCGTGTCGCACTTGCTACCGGAGCTGTCACAGCCGACGAGGGTGAGCGCCGCGGCGCCGAGGAGGAGAAGCGTCTTCATGAGTCCATCCGGGGAAGGTTTGATGCTTGGAAACGGCTCCCCGTGGGGAGTGCAGGCCCCTTAAGCATGCCCGGGATCAGGTTCAAGGCGCAGGCGGGACTGCAAGCTCCTCGAAAGAGGCCGCCATCTTCTCGCGGAAGAGCATGCGCTCGATGCGATCGAGCAGGGTCTGGAGGCCTTCTCCGGTGATGGCGCTCACCGGAGTCGCGCTCCACTCCTCGACCATGGCCCGTACCTTCTCGGGCTGCGAACGATCGATCTGGTTCACGACGACCATCGTCGGGGCTTCGGCCGCGCCGAGCTCCTTGAGCACCTGGTCGACGGTCGCCTTCTGGGCTTCGGCCTCCTCGTCGCCCGCGTCCACCACATGGAGCAGCAGATCGGCCTCCAACGCCTCGTCGAGGGTGCTCCGAAAGGCGTGCACGAGATCCTTCGGAAGGTCCCGGATGAATCCTACTGTGTCCGTGAGGATGATCTCCCGGTCCTCCGGGAAGCGCATCCGCCGCGACGTGGGATCCAGGGTGGCGAAGAGCT
Organism: uncultured Pseudomonadota bacterium; assembly: GCA_903959175.1. Lineage (GTDB taxonomy): Bacteria > Myxococcota_A > UBA796 > UBA796 > SXON01 > CAJBVW01. Next base: position 18,719 of record CAJBVW010000371.1, read on the forward strand.
TGTCCTCGGCGTCCACCCGGCTCTGGGTCATGCGGTTCAGCAGGGTGGACTTCCCGGCGTTCGTGTAGCCGACGATCGCCACGAGCGGCAGGCCGACACGCTTGCGCCGGTCGCGCCGCATGGTGCGCTCGGTGGCGATGTCGTCGAGCTGACGCTGAACGCGGTGCAGGCGCTCGTCCGCGCGCCGCCGGTTGATCTCGAGCTTCGTCTCGCCGGGGCCCCGCCCGCCGATCCCGCCGGTGAGGCGGCTCATGGCGGTCGGCATGATGGCCAGGCGCGGCTTGCGGTAGCGGAGCTGCGCGAGCTCGACCTGGAGCTTGCCCTCCCGGGTGGTTGCGCGCTGGCTGAAGATGTCGAGGATGAGCTGGGTACGATCGAGCACCTTGAGCTCGGTCTCGGTGGCGATGTTCCGGAGCTGGGAGGGGGAGAGCTCCTGATCGAAGACGAGGACGTTGGCGCCGAGGTGCATGCAGCGCAGCACGAGGTCCTTGAGCTTGCCCTGCCCGACGAGCGTGCGTCCGTCGAGCTCACGGCGCACCTGGAGCACCTGATCGGCCACCTGGAGGCCGGCGGTGTTCGCGAGCCGTCCCAGCTCTTCGAGGGAGCGGCGGGCGCCGCGCGGATCCTTCAGTGTGACGCTCACCAGCACGGCGCTCTCGCGGCCGGACACGGAACGCGCGTCTGCAACGGTGCGGAATTGAGCTTCGAGATCGTGGATGAAGGCGGTGAAGTCCTCCTCGAAGCCGTGCACCGAGGTCACCTTCTCGACCCGCCACATCTCCCCGCCGCGGGCCTTGTTCGGCGGGAGGATCACGCCGTACTCGATCCCGCCCGGCAGCCCGTCCGGCTGCGACTGCACCACGACCACCGTGTCGAGGCGGAGGAGGGCGAGATCGGTGAGGTCGTCCTTGCTCAGGCCTTCGCCGCGCAGGTGCGTGTGCACGAGGCGGAGCCCACGAAAGCGGCTGGCGCCGGCGCGTTCGCGGCCTAGTTCGGGGATGAAGAGCTGGTGGGCGTCGCCCACGATCACCTTGTCGACCATCCCGGCGCGGTCGATGAGGAGCCCCACCTGGCGGTTGCACTCCCGAGACACCTCCGTCATGCGACGGGCGAGCTCGGGAGTGATGAAGCGCGAGGCCGGGATGCGGCGTTGGTAGAACGACTGGAGGGCCTTGTTCTGGCTCGGCTTCAGGCCCTCGGTGTTCCCAAACAATGTTTCGATGACGCTACTCCTACTTCCGGACGACGGACTCGATGACCTGGGGGAGGTCGATCCCGAGCGCGCCCTTCAGCTCTTCGACAAGCGTGATGGCCTTGCGCGCGCTCACGTCCGCATCGGGGGGAAGGACCGTGAGGCGATCGACCTTGACTCTCTGGATGGTAGACACCAGCTGCCCCATCGTCGCCTGTAGTTTCTGCATCAGGAAGATGTCGCGCGAGGCCTCCCCGCCGTTCTTCCAGGTGGTGATCATCTGCTCGAGCACGTGGTTGGTGGCGCGACCGTCCTCGACGATCTTGGCCGCCGCCCCCTTCGCGTTCGAGTTCGCGGCCTGCATCGCGGCCTCCGCGGGTGCGATCACGTCCGCCTCCAGCTGACGGCGGACCTGCTCCACGCGCGCGCTCTGGACCTTGAGCTCGCCCTCGGCGCGCGCGACCATGGCCTTCACGCGGCCGACCTCTTCGGCGATGAGCGCCTCGCGCCGGGAGAGCGTCTCCATGATGCGGCGATCGGTCTGCGTGCGGGCAATCTCGATCTCTGACTCGAGCTCCGACACGCGGGCCCGCTCGCGCGAGGTGGCGTCCTGGGTGATGGAGCGCGCGCGCGCGTTCGTCTCGGCGACCTTCGAGCGCATGATCAGGTCGGCCGAGCTCTTCCGGCCGATGCTGTTCAGGTAGCCCTTCTCGTCCGACACGTTCTGGATCTTCAACGTGTCGAGCGAGAGGCCGAGCTTCGAGAGGTCGTGTTCGGCTTCTTCGAGGAGCTTCTCGGCGAAGGCGATCTTGTCCTCGTTGACCTGCTCGGGCGTGAGCTGGGAGAGCACGCCACGGAGGTTGCCCTCGAGGGTGTCCTTGGCGACCTGGACGATGTCCTTCCTTGTGTACCCGATGAACCGCTCGATCGCGTTGTTGAGCACGGGCTCGTGACCCGCGATCTTGATGTTCGCGACGCCCTGCACCGTGAGCGGGATGCCGCCCTTCGAGTACGCGTTGGTGACCGCGACCTCGATGATCATGTTGGTGAGATCGACGCGGTCGACCTTCTCGAGGAGCGGGATGCGCACCGAGCGCCCGCCCTTGACGATGCGGTAGCCGACGGTCTTGCCCTCGAGCCCGCGCGTGGTGCCCGAGAAGATCAGGACCTCGTTCGGGCCGCAGATGTAGAGCAGGTTGCGCAGCACGACGAGCGCGCAGAACGCGAAGAAGACGATGACGAAGAGGAGCGCGACGGGGACGAAGGGATTCACGACTGGATCTCCGTGCGGGAGGAAGCGCGCGCGAGGGTGCCGGTGACGTCGACGCCGGTGGTGGCGCGGAGCTCTTCGAGGACCTGCTTCACCATCGCGGGGTAGCCCGAGACGAAGGCGGCGAGCGCCTTGCCGTCGCCGCGGTCGATCACGGTGACCTCGCCGACCTCGACGCTGTTGACCCGTGCCACGACGGTCGCGACGATCTGTTCGAGCTGCTGGATGAGGAAGATGTCCTTCGCGTCCGCGCCGGCTGCGCTCCAGGTTCGGGTGAGCATCTCCAGTACTTCCGCCATGGCCGCGCCGTTCTCGGCGATGGTCGAGGCCTCGCCACGGGCGCGCAGCGCTTCGGCCTGCTGCTCGGCGCGGGCGGGGAGGACGACCTCGGCCATGAGGCGGGTCTGCTCGAGCTGCTTGCGGATCTCCTGGAGCTCCTGCTCGGCTTCGGCGCGGGCCTCGGCGGCGAGTTGGCCGGTTCGCTCTTCCTCGGACTTCGCGGTCCCCTCGAACTCGGCCTTGATCTTGCGGAGCTCGTTCTGCTTCTTGCCGATGCGGGCCTCGGCCTGCTCGACCGCGATCTTGCCTGACTGGTTCGCCAGCGCTTCCGCCATCTCGGCCTCGCTCTTGGCGTTGGACTCGGCGATGTCGGCGACCATGAGCACGTTCGCGATGCGCTCGCGGCCGATGCTGTCGAGGTACTTCACGTCGTCGTAGACGTTGAGCACGCGGAGCGTGTCGAGCTGGATGCCGAGCTTGCGGAGATCGTCCTCCGCTTCGTCCAGCAGGGTGTTGGCGAACTTGAGACGGTCCTCGTTCACCTCTTCCGGGGTCAGCCGCGCGAGGACACCGCGGAGGTGGCCCTCCAGCGACTCCTTCGCGACGCGCCGGATCTCGGCGGGATCCCGGCCGAGGAAGCGCTCCACGGCGTTCATGATCACCTTCGGGTCACTCGAGACCTTCACGTTCGCGATTGCGTGGAGGTTCAGCGGGATGCCGCCCTTGGAATAGGCGTTCGCGACGTGCAGATCCAACGGGATGGTCGAGAGGTCCATCGCGTCGACGCGCTCGAGGAGCGGGACCCGGATCGTCCGCCCACCGAAGACGAGGCGGTAGCCGACCTCGGAGCCGTCCGCCATCGTCCGTTTCTGGCCGGAGAAGATGAGTACTTCGTCCGGACGGCAGATGAACAGGAACTGCTTTGCGATCGCGACGGCCATCAGGAGGCCGAATCCGACGGCACTCGCGGCACACAGGGCGTAGACGAGCTCTTCCAAGCGGGCTCCTTCAGGAGGGGGTGAGGAGGACGGGGGCGACGTGACGGTCGGGGGCGACGGGCGTGACGTCGGCGGTACCGGCGGCAACATCCACCACGAGGACGCGCTCGCCACGTTCGATGAGGCGGCCCTCGCGGGTGGTGCCGGGCAGCTCGATGGTCTGGCCGTTGTGCACCAGGCGCACCTTGCCGAGCTTGTTCGGTCCGATCGAGAGGACGACCTCGGCGTCGCGCCCGCGGAGGGAGCGCGCGTCGAGGGCGCTCGAGACCGTGTCGCGCGAGACGGCGCGGAGGAGCGTCGTGACGCCTGCCCCCACGCCGCCGCCGGTGAGCACCGACAGGCAGACGCCGACGAGCGGATTGACGGCCAGCAGCGTGAGCAGGAGGCCCGTCATCCCGAAGGCCGCGAGGGAGAAGGTCCAGAACCGGAGGGAGAGGAAGATCGTCGCGAGCGCACCGATGCCCTTCATGGCTTCGGCGCTGCTCTGGCCGTGATCGTGGTGGGCAAGGTCCTTGCCGCCGGTCACATGCTCGCTGAGGCTGTGCCCCCCGCTGCCCTCGTGCTCGGCGCCCTCGCCTTCGACGGCAGCGTGCCCGTCGCCTCCGCTCGCGTGCGCGTCTCCGTCGGCATCCTTCCCGCTCCCGAACATCGACGCTGCGATCAGGATGCCGCCCAGCGTGAGGGAGCCAGCGTAGAGCGCGAGGAGGGTCACGAGGGGATCCTGCCGAATTGGCGCATGGGAATCAACGACCCCTGCCCAGGCTGAGCCAGCCGAGGATGAAGCACACGCCCCCGATCGGCGTGATCGCGCCGAGGATGGGTAGGTCCAGCAGCACGAGGGCGTAGAGGCTGCCGCTGAAGATCAGGGTGCCGGCCAGGAACAGGCGGCTGGGGAGCGGGCGGGGCGTGGGGGAGAGCGAGAGCGCCAGCAATGCGACGGCGTGGAGCAGCTGGTAATTGGCCGCAGTGCGCCAGGTCTCGAGGCGCTCGGGCGTGACGTGCGACTGGAGCCCGTGCGCGCCGAAGGCGCCGGCGGCTACGGCGGTCGCGCCGAGGAGGGCGGCGACGCGCCTCATTGGTCCGCGCCGAGGGTCGCGAGCGCTGCGAGGAGCTCGTCCGACTGCTTGAACCGCAGCGTCGCGCCATCGAGTCGGCAGAGCAGGTACCGCTCACACGTCTCGCACTTGTCGAAGCACTCGACCGTGGACAACGCGCCCCCCGCGGCGGATACGCGGCTGGGGAGGGACGGGTCGTGACGCTGCATCCCGGTCGCACAGACCACTACCTGGATCATCGGGAGACCGTGGGACGAGGGCGAGACATGCGGTTCGTGTATCCCGCCGTTCGGAGGCGCGTAGGCAGGGGAACACGCCGCGACGGCCGATGGTCGAGGATGCGCAAGGGCTGAACGTGATCTCTTTCGTGCGGACATATTCTGGCCTTGCGGAGTGGGGTGCCTGAACGTACGTTCAGGGTGTGTCCCAGCTCCCCCTCCGGCTCGTGCCCTCGGTTCGCGCCTCCCCCGAAGCGCCGCGCGAGGTCCGTGTGCCCGGTATCCACGGGGGCGACGAGGTGTCGAGGAAGGAGGGAGGACAGGGTGACGCGCCGCCACGCATGGCCGCGATCGACCGGCTGCGGGCGCTGGTGGGAGCGCGTGGTCGGGTGGGGATCGTGCCCGCGTCTCCGTCGCGTGCGGTGGAGATCCCGTCGGTCCTCCACGGCCATCTCTCCACGGGCATCGCGGGGTTGGACGCCTGGCTCCACGGCTGGCCCCAGCTCGCTCCGATCGAGCTCGTGGGAGCGCCGGGGGGCGGTCGGTTGGCGTTGGTCATCCCCCTGCTCGAGCGGCTCACCCAAGCGGGTCGTGCGGTGGTGCTGGTGGACCCGCTCCACCAGATCCATCCGCCAGGGCTCGGCCGGATCGATCCCGCCCGCCTGGTGCTGGTCCGGCCCCCGGGCGAACGGGCAGGGTGGGCGGCGGAGCAGGTGGCGCGCTCGGGCGCGGTGGACGCGCTGGTGGTGATCGACGCGCCCGCTTTCGGACGTGCGGGCGTCCGGTTCGCCCGCGCGGCGGAGGCCGGCGGTATGGCCGTCTTCGTGCTCGCGGATCGTACGGACGCAGAGCTCCCCGCCGCCCTGCGGATCGAGGCCGTCGGGTGGGAGGGGGATCGCGTGCGCGTGCGCTGCACCCGCAGTCGGGACGGACGGATCGTGGGAGAGAGGTGGATCACCCCCTCCGAGGCGCCGCCGGATACGGCGTCGATCCCCGTGGTCCGCTCGGAACGGGGGCATCGCCGTCACGTCGGAGTCGGATGATGCGCAGGGGGTTCCTGGCCATCCATCTGCCGAGCTTTCGGCTGGAGCGCTGCGGCTGGGATCCGCAGGTGCCCACCGTGCTCGTCGCGGTCGAGCGCGGCGCCGAGCGGGTCCAGGCGCTCTCGCTGCCTGCGGGGAACGCGGGGGTGCGCTTGGGGATGACGCTCGCCGCGGCCCGCGCCTGCCTGCCGGAGCTGCGGCTCGAGCGGCTCGATCCCACCGGAGAGGTCGCGGACCTGGAGGCGCTCTGCACCGCGCTCGTCCGCTTCACCCCCGCCGCGCGCGCCGTCCCGCCCGACGCGCTCCTCCTCGAGGTGGGCGCCGTCGCGTTGGCCCCGATCCGGGCCTGTCTTGCCGAGCTCGGCCACGTCTGTCGCCTCGTGCTGGCGGAGGAGGGGGGGCGCGGCGCTCGCGCTCGCGCGGCACGCCCGGCGGGACCGGGTGGTGCCTCCGGGCGGGCTCGCCGAAGCGCTCGCGCCGCTCCCGGTGACGGCGCTCGAACTGCCCGATGTCGTGCAGCTTTCCCTGCACGACGTGGGCATCCGCACGATCGGGCAGTTCGCAGCGCTCCCCACGGCCGCGCTCACCGGTCGGTACGGGCCCGAGATCGCGATCGCGCACGCGCGGGCCGGAGGGCGTGCGCCCCCCGCGGCGCTCCCCGTGCCTCCTCCCCTGGTGGAGACCTCCTTCCACGTCGACTTCTCCGACGCGGTCGAGGTGTTGGAGGCCGTGTTGTTCGTCCTGAACGGTCTGGTCCGTGACCTCGCGGCGTCCCTGGAACGAACCGGTCTGGCCGCGATGCGGGTGCAGGTCCGCCTGCGGCTCGACCCCGGCGAGCACCTCGTCCCGATCCGACTCGGGCAGCCGTCGCGCGGCCCGGATCGGTTGTTCCGACTCCTGAGAGCGCGGCTGGAGCGGGTGCAGTTGGGCGCGCCCGTGGTCGGGGTCGGCCTCGAGCTCCTGGAGTCCGCGCCGTTCCGGGCCATGCAGGCGGGCCTGCTCGAACGCGCCGGGGCGATCGAGCCGCTCCCCGAGCTCTGCGCCCGCCTCCAGGATGTGCTCGGACTCGACGCGGTCTGCACGCCCGTCCTGGCCGACACCTGGTGCCCCGAGGCCTCCTGGGTGCCGGTGCCGTGGGGGCATCCGGGCCCCGAGCGCCCCGCCGCTTCCCCGGTGCCCGACCCCTCCGCGCCGCACGAGCCGGTGGACGGCGAGCGCGCGCCGCCGGCCGTGCTCCTGCCGTCACCGTCCCCGCTCCGGGTCGCCGCCGCCCCCTCCGGGCGCCCGCGCGCGCTCCTGCTCGACCGCGCATGGACCCCGCTCCCCGTGGTGGAGGGCCCCGAGCGTCTCGCCGGGGAATGGTGGCGCGCGGACGGGTGGCGGCGGGACTACTGGCGGGTCGGTCTGCCGGACGGTCGCCGTGCCTGGATCTTCCGCGAGGCCCTCCCGGGAGACGAGGACCCGCTCTCCCAGCGCTGGTACCTGCACGGATGGTTGGACGGCGCCGCGGCGCCGCCGCGTCCCGAGCCGGCGCCCACCCCCGCGCCGGTTCGAACCTCCCGATCCGCGCGCCCGCCTCCAGCGCGGTACGCAGAGCTGGTCTGCCGGTCGAACTACTCGTTCTGTGAGGGCGCCTCCTTCCCCGAGGAGCTGATCGAGCGCGCGCGGGAGCTCGGCCTCTCCGGGTTGGCGCTCACGGATCGGGACGGCGTGTACGGGAACGTCCGGTTCCACAAGGAGGCGAAAGGGTTTCCCATCCTGCACGGCTCGCTCCTCACCCTGAGGTCGGGGCACGAGCGCGTGCTGGACGGGGGCCCGGCGTGGTCCGCCGTGGCGCTGGTCCAGGACCTCACCGGGTGGGCGAGCCTGTGCCGCCTCCTCACCACCGCGCGCGGCGAGGCCACCAAGGGGCGGGCGGAGCTCCCCCTGGAGCGGTTGCTCGAGCAGAACGAGGGGTTGATCCTCCTCGCGCGCGGAGACTGGCCGGAGGACGCGTTGATTCGCCTGCGGGAGTCCGCGGGGGACCGCCTCTACCGCGCCGTCAGCCGCCGCCTCGCGCCCGGGGAGGAGGCCCGGATCGACGCGCTCGTCGGGGGGAGCATCCCCTGCGTCGCGACGAACGACGTGCTCCTTCACTCGTCCGAGCGCGCCCGTCTGCAGGACGTGCTCGCCTGCATCCGGATGCGGACCACGCTTCCGGAGGCGGGCCGCCGCCTGCAGCCCAACGCCGAGCGCGTGCTGAAGGACCCCGAGCGCATGGCGCGGCTGTTCCGTGCCTGGCCCGAGCTCATCGACCGCACGACCGAGATCATGGGCCGATGCCGCTTCTCGCTCAGCGAGCTGAAGTACCACTACCCCAAGGAGGTGGTTCCCGAGGGCTACAGCGCGATGGCCTGGCTCCGGGAGATCACCATCCGGGGCACGCGGGAGCGCTACGGCCCCACCCCCGCCGTGAGCGTGGTGCGCCAGATCGAGTACGAGCTGGCCATCATCGAACGGCTCTCCTTCGCGGCGTACTTCCTCACCGTGCACGATCTCGTGCGTTTCGCGCGGGAGCGCGGCATCCTCTGCCAGGGCCGTGGCAGCGCCGCCAACTCCGCCGTCTGCTATGTCCTCGGCGTCACGGCAGTCGATCCGGCGCACACCGACCTGCTCTTCGAGCGCTTCATCTCTGAGGAGCGCGGCGAGCCGCCCGACATCGACATCGACTTCGAGCACGAGCGACGCGAGGAGGTCCTCCAGTACGTCTACGAGAAGTACGGGCGGGAGCGCGCCGCCATGGTGAACGAGGTCATCTCGTGGCGCGGGCGCATGGCCGTCCGGGATGTCGGCAAGGCGGTGGGCCTCGGGCTCGATCAGGTGGACCGCCTCGCCAAGGCGATGGACAGCTGGGGAGGCAAGCCACCCTCCGAGGAGCGCTTTCGGGAGGCTGGCCTCGATCCCTCCGATCCCGCCCTCGCCCTCACCCAGGAGCTCGTCGGGGAGATCCAGGGCTTCCCGCGCCACACCTCGATCCATGTCGGCGGGTTCGTCATCTCCGATGGGCCCCTGATCGACCGCGCGCCGATCGAGCCCGCCACGATGGAGGGGCGCACCGTCATCCAGTGGGACAAGAACGATGTCGACGACCTCGGCTTCGTCAAGGTGGACTTGCTCGCCCTCGGCATGCTCACCGCCATCCGGAAGTGCTTCGAGATGATGCGCAGCGCGCACGGCGTCCACCACGACCTCTCGTCGGTCCCCCGAGAGGACCCCGGCGTCTACGACATGCTCTGCGAGGCCGACTCCACGGGGGTGTTCCAGGTGGAGAGCCGCGCGCAGCAGGGCATGCTACCGAGGTTGAAGCCACGCAAGTTCTACGACCTCGTCATCGAGACGGCGATCGTGCGCCCGGGCCCCATCCAGGGAGGCATGGTCCACCCGTATCTGCGCCGTCGCACCGGCGAAGAGGAGGTGACCTACGTCGACGAGCGTCTCCGCCCCATCCTCGAGCGCACCCTCGGCATCCCCATCTTCCAGGAGCAGGTGATGGCGATGGCCGTCGCCGTCGGCGGCTTCACCCCCGGAGAGGCCGACGCGCTCCGCCGGGCGATGGGCGCGTGGCGCCGTCGCGGTGGGCTCGGCGAGCTGGGGGAGAAGCTGATGCAGGGCATGCGCGACAACGGCCTGCCCGAAGCCTACGCGCAGCAGATCTTCCAACAGATACAAGGGTTTGCGGAGTACGGGTTCCCGGAATCGCACGCGGCCTCCTTCGCGCACCTCGTCTACGTGTCCTCGTGGCAGCGCTGCTACTTCCCGGCGGCGTTCTGCGCGGCGCTCATCAACTCGCAGCCGATGGGCTTCTACGCGCCGCGATCGCTGGTAGCGGTCGCCCAGCGCCACGGGGTCGAGGCGCGCGCGATCGACGCCACGATCTCCGGATGGGACTGCAGTCTGGAGCCCGCGGCGGACGGCCCTGCGTTGCGACTCGGGATGCGGCTCGTGAAGGGGCTGAAGGAGGGTGCAGCGCGCGCGGTGGAGGTGGCGCGTCGCGAGCGTCCGTTCGATGGGCTGGCGGACTTCGCGGCTCGCACTGGGCTCGATCGCAGCTCGCTGCTGGCGCTGGCACGTGCCTGCGCGCTCGACAGCCTGCTCCCTTCGGACCAACGCGGGGCCCGGGGGGCGGTGTGGGCGGTGGAGGGGCTCTGGAGCGGGCTCTTCGCGCGCACGCCCCGCGTGGAGCAGCAGATGGCGCTCCCCCTCGCCACGCCCCTCGACGAGGTGCAGGCCGACTACCGCGCGACTGGCCTCTCCGTGCGGAGCCACCCCGTCGGGCTCGTCCGGGAGGCCCTGGAGAAGGACGGGGTGATCTCCCTCGCGCGGCTGGTGGAGGTACGGGCCGGCGCCCCCGTGCGCGTCGCGGGGCTCGTGTCCCATCGGCAGCGTCCGGGCACGGCCTCGGGCGTCGTGTTCATGACGTTGGAGGACGAGACAGGTACGGTCAACGTCGTGGTGTGGCCCAAGCTCTTCGAGCGCCAACGGACGCTCATCCGGGGGGAGCCCCTGGTGTGTGTGTCGGGAGAGCTCCAGCGCGACGGGGAGGCTATCAGCGTGGTCGCTCACCACTTCTCCGTGCTGAAGACCGCGCCGCCGGTCGCCGCGTCCAGTCGGGACTTCCGATGAAGTCCCTGTACGGCCTCCGCGCCCCGTTCGGGCAGGCATGGGGCGGGTTAGCAGCGCGCATGTTCCTCGTGCTCTCTCTGATCGCGTGCTCCGGGGACGAGTCCCCGACGGAAGCCCAGCTTCCGCTCACTCCGGTGCCGGTCGAACCGGCGTCCGGTCCGCTGCCCGAGCCCCGCACCGGCGTAGGTGAGGTGGTGACCCCGCCCGAGGTCGTCCGCCCTACCGAGGTGCAGGACCGATCCGGCCCCGTCCGGCTGGACGTGTGGTTCGATCCCGACGTCACCACCTTCGAGGCGCTCGGGCCAAAGCTCGAGTCGTGGGGCTTCTCCCTGCTCGACGGGGACGGGGAAAGCTGGCGCGTCGGGACCCCGCCGGGCAACGAATGGCCGGCCCGGCTCCTACCGCTCCCCGAGGTCGCCAACGTGACCGAGGCGGTCGACCTCATCTCGCTTGAGAGCGGCGCGTTCCGAGAGGGGAGCGAGCGCTACGGAGCCCTGGTCCACAGCTGGTCCTGGCGGGCCGGAGGGCCGACCAGCGCGGTGACCGGTGGCCGCGCGCCTCCGGACCCCGCGCTCCCGCAGACCCTCCCCGCCCAGGTGGTCCGCTGCCTCGCCCCGGTGCGTACGGAGATGATGAACGGCGTATCCGCGGGGATCGGCTGGGAGCGGGCACTCCAGACCAACCCGTCGGCCTGGGTCCTGGTGCTCGAAGACTTCGGCGCATGCGACGCGACCGGGTGGATTGCGCTCCGCGCCGACGCGCCGGTGACGACGCTCACCGTCGGCGGTCGCCCTGCGACCGAGGCCGACGCCTCGCACGCCTACACGCTCGCGGTCGACTATCTGCGCAATCCTCGCCCGTATGAGGACGCCTCGGCGCTCGCGGCCTGGGATCTCCTCCGCGCCGCTCCTTCCGACACGCTCACCGCGGCCGTGTCGACCGTGGCGCCCGGCACCTTCCAGGAGCGGCTTTGGCAGGAGCTCGCCCAGCGAGACCACGCCGCAGCGCTCGCGCTCGCCCACGGCTCGGAGTCGCCCTCGCTCCGCGGCGCCCTCGCGGCCGAGGACGGCGTGGCCCGCGCCGCCGCGCTGACCGAGGCCAACGCCCCCGCCGACGCCGTCTACGCCGCTCTCAGCGTGTGGCGACCGGGCCCGACCGACCCTCCGGAGACGCTCGAGCGCCTGCGGCAGTCGAGCGCGCCCCGGGTGCGCGAGAAGGCGTGGGAGCTCACGCTCGACGCCACGATGGCCGCCTGCACGGCGCGCGCGATGGCCGTGGCAGCCGCCGACCTCTCCACCGCATCCGCGATCTACCGGGAATGTCCGCAGCAGCCCGTGCGGATGCCCGCGTTCCAGCGCGTAGCCTCGCTGGACCCCTTGGCCGCCGCGGCGATGGTGCGCGTGGTGCTCGAAGAACCCGAGACCGTACGTACCGGCGTCGCCGCCGTCCGCAACGCCGCGGCGCTCGAGCGATGGGACCTCCTCGAGGCGCTTGTTGCCCGCCCCTCCGTCGCGCGGGACGTGCGGCGGGTGGCGCTCGAGTTCCTCGTTCGCCAGGGCACGGCCACGGCGTCCGAGCTCGTGGAGCAGCACGGCGCTTACGTCGGCTACAAGACCACCGAGTCCTACGAGCCGGAGGGGCCGGCCACCGCCTCTGGGGACGAGGAATGACCCCCTACTGGCTCGACGGCGCCTCGCCCCTGGCGGGCGCCCTCACCGGCGACGTATCGGCGGATGTCCTGGTGATCGGCGCGGGGCTCTGCGGAGCCTCCGCCGCGCTCGCGCTCGGCCGCGCCGGGATAGACACCGTCTGGCTGGACGCCGGCGCGGTCGCCCACGGGGCCTCCGGGCGCAACGCGGGCTTCCTCCTCCAGGGCACGGCCGAGCGCTACGTCCGCGCGGTCGCGATCCACGGGCGGGAGCGCGCCCAGCGGGTGCACGGGTTGTCCAGGGAGAACCACCGCGCGATGGCGGCGACCATCGCCGAGCTCGGCCTCGACTGCGGCTACCAGCGCCGCGGCTCGCTCCAGCTCGCGGGCAGCCCGGAAGAGGAGGGAGATCTCCTCGAGTCCGCCGCCCTCCTTCGGGAAGACGGCTTCCCCGCCGAGGAGCGCGGGGCGGACGCGCTCGGCGAGCACCTCAGCGGCGCGGGCTTCCGCCTCGGGGTCCACCTCCCCGACGACGGCGAGCTCCAGCCCGCCTCGTTCGTGCGCGGCGTCGCGCAGGCGGCGATGGGCCTCGGAGTCCGTCTCTATGAGCACACTCCCGTCACGACGCTCCACGCCGACTCCCCGGGGGACGTGCGCGCCGAGACCCCCACCGGCACCGTGCGCGCCCAGATCGCGCTCGTCTGCACCAACGCCTCCGCCGGTGCCCTCCTCGGCGGCCTCCGCGGCGCGATCGACGCGGTGCGTGGCCAGATGCTGGCGACCGCCGCAGCGCCCCCCGTGTTCGAGTGCCCGATCTACGCCGATCACGGCTACGACTACTGGCGGCAGGACGAGCACGGCCGCATCGCCCTCGGCGGGTGGCGCAACCTCGACCCCGAAGGCGAGGTCGGCCCGGACGAGATGCTCCACCCCGTCATCCAGGCCCGGATGACCGACTTCATCCGTCGCTTCCCGGCCCTCCGGGACGTGCCCATCACCCACCGATGGAGCGGCACCATGGGCTTCTCGCGGGACGGGCTCCCGCTCGTGGGCGCGGTCCCCGGCGCCCCGGGCGCGCTGGTGGCGGCGGGCTTCACCGGGCACGGCTTCGGCTTTGCGTGGGTCTGTGGCCGGTCCCTCGTCGACATCGTCCTGGAGGGTCGGAGCGAGGTCGCCGAGCTCTTCCCGGCGCGGCGCTTCCGCACATGATCCCTTCGGGGGATCCAGTAGTCGCTCCCCCCGCCGTCCGGTGGCGGGGGCCCCCCTCTCGGGGATAAAACGTCCAGCTTCAGGAGCCAGGGGATGGGTCTCGATTACCGCGTGCGCTGCTGCCCCGACGGGCTCGTCACCGACCGTCGCCGTCGCATCAAGGTCCTCGATTGCACGATCCGGGACGGGGGGATCTGCAACAATTGGAAATTCGATCGCGCCTGGGTGAAGCGCACGTTCGAGGCCCTTCAGGCCTCCGGCGTCGACTACATGGAGATCGGCTACCGCACCCGCGAGGGCGCGTTCGATCGCAGCAAGGTCGGCGAGTGGCGCTTCCTCGAAGAAGACGTGCTCGCCGAGGTCACCGCCGCGAGCAACAACACGATGAAGATCGCGGCGATGCTCGACTGCGGGAAGGTCGACCCCTCCGACATCAAGCCGCGCAGCCAGACCGTCGTGAACACCCTCCGTATCGCGACGTACGCCCACCAGATGGACGAGGCCCTGCGCCTCCTCGATCGCGCGTTGGAGGAGGGCTACGAGACCTTCATGAACGTCATGGCGGTCTCGACGCTCGAGCCAGCCGAGGTCGACACGTTCCTCGACCGGCTGCGGGACAGCGGCGTGCACAACGTCGCGATCGTCGACAGCTTCGGCGCGCTCTTCCCGTACCACGTGGAGCACCTCTTCCGCGTCTACCAGAACCGCCTCGGAGAGAAGATCAAGGTGGGCATCCATACCCACAACAACCAGCAGCAGGCCTTCGCGAACACCATCGCGGCGATCGACGCCGGGGCGGACTTCGTCGACGCCACCGTGCACGGCATCGGCCGCGGTGCTGGCAACTGCCCGCTCGAGCTCCTGTTGTTCTACCTGGACAACCCCCGCTACGACGTGCGTCCGATCCTCGAGCTGGTCGACGAGTACGCCACCCTCCGGGACGATCTGCGCTGGGGGTACCACCTCCCGTACGCGATCACCGGCTTCTACAACGTGCACCCGCGCTCCGGCATCGAGCGGATGAGCCGGCCCGACCGTTACGAGTGCCGCGAGATGTACGAGACCTTCATGGGGCGCTTCGGCGAGCGCTCCGGTGGGGACTAGCCCCGGATGAGCGCCGTTGACGCGCCCGCCGCGTTGTTGCGCGCGGGCGGCGTCGCGTCGCGCCTCGCCGAGCTCACTGGCCTCGTGTTCCGTCCCGTGGAACGCGAGCCCGTCCCGGCCGTTAGCCGGAGCGCGTCCGTCGTCCTCGCGCCCGGGCGGCCGTTCACCGTGCTCTCCTGGAACGTCCAGTACGCGGCGACCCGCCGGCAGAAGTTCTTCTACGACGGGGGCGAAGCCGTCCATGTCCCCGCCGCGGATCGGGACCACGCGCTCGACGCCATCGGCGCCCAGCTGAGGGACGCCGCGCCGGACCTCGTGCTGATGCAGGAGCTCGACCGCGACAGCGATCGCACCGGCCGGCTCGACCAGCTCGGCGCCCTGCTCGAACGTGCTCCTTTCGCGACGTTCGCCAGCGCGAGTTGCCACCGCAGCCGCTTCGTCCCTGCCCCCGCGTCCGACCCCCTCCGTCGCGTCGACATGCACGTAGCAGTCCTCACGCGGTTCCAGATCTGCAACCCGACGCGCATCCAGCTCCCGCTCCTGCGCGAGCCGCGCTGGCGTCAGGCCTTCAACCTCAAGCGTTGCCTGCTCACCGCCGAGATTCCGGTCGCAGGCCGCGCGCGCCCGCTGCACGTCGCCGTAACCCATCTTTCGGCGTTCTCGCGTGGCGACGGCACGCTCGCGCGCCAGATCGGGGTCCTGCACGACTGGATGGCCGCGCGGGAGGCCGCCGGGGAGAGCTTCGTGCTCGGCGGGGACCTCAACCTCCTCCCTCCGGGGGACGATCCGGCGCGTCTCGGCCAAGACGGCGGACAATACGCCGATCACCCCAACCCCGTCGAGCGGCTGATCCCGCGCTTCCGCAGCGTCGTGCCGCCCGAGGCCCTCCTCGACCCGCGCAACGCGACGTACCTGCCCTGGGGTGCCGTCGTAGCCGACCGTGTGCTCGACTACCTCTTCGTGTCCGACGATATCGAGATCGTAGGGGCAGGCCCCGTCTCCCGACCGAACGTCGTGTCCGACCATCATCCGATGGTCGCGACGTTGCGCCTCCGCTAGGCCGCCGAACGGACGGTTCTACCTGTGGAGTTTCGACGGCGTCCGACGGTCTCGGACGATGTGCGCGCCACCGGGAGAAACCGGCTTCCCGCCGAGGTCGAGCCGAGGTAGCATAGGCAGAATCTACTGCCCGGAAAGTGCCCATGGCCCGCTCCAAGCAACACGCCCGAGACCGTCAGCTCCCCGCGGCGCCCGGGCAGGAGAGCGCGGAACGCACCCAGGGTGCCGGTCAGGGGCGTGGTCAAGCGCTCCCGCAAGTCGACGGCCCGATGACGGCCGGTGGCGCGCGGCGGATGGCGGGCGCCGCGGGCAATGCGTTCGCGGCTACGCTCGTGGGCGGCAAGCAGGACGCCCCCGCCGCGAAGGGCGGTGTCCAGGTCAACGCGGACGTCTCGGCCGGCGCCAACGGTGCCCAGGCCTCGGCGCAGGTCTCGGGCGGCCTCCAGGTGGGTGGCGTGCAGATCGGCGGGAGCCTCCGCCTCGGCGCGGGTGGGCGGAACGGCGGCGGGCGCCCCGAGGCCGGCGGCCTCAAGTCGGTCAACACCCCGAGCAGCACGGCGCCGACGACCGCCCCCGCGGGCCCCACGACCAGCGCCCCCGCGATGAACGGCGGCGGCACCCCCAACGCCCGTAGCTCCGGGGGCGCGGGCGGCGGCGCCTCGGCTGCCGTCGGTACCGGCGGTGACGACGTGGTCGCGGTCGGCGGCTTCCAGCTGAACGTCGCGACCACCGGCAGCGCGAACGGCAGCAACAGCACGCCGTCCGGGAACAACGGCTCGGGCGGGAACGGCGCTCCGGGCGGCAACGCCTCGTCCGGCGCGGGCGGTGGCGGCGGTTCGGTCTCAGCGCAGGCGACGGTCGGCGGCGGCTCGGTCAGCGCGAACATCTCCGTCGCGGCGACCGTCGGGACCTCCGCGACCACCGGCACGACCGGCGCGGGCACGACCGCGCGCACCGGCACGGGCGGTTCGAGCGGCAACGCCGCCG
>CAJBVW010000372.1 GCA_903959175.1 uncultured Pseudomonadota bacterium
GTCACCGTCGTGCTCGATCTCGAGGAGGAGCGCGGCGTCGGCGACGGGCACGGCGGGCACGCGGCCGCGGATGAGGTCGAGCGCGTGGCGGTCGAAGTACTCGATGCACCGCGGGCCCATCGTGCGCGCGACGGCGACGAAGGCGAGGAGCGAGGCGCGATCGGAAAAATACGTGAAGACGGTGAGCACGGCCGTCGGGAGCGGCAGGAGCTTCAGACGCGCGCGCGTGACGACGCCCAGCGTGCCCTCGGCGCCGATGACGAGGTCGAGCAGGTTGGTGGCCGGGTAGTAGCCGGCGGCGGTCTTGACGGCGGGCTCGGTCCACTGCGGGACGGGCCACGGCAGCGGAGTCGTCCGGTCGATCCAGCGGATCTCGCCGGTGGGTGTCACGAGCTCGACGGCCTCGACCCACGGGCGCGTGGGACCGTACTTGAACGAGCGCGCCCCCGACGCGTTGCACGCGATGGCGCCGCCGACGCTGCACTCGTTGCGCGAGGTGGGGTCGGGCGTGAAGAGCCGCCCGGCGCGCTCGACCTCGGACTGGTACGCCCCGAGGAGCACGCCGCCGTCGACATCGTCGAGGGCGTGGACGCGGTCGAGGCGCTCGGTGGAGAGGAGCACGCCGCCGTCCGGAACGGGCGCGCCGGTGGTGGACGTGCGGCGCGCGGTGACGGTCACGGGGGTGCCGGTACGCTGGCACTCGGCGAGGATCTCGGCGACTTCTTCGGCGGTGCGCGGCCGGTAGAGCGCGGCCGCCCGGCCGTGGAGGTTGGAGGCGTCGGTAAGGTAGCCGCCGAGGATGCCGGGATCGGTGATCGGGTCCATGGGGGGTGAGGTATCCCGGTGGGGGGCGCGACCCCGGATGCGGTACGCTCCGCGACATGGCTCGTCGTCTCGCCGCCTTCTGTTTGTCGTTCCTCGGGACCTCGGTGGGGCTCCTGTACGCGGGGTATCCGGGCGTGGCGCTCCCCTGGCGCCCGACCGTCAGCGCCCGCGATTCTCCGCCATGTACGCCCGAAGATGCGGCCCCGTCGCCTCGGTGGGGGTGTAGACGGCGGGGTCGGCCGTCGCCAGGAGAACGCCGGAGCGCACCCACGCGGCGACCGTGTCGCGGTCGACCCGGAGACGATCCAGCATGGAGGCCGCCAACGGCGCGAACGGGACGGGCGCGGGCTTCTTCGCGGGCGCGGGCTTCTTCGCGGGGGCGGGAGCCGGCTTCGCGGGGGCAGCCTTTGTGGGCGCGGGCTTCGCGGGGGCGGGAGCCGGCTTCACCGGCGCGGCCTTTGCGGGCGCGGCCTTTGCGGGCGCGGCCTTTGCGGGAGTGGGCTTCGCGGGAGTGGCCTGGACCGCGGGAGGGGCGGGCGCGGGGGCGGGCTTCACGGGGGCGGCCTTCGCGGGAAGGGCCTCCTTTGTGGGCACAGCCTTCACCGGCGCGGGCTTTGCGGGCGCGGGAGCCGGCTTCACCGGCGCAGCCTTCACCGGCGCGGCCTTCGCGGGAGTGACCTTCGCGGGAGTAGCCTTCACCGGCGCGGCCTTCACGGGCGCGGCCTTCGCGGGCGCGGCCTTCGCGGGAGTGACCTTCGCGGCGGACACCTTGGGCGGCTTCGGCGTCGACGGAGCGGCGGGCACACCCGCGCCGCCCAGGTCGATCCCAAACAGATCCCCGAGGTCGAC
>CAJBVW010000373.1 GCA_903959175.1 uncultured Pseudomonadota bacterium
CCGCCACCTTGGTCGCCGCCGCCACCTTGGTCGCCGCCGCCACCTTGGTCGCCGCCGCCACCTTGGTCGCCGCCGCCACCTTCGTCTCCGCCGCCACCTTCGTCGCCGCCGTGGCCTTCGTCGCCGCCGTGGCCTTCGTCGCCGCCGTGGCCCTCGTCGCCGCCGTGGCCCTCGTCGCCCCCGTGGTCCTCGTCCCCACCGCGATCGTGGTCGTCGCGCCGATCCTTGTCCCAATCGTGGTCGCGGCGGTCATCGTCGTCGTCGTGCTTCCAATCCTCGTCGTCCCCGTGTCGGTCGTCGTGATCGTCGCGCCAGTCGTCGTGATCGTCGCGCCAGTCGTCGTGATCGTCGCGCCAGTCGTCGTGATCGTCGCGCCAGTCGTCGTGATCGTCGTCGTCGTCGGCCGAGAAGTAGTAGTAGTTCCGGTCGTTGTCGTAGTAGATGTATCGGTTGTAGACGGAGTAGTCGTTCAGGTCGACGTAGTAGACGCGGCCTCCCTCGCGGTAGTAGTAGGTGTCATCCTGGTCGTAGGAGTACCGGCGGGTGTCACGGTCGTAGCGGAAGAACCAATCCTGGTCGGAGAAGTCGTAGTAGAGGTCCTCGTCCGGGTAGGCGTAGGTCGCGTCGCCGAAGGTGTCCGCGTACGCGAGCTGGCCGCGGAGCGCGCCGCGCGGGTAGGTGCGATTGTAGAGCGTGACGTAGTAGTCGAAGGGGTAGGCCTCGATGTCACGGATCTGGGCCCGCGAGACGTAGCTGCACGCGTAGGCGTACCCGTCGTGCGGCGGCGCGAGCGGCACCACGATCGGGCCGGCGGCGCCGCGGGGCGCGATGTGGAGGAAGGCAGCGGTGGGGGCGCCCACGTTCGAGACCTCAAGGTCGTAGCAGACGCGCTCGTTGGCGCGGTCGAACCAGAAGGTCGCGTAGCCGGTGCCGTCCGGGTCGCCGCGGTTGCCCTCGACGTCGGCCTCGTAGCCGTCCAGGTACACCTCGAAGACGCTGCTGGCGCGCTCCCGTGTGTCCGCCGCCGCGTAGGCGTGCCCGGCGAGCGCCAGCGTGGTGAACGTGCCAGCGATGGCGAGGCCGAAGCGGCGGGACGACGGTGCCGAGACCAGCGACATGGAGTACTCCTCTTCCTGCGAGCGAGAGAACCACGGGTGTACGACCCTGCCGGGGGGCGGCGGGGGTTTTCGTGTCACGTTCGGTTTCCCCGAACGCCACGGTCGGGAAGCCTACGCCGGCACCCGGGCCGCGTCGACGGGGCGGTGGAGGGCGTCCAGCCGCTCGAGGGAGCGGTCGGCCTCGTCGGGGGTGGCGCCCTCCAACACCGGGGTGTCGCGGAGCACGATGCGCGCGATGGCGAAGGTGGCGCGGGTGGAGAGGATCGGGCCCGCGAAGCCGCCGTCGAGGAGCGCGGGAAGGCTGCCGACGTGGTCGAGGTGGCCGTGGGTGAGGAACACGGCGTCGACGTCGCGGGCGCCGTCGGGGAGCGGGTGCACGTCGGTCGTCGGGAGGATGTCCATGGAGGAGGGGTAGGCACCCGCGATCCGGTCGCGGGACTACCGGAGGAAGTGCCGCTTCATCGTTCCGATGCGGCGGTAGCCGATCGTCTCGTAGATGCCGTTGGAGGTGGGGTTGGCGAGGTCGGTGAAGAGGGTGCACCCCACGCGGCCGGACGCGAGGGCGAGGGCGCTCATCTCGGCCACCAACGCCGTGGCGTAGCCGCGCCCGCGCTGCGCCGGGGGGGTGTAGACCGGGCCCACGCTGACGTACCCCTCGAGGTCCCGCCCGAACGTGGCGTAGGCCACGGTCACGCCGGCGGCATCGACCCAGAAGTGACCGGTGCCACGGCCGGCCGCGCTCGCGCCCGCGCCTGGTTGGATGGGCGGATCCGCGGGGATGGCCTCGTCGCGGAAGGCCTCAAGCCAGCCCTGGAGGAGCGGGCCGTCCGCGGGGATGGCGGGCCGACGGTGGCCGGCGGGGCGCCGCACCTCGGCGACGGTGTGGAGCGCGAAGAGCCCCATACCCTCGGTGTGGACCGGCGGGCGCGCGGGGAGTGCGGCGAGCGCGGCGGCGAGGAAGGCGTCCGCGGCGGCGTCGGGCCCGGAGACGCCGTTGACGTCGGGGTGATCGGCGGCGAAGCGGGCGCCCGCGAACGCGGCGACCTCGGGGGACATCGCCGAGAGCCCGGGGAGCCACGGCGGCGTCTGGACGACCGCACCGACACATGTGTCACCGACGTGGACGGTATACAGACGCGGGGGTTGGTCCCCGTAGCGGAGGGGATCTGCGGCGAGCGCCACGGCGATCCCGAGCGGGATCTGGTTCACCAACGGCGAGGCGCGCAGGAGCGGCCCCGCGGCGTCGAGGAACGCCTCGGGGGCGTAGAAGCGGGTCCAGCGCATGGGCCAAGGTAGCGCGGCGCGGATCCCCCGGGGGCGTTGCGGGGGCGGGA
>CAJBVW010000374.1 GCA_903959175.1 uncultured Pseudomonadota bacterium
CCGCCCCCGCCACGCCCGGTGGATCCCCCGACGGGCCGGGCACGCTCGCGATCCGGGCACCCGCGGCGCCGCTTCGGCACCCCGACGGGCCGGGCACCCCGACGGGCCGGGCACCCCCGTGAACCAAAAACCAAGAACCCGGGCCCCGCTTTCGCGAAACCCGGGTTCATCGATGGTTGCGGGGGCCGGATTTGAACCGACGACCTTCGGGTTATGAGCCCGACGAGCTACCTGGCTGCTCCACCCCGCGACACTGTTTCATCCACTGGTCAGTGAGGATGATTTTCGCCCCTTGGTCAGAGGGACTCCGCTTCGTCTGTTCCCAGGCACCCCGTGAAGGATGCCTGGGTTCAAAGTTGGTTGCGGGGGCCGGATTTGAACCGACGACCTTCGGGTTATGAGCCCGACGAGCTACCTGGCTGCTCCACCCCGCGGCGGTGCCTGCCTATTAACCTTCCGGCTCTGCCTGTCAAGGCGCTTGCGGAGCCACTCTTCGTCAGGCTTCGCGAAACCGGCCTTGCTGCGGGTGCGGTTCTTGTGCCCGACGGCGGACGGCGGCACGCCGGCGGCGAGGTCGCGCAGCCGCTGGACCTCCTCCCCCGTGAGCATGCGGTACTCGCCGCGCTCGAGCCCGCGGATGCTGATGGTCGCGAAGGACTCCCGGCGAAGCTTGCTGACCGGGTGGCCGACCTCGGCGAGCATGCGCCGCACGAGGCGGTTCTTGCCCTCGGTCACGGTGATCTCGACCCAGGTGTTGCCCGTGTCGGTGCTCTCGACGACGCGCGCCTTGGCGGGGGCGGTCTTGCCGTCCTCCAGCATGACGCCTTCCTGCAGGCGCTGCAGGGTGCGCTCCGAGGGCGTCTTCCACACCTTCGCGAGGTAGCGCTTCGGCACGCCGGTGCTCGGGTGCGTCAGCTTGTGGGCCAGCGGCCCGTCGTTCGTGAGGAGGAGCGCCCCCTCCGTGTTGATGTCGAGCCGGCCCACGGGCTCGACGCGGTCGGGGAGGTCCCGCACGAGCTCGAGCACGGAGGTGCGGCCGTCCGGGTCGTCGCGGCCGGTGATGTAGCCCTTCGGCTTGAAGAGCAGGAAGTACACCTTCCGCGCGGGGGCCTTCTGGGCGTAGCGCCCGTCGACCTTGATCCGGTCCTTCTCGGGATCGACGGGGTGCCCGGGGTGGGACACGACGACGCCGTTCACCTCGACCTTGCCCTCTTCGACCATCCGCTCGGCTTCCCGGCGGCTCGCGATCCCACGCTCGGCGATCACCTTGGCGAGGCGCCTCTTCCCATCCAGTTCTTCCATGTCTGACTCCTACGCGCGTCTCACGACGGGCAAAAACGGCGTCTAACACGCCTCTCCTCGAATGCCCACCCTCACCGGAGCGGCCCCGGCCGGAGGCGCCCCCGAGGCCTACTCGGCGTCGGGGAAGGGCACGACGCCGCCGTCCGGCGAGTCGTCGTCCTTCAGGGCGCGGAGGTCCTTGAGGGTCGGGAGGTCGGCGAGGCTGCGCATGCCGAAGAGCTCGAGGAACGCGGGCGTGGTGCCGTAGGTGAGCGGCCGGCCGGGGTCGTCCGAGCGCCCCACCACCTTGAGGAGGCCGCGATCGAGCAGCATGCGCAGGACGCCGCCGCAGTCGACGCCGCGGATGTCGTCCACGATGCCCTTGGAGACGGGCTGCCGGAACGCGACGACCGCGAGGGTCTCCAGCGCCGGCCGCGAGAGCTTGACCGGCTTCCCGCCGCGGATCGCCGCGACCCAGGGCGCCAGGCGGGCCTCGGTGCGGAGCTGCCAGCCGTCCCCGACCGGGGCGAGGCGCACGCCGGAGCCGGTGCGACGAAGGCGCTCCGCGAGCACCTGGAGTGCGCCCTCGATCAGCTCTACGTCGAGCTTGAGCGCGGCGGCGAGCTGCGCGACCGTGACAACCCCCGCCGAGGCGAACAGGCACGCCTCGATGGTGGGGACGAGCAGCTCGGGCGGTGGGGGCCCGCCCTCCGCTTCGCCTTCCCCGTCGCCGTCGCGCTCAACGGCGAGCGGCCGGAGGACGAAGACGTTGTCGTCATCATCGGAGCCGGACATCGGCTAGGCG
>CAJBVW010000375.1 GCA_903959175.1 uncultured Pseudomonadota bacterium
GGGCGCCCGGCGCTACGGGCGCCACGGGCGCCGCGGGGCGCCGAAGCGGCCAGGCCGAGGATGACGACCCGGACGCCGGCGAGGTCGACGCTGGGCCCCCGGTGTGCGTCGTACGAGGGCTACAACCTCGGCGCCAACGTCTCGTTCGCGGCGAGCGGGGCGGCCGGGAGAGGCTGTGCCGCTGCGTGCTGCGTCCTCCGCTCGCGCTCGGCCGGCTGGAGAGGCTGCCCAACGGGCGGGTGTTCCACGGGTTCAAGCTCGCGTAAGGTGACGGAACGAGCGGGATCGAGGGGCAGACGAAGCGGTTCCCGTCACGCTACTACCAAAACCTGAGAGCCGGGTGCCCGGTGCTGAAGTGGATAGGGCGAACCCGCTTAAGATCCGCGAGGGGGTTCGGGTCCGGGCGGGACACTCCCGCGAAAGTAAAGAAATTGGCCCACCCGCCCGCTCTCGACGTGTCGATATTCAGCCTCGACATAGCGTGATGAGTGGCTCCTGCTCGGTTAGGTGGAAAGCACCATCCAACCACCAGATCACACAAGACAGGAGCCATGATAGGCCTAGCGCGCATCGACGCGCACCACAAGCTGACCTTGAGCGCGCCGCTCATCGCGCCGTGCCCTTCGTGGCCACCGACGGCTCGAAGCTCTACCCGCCCGTGATCGCGGCGGTGTGGCCGGAGGCGGACCCGAGGAATGGGGGTCAGAAGGCGCTCGTCCTGTGCCCGTCGCTCCGCGTTCTCCGGGACGACGACCTCCCGAACCCGCAGAGATCGAAGTGACCGGAGCGGCCTCCACAGCCCCGCCGAGTACGAGGCGCTTCACCAGGCTTCGATCACCGAAGCCACTTGCCCCCCAAGTGATCTGTCAAAAGAGGGCAAGATCACGACACGCTGGTCGCCGACTGGACCTGCGGTGGGGTCGCCGCCGCGCGAAACCACCGGACACCCATGAGCCGCAGCCTCCTCGCAGTCCTCGCCCTGCCCTTCCTCACCGCCTGCCTCGGGGAGGAGCCGAAGCCCGTCGTCGAGGACCCGGGTGCGCTCGTGGACGTGTCGATGATGTCTACCGTGGGCGTGCTGCTCGACGAGGTCCCGGCGGCCGACCGCGACCGGGCAGCGGAGCAGCTGCTTGCGCGCGGGGCCGCGGCGTGGGAGGCCGCCGCGCGGCGCCAGCTGACGGCGTCGCTCTACCGGCTCGTGTACCGCAACTTCGCCTACGACGGCCGCGGCCAGCTGCCTCTGCCGCCCGCGGAACAGTGGTCCATTGCCGTCGGCACGCCCTCGCGGCGCACCGTCGACGGGCACGACGTGGTGGCCGTGGACTACACCTTCACGAGCACGCTGCTCACGGGCGCGGAGCAGCCCGCGCTCGCGGAGCCCGCGCTCACCGAGCCGGGCGGCGTGTGGGACGAGCCGTTCGTGCTGCCCGTGGACCCCGAGAATCTCCTCGAGCGCACCGGCTTCGCGTGCATGAACGAGAGCGACTTTCCCCCGAACAGCGTCGACACCGAGAACGCGCTCTCGTTCTTCGACGACACCTGCGAGGCGTTGAGCGACTGTCATGTGACCCGCCCCGAGGCGATCTCCTGCGTCGATGCGCTGCTGGTGAACGTCGGCACGGTGCGCACCGCCATGCGCTACGAGCGGCTCGCGTGGGACGCCGCGCGCGCGGACGCGGTGCGCGTGGGCACGCAGGTCCCCGGTGGGGCCCAGCTCAAGGCGCTGGAGGAGGGCGTCGCTGACAACCGCGTGATCTACCGGTACTTCCCCGCGGACAGCTGCGCGATCTCCGAGGGCTGCGTCGGCGCGGCCGGCTGGCGTCGCCTGCTCCAGTTCACCGCCACGGTGCAAAACCTCGGCGCTGAGGACGCCGCGATCGGCGACGTCAGCGACGGGAGCCCGCCGGTCGAGAACAACATGGTGAGCTTCAGCGAGTGCCACGAGCACATGCACTTCAACCACTACGGGAACTTCACCTTCGGCACCGGGGAGATGGCGCTCGGGAGCAAGCGGGCCTTCTGCCTTGAGAGCACGGCCCGGTACTTCAACAACGAGGACACCCCGCTCGTACACCCCTACGGGTGCGAATACCAGGGCACGGCGGCCGGCTGGGGCGACGACTACATCGCGGGGCTGGACTGCCAGTGGGTGGACGTGACGCCCGTGACGTCCGGTACGGACGTGACCGCGCCGCTCACCTTCCATGTGAACCCCGACGCGTTCTTGTGCGAGGGCGAGGTCCTGCGCGACGCCGACGGCAACATGCTCTTCGAGGAGACCACGTTCCTGACCGAGGCCGGCGAGCCCGAGAGCGCGATCGCCTGCGACGAGTTCGAGAATTGGGATGCGGACAACGTGGCCACCGCGGACGTCACGGTGCCGGCGGACGGCGGCATGGTGACGGCGGCGTGCGAGCGGGGGAGCATGGGCGCGACCCGCAACTGCGGCTGGCGTGAGCAGGACGAGGACATCGCCTGCACGCCGGGCGAGGAGGTCGTCGCGACGTGCACGAACGAGGCCTCGACCTCGCAGGCCGCGCGGGCGTGCGAGTACAGCCAGGCGCTGGGGACTGCCGTGGCCTGTGTCCACAACGACGCGCTCGGGACGCTCACCCTCGCCGCGGGCGAGACCGCGGAGCTCCGGCTGACCTGTCCCTCCGCGCGTGACGAGGTGGAGTCCGGCGGCGCCTGGGCGCTCTACGTGAACGCCGCGGTGGACGGTGAC
>CAJBVW010000376.1 GCA_903959175.1 uncultured Pseudomonadota bacterium
CCACGCCCCGCGCGAGGGGGCCGGAGGGCGCGCCGACCGGAGGGAGGCGCGGTTCGGCCGCCCCGGCGCCCGTGCGCCGGGCGAGGCCAACCGAGCGGCTACGCCGCGAGCCCGGAGGACACCGGCGCCGGCGTCCGCGCCGGCGACGCGCCCCACGTCAGATGCTGGCCTCGAAGCAGGTGCGGTAGATGAGCTCGGGGCGGGCGCGGGCGACGTCTTCCCAGCTGACGCGGCGTTCGAGGCGGCGTTGTTGCCAGAGCTCGAGGGTGAGGCGGCGGGTGACGGCGCGGAGGTTGGGGACGCGCGGGAGGGCGACGCAGGTGGACCACGCCCAGCCCGGCTCGATGCGGTAGGGGCGGCCGACGTAGACGCCGGCGGGCGCGGGGCCTTCGGGGCGGCGAACCTCGGCATAAGGGAGGAGCGGCACGCCGTCGCGGAAGAGGGACGGCGCCGAATTGTCGATGATGCGGGCGGATCGGACGAGGGGGCGGTCCTCCTCTTCTTCCGCCCACCAGTCGAGCGGGCGGCGGCCCTCGAAGGTCATGGCGACGAAGGCGAGCACGCCGACGATGGGGACGGTGGCGGGGCGATCGTCCCCCGTGACGCGCTCGGTGAGCACGCCGTAGTCGGGCACGAGATCCTCGACGATGTCGGAGAGGACCTCGTCGGGGACGACGACCTCGGCCACGCGGGGCGGGCGGGTGTCGTGGTGGCCGGGGTGGTCGAGCATGAGGAGCGCGGCGAGGTGGAGGAGCTCGGCGTCGTCCCAGGGGGCGTCGCCTTGTAGGACCGCCATGGCGCGGGCGTGGAACGCGCGTTCTGCCTCTTCCCACGCGGGTTCGGTGAGGCCGAGGCCGCCGAAGCGCTGGTAGTTGAGGTAGCTGCCGGGCTCGAAGAGGGCCTCGTCACCGGAGTGGGGGTCGCCGTCGGCGAGGACGGCGGGGATCACGTCACGTTCGGGGGGACGGCGCATCAGGAGGCCTCGTCGGTGTAGAGGGCGGCGGCGGCGCGGTGGGCGTCCCGCACCTGGTCGGCGAGGGACGCGGGACCCTCGACGCGGACGTGGGTGCCGAAGCCGAGGAGCCACTCGCGCAGCTCGGGGCCGACGTTGACGCGCATGCGGAGGCGCACGCCGCCGTCGGGCAGGGGCTCGAGGCGCTGGGTGGGGTGCCACTGGCGTTCGCGGATGAAGATCGCCTGGTCGGGCGTGAAGCGGGCGACCACCTCTTCCGGGGGGCCACTGGTGATGCCGAAGCTGTCCGCCACGATGGCGTGCGGATCGTAGGCGGTCGGGTAGTCGAAGCGCTCACGACGCAGGCGGGAGAAGCGGGCGAAGCGCTCGACGGCGAAGCTCTTGACCTTGTCCTCCGCCACGTCGCGCGCGAACAGGTAGAGGCCCTGCCGGTAGGTGGCCAACGTGAGGGGTTCGAGGCGGTAGACCTTGCCAAAGCCACCCCGAGCGGGACGGTATTCGGCGTCCGCCGGGTTCGAGTAGAGGAGGGCGCTCACAATCTCATCCAGCTTGTCGGGATCGGACCGATAGTCCTTTGCATGCTCGGGAACTGCCATGAACTTGCGATCGAGGTCGCGCGTCAGGTCGATGGTGGAGCGGGCGATGGCCGGCTGGAGCCGCTCGATGGCGCCCTCGAGGTCGGCCGCGAAGGACGTGCCGTCGAGGAACGTGAAGAGCGTGCGCCCGAAGTGGAGCGACAACACCTCGGCGAGGGTGAGCTGCACGCCGGAGCGCGCGTACGAGGGCTCGAGCGAAAGCACGCGATCATTGCCTGTTCCCTCGTCCCGCAGGGGCAGCCCGAGGTCCTTCAGATCGGACAGGTACCGGCGCAGCGTGCGCGCGTCGAGGTCGAAGCGCCCCATCAGATCCTGCGCAGTCACGCCGCCGCGGCGCTGCACGATCTCGAAGATGCGCACGAACTTCTGGGACTTGTTGAGGCTGTCGTCCGTCATCGAAGGAGCTCACGTAGGGGGGCGGACATATTTTGGCACAGGTACAGGACAAGATGTTGGTGTTCGGTAGACACCGGACAGGTGTTCAGCTAACCTCATGTTCAGGTCGGATCACCCCTCGCGGCACAGGAGCTCGTCATGAACGCCCCACTCTTCCTCGATTCCCTCTTCACCGTGCTCGTCTCGATGGGGCTCGTGGGCGTGGGCGCGCTCACCCTCTGGCTGCTCCCCTGGTCGGACGCGGAGCGTGCCGGAACGGCGCGCGCGGTCAGCGCAGTGGCGCGCCAGGCGGTCGACACCGCGGGGCGGACCCGGATCCCGGCGCGGGTGCTCGCGGCGCGCTGATGGCGTCTCCCCTCGGCGCCGCGCCCCTCACGGCTCGATCGCGCGCCCGTCCGCCTTCGCGATCCACGGCTCCCCCACCCCGCCCTGCATCGCGTTGAGCGAGGCGGCGTCGGTGGAGATGTCGGGGCGGTTGCGGCTCGCGGGGTCACCGGGGGCGAAGGACAGGCGGGCGGAGACATCGACGATGCCGGCGTCGTCGAGGGGGGCGTGCATGGAGACGAGGCAGCCCGGAGCCTCGCCCTCGACCGCGCCGGCCTCACCGCGTCGTCCTCCGCGTTAAACGCCGCCGCCCCCTTCACGCGCCGCGGAGACTCCCCATGAGCCGGTACACCCCCCACGAGATCGAGCCCCGCTGGCAGGCCCGGTGGCGCGCGGAGCACACCTTCCGCACCGACGAGGATCCGGCGAAGCCCAAGTTCTACGGGCTGGTCATGTTCCCCTACCCCTCGGGGGACGGGCTGCACGTCGGCCACCCCGAGAGCTACACCGCGGTCGACATCGTGGTCCGCTACAAGAAGGCCCTCGGCTACCGCGTGCTCCACCCGATGGGCTGGGACGCCTTCGGCCTGCCCGCCGAGCGCAAGGCCATCCGCGACGGCGGCCAGCCCGCCGAGATCACCGCGAAGAACATCGCCAACTTCCGCGGCCAGATCGACCGCCTCGGCTTCTCGTACGACTGGGATCGCGAGGTCAACACCTCGACCCCCGACTACTACAAGCACACCCAGGCGATCTTCCTGAAGCTCCACGAGATGGGCCTCGCCTACCTCGCGGAGGTGCCGGTGAACTGGTGCCCGGCGCTGGGCACCGTGCTCGCCAACGAGGAAGTGCAGGACGGCAAGTACGTCGAGACCGGGGATCCGGTCGAGCGCCGCCTGATGAAGCAGTGGATGCTGAAGATCACGGCGTACGCGGAGCGTTTGCTGACGGACCTCGACGGGCTGGACTGGCCCGCCGGCATCCTCGAGATGCAGCGCAACTGGATCGGCCGCTCCGAGGGGGCCGAGGTGCGCTTCGGCACGGACGCCGGGGACCTCGTGGTCTTCACCACCCGCCCCGACACCTTGTACGGCGCCACCTTCTGCGTGCTCGCGCCCGAGCACCCGCTGGTCGCGACGTTGTCGACCAACCCCGAGGTCGCGCCCTACGTCGCCGCCGCCAAGAACCGCTCCGACATGGACCGCGCCTTGGCGGCCGAGAAGGAGAAGACCGGGGTGTTCACCGGCGCCTACGCGACCAACCCGCTGACCGGCAAGCAGGTGCCGATCTGGGTGGCCGACTACGTGCTCTCCACCTACGGCACCGGCGCCATCATGGCGGTGCCCGGTCACGACGAGCGCGACTACGCCTTCGCCCAGAAGTACGACCTCCCCATCGTGCGCGTCGTGGCGGACACGACGGGCGGCGAGCTCCCCTTCGCGGGCGAGGGCGTGGCGGTCAACTCCGGCATGATCGACGGGCTCGGCACGGCGGAGGCGAAGGCGAAGATCCTCGACCACCTTGAGGCCCAGGGCCTCGGCGTGCGGAAGATCCGCTACAAGCTGCGCGACTGGCTCTTCTCCCGCCAGCGCTACTGGGGCGAGCCCTTCCCCATCGTCCACCTCGAGGACGGCACGATCTGCCCCGTCGAGGACCTCCCCGTCCTGCTCCCCGACCTCGAGGAGTTCCGCCCCACCGCCGCCGGCGACCCGCCGCTCGGCCGCGCGACCGACTGGGTGCAGACCACCTGGAAGGGCCAGCCCGCCCGGCGCGAGCTCAACACGATGCCGCAGTGGGCGGGCTCGTGCTGGTACTGGCTCCGCTACATGGACGCCAAGAACCCCGACGCCCCCTTCGCTCCCGAGAAGGAGCAGCTCTGGGGCCCCGTGGACCTCTACATGGGCGGCGTCGAGCACGCCGTGCTGCACCTGCTGTACGCGCGCTTCTGGCACAAGGTCCTGTACGACGTGGGCTGGGTGCACACGAAGGAGCCCTTCCAGAAGCTCTTCAACCAGGGGATGATCCTGGCGTTCTCCTACCAGGACGCCGCGGGCAAGTACTACAAGCTCGACCAGGTCGAGGAGCGGGACGGCGGCTGGTTCGTCAAGGGCGCCGACACCCCGGTGAAGACCCAGATCGAGAAGATGTCGAAGTCCCGCTACAACGTCGTGAACCCCGACGAGGTCGTCGAGGGCTGGGGCGGCGACGCGCTGCGGCTGTACGAGATGTTCATGGGGCCGCTGGAGCAGGTCAAGCCCTGGCAGACCGCCGGCGTCCAGGGCGTGTACCGCTTCCTCGAGCGCGCGTGGCGCCTGTTCGTGGACGAGGAGACCGACACCCTGCGCGTCGGCGACACGCTCACCGCCGACACCCGCCGCGCCCTGCACGTCGCCATCAAGGAGACGACGGAGGGCATCGAGGCCCTGCGCCTGAACACCCCGATCGCGAAGATGATGGAGCTGGTGAACACCGCCAAGGGCGCCGCGCTGCCCCGCGCCGAGGCCGAGGCCTTCCTGCTCATCCTCCACCCCTTCGCGCCGCACATCGCCGAGGAGCTCTGGGCCCGCCTGGGGCACACCACCTCCATCTACGGCCACCCCTGGCCGAAGTGGGACCCCGCCGCGCTCGAGGTCGACAGCGTCGCCATCGCCGTGCAGGTGCTCGGCAAGCTGCGCGGCACGTTCCAGGCCGCCCCGGGCGCCTCGAACGAGGCCCTGCTCGAGGGCGCGCGCGCCGTGGAGAACGTGGCGAAGCACCTCGAAGGCAAGACGATCGTGAAGGAGATCGTGGTGCCAGGAAAGCTGGTGAACTTCGTCGTGAGGTAGCCGGCCTTCGGAGGGACAGGGGGAACGCGGGGGCAGACGGACCGCGCCGGGCGCGGCCGCTGCGGCGGCAGACGGGCGGGGCGCCGGGCGTCCCGTCAGAGGCCCCTCCCCCCGTTAGACCGGGCCATGCCTTCCGCCGCCCGCTCCTCGCTCTCCCTCCGCTACGAGAGCGCCCGCCTCGCCGTCCTCGACCAGCAGGCCCTCCCCGACGCCGAGCGCTGGCTCGACGGCTCCGACGCCGACGCGATGATCGGCCACCTCCACGCCCTGCGCGTGCGCGGCGCCCCGCTGATCGGCGTGGCCGCCGCCCTCTGCCTCGCGTGCCTCGCCCGCGACGGCGCCGACGCCCCCGCCCTGCACGCCGCCGCCGACCGCCTGCGCGCGGCCCGCCCCACCGCCGTGAACCTGCGCTGGGCGATCGACCGCATGCGCCCTGCGCTCTCGGGCACCCCCGCGCGCGTCGAGGCCGAGGCCCTCGCCATCTTCGACGAGGACGTCGCCCTGTGCGACGCGATGGCCGCCCACGGCGCCGCGCTGATCGCGGACGGCGAGGAGCTGCTCACCCACTGCAACACCGGCGGGCTCGCGACGGCGGGCGTCGGCACCGCGCTCGGGGTCGTCCGCCGCGCGTGGGAGTCGGGGAAGAAGCTGCACGTCTGGGTCGACGAGACGCGCCCGCTCCTCCAGGGCGGCCGCCTCACCGCCTGGGAGCTCGCGCGCCTGGGCATCCCCCACACCCTGATCACGGACAGCATGGCCGCCGTCGTGATGCGCGCGGGGCGCGTCCAGCGCGTGCTCGTGGGGGCGGATCGTGTGGCGGCGAACGGCGACTTCGCCAACAAGATCGGCACCTACGGCGTGGCGGTGCTCGCGGCGCACCACGCCGTGCCCTTCCACGTCGTGGCGCCGTGGTCCACGGTCGACCTCGCGTGCGCGGACGGCGCCGCCATCCCCATCGAGCAGCGCGATCCCGCCGAGGTCCGCGGGGTGACCGGCCGCGCCGACGGCGTGGGCGCGGTGCGGTGGGCGCCCGTCGCGACGCCCGTGTTCAACCCCGCGTTCGACGTGACGCCCGGGACGTTGGTCACCTCGTTGGTGCTCGACACGGGCGTGCTCAGCGGGGCGGAGCTGGCGTCAGGCGCGCTCGCTCGCACGGCCCGCGCGTAGCCCGCCGCCCGAGTCGGCCTCCCTACTCGGCGCCGGCCGCCGGACCGCCGCCGCCCCGCGCCGTGCACTCCACCACCGCGTTCGCGGGGTACGCGCACCACGCCGCGGCTTCGGCCCGGTCCCACTGCTCGAGGGCGACGAGGAGCTCCTTCTGCATGGAGTAGAGCTCCTTGAGCACGAAGTAGTTCTGCCACCGCGAGGTGCGCTCGATGCCGGCCTCCAGCACCTCCAGCGCGCGCGCGGTGTCCCCCTTCTGGGCGTGCATCGTCGTGAGGAACACGATCGGGTCGCTCCAGCCGGTGTCCGGTGCGCCGGCCCGCTCCGCGAGCGTCTCGGCGGTGGCGTAGTCGCCGCGCGCCCGCGCCCAGGCGGCGAGCTCGAGCTGGAACGGCGGGTAGTCCGGGTGCTCTGCCGCCGCGGCCTCCACGCCCTGCTGGAGGGCCGCGCACTGCACGGCCGTCTGCGGGGAGATGACGACGTAGAACGCGTGCGCGAAGAGGCAATACTCCCTCTCCGGCGGGGTCCACACGCTCCGGAAGTGCCCGTCGATGCGGTGGCGGTAGGTCCACGTCGGCACGTCGCCCGTGCGCACGACGCCGTTCAGGTAGCGCCCGTAGGGGGAGAACGGCTCCGAGGGGAAGCCGCCCACGGGGACCGCGGGGAGCGCCCTCTCGAACAGCTTCGCCTCGATGCGCACGTCGTAGACGGTGCTCCCGTTCTGCGTCTCGAAGGGCGACGCGGGGAGCGCCCAGAGGGCCCAGAGCGGGCCGACCGCCGACGCGACGAGCGCGGCGCCGAAGCCCACCGCCGCGACGCGGAAGCGCGCGACGTGCCCGAGCGCGGCGCCGACGCCGACGCCGACGAGCAGGCCCCACGCGGGGAGGAACCAGGATTGGACGTAGTACTTCGTCTGGAGGTCGCTGCGGTCGGAGAAGACCAGCGGGACGACGAGGCCGAGGACCGGCCAGGCGAGCACGAGCACGTCCGCCGGCGCGCGGCGCCGCAGCAGCACCCCCACGCCCACCGCGCCGAAGGCGAGCAGCACGCCGTTCGCGACGGGCGCGTGCCCCGCCACCGGCCAGAGGAGGTAGCCGAGGACCGTGAGGCTGCGGTCGAGGCGCGCAACGTCCGTCTGCTGGACCGACATCGGACCGAGCACCCAGGGCGCGAAGGCGACGAGCACCATCGCGAGGCTACCCGCGCTCCAGACCCACCGGCCGGCGCCGCGATCCGGGCGGGACCAGAGCGCCGCGCAGAGGCCGAGGGCGGTCGCGAGGAGCGCCGACGCGGACGCGTAGTGGACGTAGACGGACGCCGTGCCCGCCACGAAGAGGCCGAGCGCGGAGCGCCGCGCGTCGTGCCCCTCGACCATGCGGATGCCCGCATACAAGAGGCCGGCCGCCGCGAAGGCGAGCAGCGAGTAGCCGCGCGCCACGCCGCCGTAGACGAGGAGGAAGGGGGAGAGCGCGAGCGCGGCCCCCGCGTAGAAGCCCTCGGCCGGGCCGAACCACCGGCGCGCCGTCCAGGCGACGAGCCCGACGGTCCCGACGGCGCCCACGAGCGAGGGGAAGCGGAGCATCCAGTCCGGCGTGTCCGCGTCGAAGAGCAGCCAGAGCGTGCCGAAGTAGCCGGGCGGGTGGTAGTCCTCGGTGAGGTGCCGCCACATCTCGGAGAAGGACCCGGTGGCGACCATCCAGGACCACAGCTCCGCGCGCCAGAGCGGCCACGCGAAGAGCCCGACGAACGTGAGCACGAACGCCACGATCATCGGCAGCAGGACACCGATGCGCAGGGACACCCTCATCGCGCGACCCGGATCACTCGACGCACTCGACCCACTGGCGCAGGAGGGAGAGGTCGTCGTCGAACACGCCGCCGCCGAGCGGCATCGTCTCCTCCTCGAGCACGCGGGCGCGCACCCGCGCGATCTGGGCGATGGTCTCCGCCTCGGTGTCGAACACCGCGGACTCGGGGGCGCCGCGCCGGTCGGGCGTGCGCGAGGAGTGGCAGGCGTCGCAGTAGGTCGTGAAGAAGTCCTCGCCCCAATTGTCCCAGGTCACGGCGCTCGGGCCGACGCACAGGGCGGCGGTGGCGGGGGTGCGGGCGGTGTCTTCGGGCGGCGCGCCGGTGCACGCCAGCAACAGGGCGAGGATCACGCCATCATCGCGGTGATGGGGTCGCTTCCGGGGATCTCCTGCGCGGGGTCGATGTCGCCGAGCGCGAGCAGGGTGGCGCCGAGGTGGCTGGCCTGCAGCGCGACGCCGCTGTCGCTGACCTCTCCGGTCGCGAGGTCGAGCTTCTGCCCGATGCCGTAGTCGTCCGCCGCGCCGAAGGAGAACCCGCCGCGGACGCCGCTGCCGAGGAGCATCGCGGAGGTGAAGGTGAAGTGGTCCTTGCCGCCCCAGGTGTTCAGGCGCGGGCCGCGCCCCATCTCGGAGAGGACGACGACCGTGACCTCGTCGATGAGCGGCGCGCCCGAGGTGCCGGGGGTGGTCTCCAGGGCCTCCATCACCGCGAGCAGGTGCTTGAAGAGCCCCTCGAAGTGGTCGCTCTGGAACGCGATCTGCGAGTGCGAATCCCAGCTCATCGACCAGAGGCCGTCGTATTGCACCATCGCGCACCGCGACGCCCCCCGGCTGAACGCGTTGATGGCCACCTCGAGCGGCCCCCACACGTCGAGGCCCTCCGGGCCCCCGCCCGGAGACGACCGGAAGTTGAGGGTGTCCGCCATCTCGGCGACACGGTCGACCTGCCCGATGGCCCGGTCGTATAGCTCTGCGTAGCGACGTGCGCGCCCCGGCGGCGCCCCGGCGTCGTAGCTGGCGACGCGCTCGCGCAGGTAGGCGCGCACCTGGGCTTCGGAGGCCGCGCCCGGCAGGGGCACGACGCGGTCGGACTGGAGGAGGTTGCCCGTGGGGGTCAGCAGATCGGGCAGCTGGCCGGTGGGGCCGATGCGGACGACCTCGCTCACGTGGTTGTAGGTGTAGGAGTTGCCAGAGAGCAACAGGTACGGGAGCAGGAGCTCGGTCGAGGCGTGGGCCGCCAACGTGGCGCCCCAGTCGTCCACGCCGGCCGATCCGTGGCCGGTGAGCAGGAGCCGGAGGCAGCGGTCGTGGGTGATCGACTGGATCTCGAAGCCGTTGAGCACGCACGCCTGCTGCCCGTAGGTCTCGAAGAACGTCCGGACGCTGGGGCGCTCGGCGGAGTCGACGAAGGGGATCCCCCCGGCGACGGCGGCCGTGGCGTCGCTCTCGGTGTCGACGTAGGGCTTGTCGAACTGCGGCGAGAACACGAAGGTCGGGTCCCAGCCGCCCCGGGCGAGCAGGAACAGGAACTTGCGGTCGGGCAGCCCCTCGGCGCGGGCGGGCCGCGCGGAGAGCGCCATCGCGGCGGCCGTGAGGCCGGAGGCTCCGAGGAAGGTACGGCGGTTCAACATCCTAGTAGCTCAGGAACTCGGGGTGTTGGAGCAGCGCGGCGAGCACGCCGGTCCAGGCGACGATCACCGAGGTTTCCCGGCTGCCGTCGGCCTCGTAGAGGGTGCTCCAGAGCTCGGTGA
Source organism: uncultured Pseudomonadota bacterium (assembly GCA_903959175.1). Classification (GTDB taxonomy): domain Bacteria; phylum Myxococcota_A; class UBA796; order UBA796; family SXON01; genus CAJBVW01. The sequence goes on from CAJBVW010000376.1 coordinate 9,838, forward strand.
GCGCGGCGAGGTCGTCCGCGGTGGCCCGGCGCGCGAGGAGGCGCCAGTGCAGGGCGGCCAACTCGTCCTGGAAGACGGGGTCCGACGCGGGGGTCGTCGCGGTGACGGTCTGGAGGAGCAGGCGCGGGCTCGTCCCCTGCACGAGGTCGTGCTGGACGGCGATGTAGGCCGAGGCCTCTGCCGTGCGCGCCGTCACGAGCGCCCAGGTGAGCGTGGGGTCCTGCGCGGGGCGCGTGATGTACACGCCGTCCACCCCGTTCATCAGCATGCGGTAGCCGAAGAGGTCGTTGCCGAGCTGATCGTAGCCGCCGTGCTCCCAGCGCCAGCCGGTGAGGTCCTCGACGACGGTGGCGAGGACCTCGGGCCCGAGGAGGCGGACGGTCACCTCGCGGGCGGAGACGGCCTCGGGGGCGTCGTCCGTGACCGCGCCGGCGCGGTACTCGGGGGTGTCGGTGAGGTCCCGCAGGAGCACGGGCATCCGCATCCCGCCGTCGACGAAGGCGGACTCGAGCGCCTCGATGCGGGGCTGGTCCTCAAGGACGGTGTCGCGGCGCCACAACGCGGTGGCCATCGTCCGCGCGGCGCACTCGCTGAAGCGGCCGTCCGCCGCGACGTGCCGGCCGAGGTCCTCCAGGCCGGCGACGGGCTCGCCGAACCACGCGGGCTCGGCGTTGAGCGCGTCGGCGCCGAGCATCTCGCGCTCGGCGTGGTAGGTCACCATCTCGGTCGGGCTGTTCTGGCGGAACCACCAGAAGCCGAACAACGCCGACGCGAGCGGCTCGATCGAGGCGTGGCAGGCGAGGCAGTAGGGGTCCGACTGGATGCGGTCGGCGGAGGAGACGCCCTCGAAGCCCTCGGTGGCTGTGGCAAAGCTGACGGGCCGGGCGGGGAAGTCCTCGCACACGAGCAGGCGGAACACCGCGGCCGCGCGCGTGCGGTTCTGGTTGAAGGGGTTGGTGGAGTAGCGCCACCACAGCCCGTTGGAGGCGAGGACGCCGGCGGCGGGCCGATCGTCGGTGTAGGTGGAGACCTCCCAGCCCTCGCCGCCCTCGGGGTAGGCGAGCGGCCAGACGCCCGCGAGGAGCTCGTTGGCGACGGTGTAGTCTGCGGTCACGATCTCGGACCACGGGCGGTCGTGCGTCGCGACGTAGGCGAGGAGCCGCAGGGGCTCCTCCCCGACCGAGCGCTGGAAGCGGTAGGCGTCCTCTCCGGTGAGGTCGAAGTCGTAGACGTCGACGTCGAAGGCGTCCACCAGGGTGTGCCACTGCTCGGCGAAGAGCGCGACGAGGCGCCCCTCCAGCCGCGGGTCGGCGAGGAATTGGTCGCGGTAGATGTCGACCTGCGCGCCGTCGGCCTCGACGGCGTCGAGCTCCTCCACGCTGGGGAGCACGCCGCGCAGGTCGAGGCTCAGGCGGCGGAGGAGGCGCACGTCGTCCATCGGGACGAGCGGGTCGGCCACGGGCGCGACGACCACCGGGGACGGCGCCGGGGCGCAGGCGAAGAGCGCGAGGAGCACGATCATCCGGCTTCCAGGGCGGCGAGGGCGGACGTGAAGGGCGACAGGTCGACGCAGGCCTCGGTCGCGTCGTCCAGGGTGTCGTGCGTGAGCGTGCCGCAGCCGTCGCAGCGATCGGCGAAGTCGAGGTCGGCCCAGACGCCGCTCGGATCGCGGATCCGCAGGTGGCCGGTCGGGTAGCCGCCGCAGGCGTCCGCCCACGCCACGTCGACGAACTGCACGTACACGCCGTCCACGCCGACGGTGCCGTTCATCGTGAGCGTGCGGCCGTCCGCGGTGCTGGCGCCGCCGAAGGTGAAGGTCGAGCTGAAGCCGAGGCCCAGCCAGTCGTCCCGCCGCGTGTCGATCCAGGTGCCGGCGGCCTCGCCGGACCAGATGACGTCCCCGTTGTTCGACCGCACGGTCTGGAACCGCATGCCCCCGCCGCCGGCGAGCCACGCGCCCGAGGGGTCGGAGATGAGGAAGTCGCCGCCGAACTGGAAGCCCCGGATGGCGTCGGCGCCCTCGACGATGTTCGTCTCGATGATGACGGTGTTGCCCTCGAAGTGGGCCCCCGACGCGGCGAGGCAGCCGCCCTCGGGCATCTCCTGCCCGACGAGCTGGTCGCCGGCGTTGGGACAGGTGTCGTCGCGGTAAGCGAACAGCGCCTTGTAGGCGTCGAACGGCACGTTCGGGTCGGGAAAGCCGAGCGCGACGAGGCGCTCGGCCTCGGCGGTCATCTCGTCGGCGGACCACACGGGCTCGGCCACGAAGGGCGCGAGCTGGTCGACGTCATCCTCGCCGGGGGCGGCGGCCGAGTCACCGTCCGCACGGTCGGACCCGGCGCAGCCCGCCGAGAGCAGACCGAAGGAGGCGAGCGCCGCGCGGCACGACGGGCTCATCGGGCGTCCCTCCTCACTCCGATGGACAATAGCCCGCCGTCCGGCCCCGCCGCAACCGGCGCAAAGCTCTCCTACCGCACCCACGCCAACGCCCGGATCGTGCGCGCGGCGAGGACGGAAGTGGCGCCCCCGGTCTCGCCGTCCACGACGAGGACGCCCTCGCGCGTGGCCGCCGCGAACCAGCGCCCGTCGGGGTGCGCGCGGCCGTCGTACTGGATGGTCTCGAGGTGGGTGACCTGCTCGACCTCGCCGCCGGCCGTGGGGACGCGCCACCAGTCCGCCGCGACGTCGTGGTTGCCGTGGGCGAGGGCGCCCGGGACGATCCAGTCGAGCATCGACACCGAGACGGTGGGCACGACGAAGTAGAGCCAGGTGCCGTCCGCCGAGAAGAAAGGCGAGCTGATGTCGGTCACGACGCCGGACCCGAGGAGCACGCGCTCGACGGCCCCGTCGGCGTCTCCCACGACGAGGCTGCGCCGCAAGGTGTCCGGGTCGATGGCGACCCAGGCGACGTGGGCCCCGTCGGGCGAGATCGCGGGCTCGGTGCCCATGGCGACGGCCTCGTGGGGGGTGTCCCCCGCCGCGTCCACGTAGGCGAGGGCGTGCGCGGCGCCGCTCGCGACCTCGTCGCCCTCGATCACGAACCAGGTGCGCGCCGAGTCGGGCGCCACCGCCGGGTAGAAGCACCAGACGCCCTTGGCGTCGCGACAGGCGACGGGCTCGACGACGCCGTCGGGGGTGATGCGGACGATGCGGCTGCGGTCGTAGCCCGACTCGCCCTCGGCGGCGGGCGGGGTGTAGGCGAGCGTGACGTCGCCGCCCTCCCCCGCGTCCAGCTCGTAGGCGAAGCCGCCGGACGCGACGGAGAACCAGGCCTCCTTCGCGGAGGTCTGCGGGTCGAGCGTGCTGATCACCGGCGGGCCGAGCTCCTCCAGCAGGCGCAGCGCGCCGGCGGGGAGCGTCACCCCCGTGTCGACCGGCGCGGACGCGGCGGCACACCCCCAGAGCAGAGGGAGGAGCGGCAGGATCCGGGCGCCGGCGCTCATGTGCCTACAGCGCGCCGTGGTAGCACGGGATGCTGTACGGGGCGGTCTCGGTGAGGTGGTAGTGGTACACGGCCTCGGTGAACTCGGGCGTGACGCCCGTGTGGCCGCTGCATTCGTCGAGGTCCGTCGGGGCAACGCCTCCCTCCCCCCACGGCCCGTAGACGGTGTAGCCGTCGAGCAGCACGCCGATCATGACGGAGTGGGCGCCGTCGGTGTCGAGCACGTCGGTGATGCAGTAGGGGACGCCGTGGTAGTGGTAGGTGCCCCCGTTGGGGAGCGGGTGGGCGTTGCAGCTGTCGACGAAGGGGACACCGTCCACGTCGAAGTTGTTGTCGAGCGCCACCGACGTACCGTCGCCCTCGTAGGGGTTGAAGTAGAGGCCGCCGCTGACGGCCGCGCCGATGGCGCCCATGTTCGTGTCGCTCGGCGCGTCGGCGGCGACGGGGAGCATCGGGAAGCTCATCGAGTAGGTCGACTCCACGACGCCGACGGTGCTGCCGTCCATGAGCGCGTAGGCCTCGAGCACGTCGTGGTCGGGCACGCCGTCGTCCGAGACGGTCAGCGTGTCGTCCGCGACGGTGACGGTCATGTCGTCCGCCCAGAGCGCGGCGGCCACGATCTCGCCGTAGTCGGCGGCGACGACGCTCTCGGTGCGATCGACGGTGCACGCGGCGAGGAGGGCGAGGAGCGGGAGGGCTCGGGACAACGGGGCTCCGGGGGGCGGCGCGGGGGAAGGGGCGCCACACGGACGACAACGCGGGGGGGTGGGAAAGCTGGAGTGGAAATGTGGGGGGCTTGGTTCGCCGCGTGAGGTGCGTGGAGGGCGGCCGCGCGCACGGGCGCGGCCGGTCCGTCCGGGCGCCGCGCCCGGACGACCGAGCCCACGGGGCGCTGCCGGAG
>CAJBVW010000377.1 GCA_903959175.1 uncultured Pseudomonadota bacterium
CCAACAGGTGGTGCGAGGATGACCGCCACGCGGTCATGGGCGGGGTACCTGACCAACAGGTGGTGCGAGGATGACCGCCCGGATGCGCCAGACGAGCCCGGATCTCGGCCTCCGATTGACTTCGCCGAACGCGGGGATGGCGCTCGCCGTGACCCGCTTGATGCTCGGCAGGCTCGCCGCCGAGCGGTAGTGTCAACACCCTCCAAGAACGCGCCCGTTCTCTCCGGGTGTGGCACCGAACGCCTACGTGAGCAGCGGGCGTACCCCCGCCGCGGGGCGAGAGCCGTTCTATCGGCAGCGGGCGTAACAGACGGTGTCGCCGGGAATCGCGATGCCTCCGCAGATGTGGCAGCGGGGGTGGGTGCTCGGGGGCCTGCTCGTCCGCGTGGCCTTCGGGTAGTCCTTCTTCGTCCAATGTCGCTGCGCTGGGACGGGGGAGGTTTTCTGGCGCGGCACGGTTTCCCCGGATGCAGCCGTTCCTATCGGGCGTCCCACCGCGGTTTGCCCGGCGGCGTCGTGATGCGAGCCGAGCGCCCGCTCAGCCCCCGTGGGCATGGCGAGCGATCGCGATGACCCCCGCATGACGGTGGGCTCGGAGGCGGCCACCACACCAGTGTGAGCCCGTTCATCGCCGGGGTTGCCGGGGGGGAGGGTCAGGTGCGGGGAGGAGGGGTTCATCTTTCCTATCCGTAACGGTAGCGTTCGGGTTATCGTTCGCCACCCAATGGAGTTCCCGATGTTCCGTACGGTGTCGATGCTTGCTTGCCTCGCCTTCCTCGCGCTCCCCCCCACCGCGCAGGCGGGCAGCATGCTCAAGGAGCTGAAGAACGGCGCCGCCCTCGGGGACGGCGACGGCCCGAAGGACGACATGGTGTCGTTCACGCTCCACTTCGGCACCAACAGCGAGCCGATCGTCGTCACCGGGCGCGACTACCAGAGCTTCGAGATCTTCGAGAAGGACGGCGTCCCGAGCCAACTCGAGCTGTACCACGGCAAGGGCGACGAGAAGCACAACATCCTCATCAACTTCGACGCGGCCAAGTACTACCGCCTCAACGTCGTGAAGAAGTACAACGAGTGGCACTACGAGTTCGCGTTCTACTACTGAGCCGCTGAACCGTACGGGCGCGCCCCCGTCGAGGCGCCGGGGTCGGCCCCCTCCCGGGCTCGGCGCGAAGCGCCTCGGTTGGCGCTCCCCGGGCATGCGCCCGGCCGCGCCGAACCGCGCGCCCGCTGACGCGGGCACGCGCCCGCCGGGCGCCTCGCGCGGCGTTCGCGTCGGCGTAGAAACCCGGGCCCGCGAGCCCGGAGTCGTCTACACGGGGGGCCCCCGCCGGAGCCCCCCGTGTACCGATCGATCCTCCTCCCCCTCGCGCTCCTCGCGGGGTGCGCCGTCGACAACAACCTCAACGTCAAGGACGACGCGCCCCGGTTCGACACCGGGCACAGGAGCGCCTCGTCGCCCTCGCTCCCCCGCCCCGGGCAAACCAGGTGATCTACAGGGGGGTGCTCGCCGCGAACGCAGCGTGGCGTGCTGAGGTCGTCCCCAGCCCCCCCACCCTGGCCGCCCTGTGAGGCGGTCTGGCGACCGAAACCGGACCTCTCGATCCGCGGTCCTGCGCAGCCGTCGCGCTACAGCACGCGCTCACGGCCTCCGGGGGCGCCCTGGAAGGCCCCTGACGATGGCCTACGCCGCGGGGGATAGGCTTCGTACAGCGGGCTCAAGGTTATGCCCCCCCCATGCCCCCCCGCCCCGCCTCGAACCCCTCCGTCGTCCGCCGGGCGCTCCTGTGGTGGTTCGCGTGGCCGAGCAACCCGTACGTCACGGTGAACGTGTCGGTCGACTTCTCGCACGCGCAGGCCTACCTCGAGCGGCTGGGGGACCCGAAGGTGTCGGTCGGCGCGCTCGTGGCCGCCACGATCGGGCGGGTGCTGAACGCGTACCCGCAGGCGAACGCACGGATCATCGGGCGGAAGATCGTGGACCTCGACCATGTGGGCATCGCGATGCCGGTCAACCTGCTCGGGCACGGGGGCGGGGGCGGGGCGGCGCCGCGGGAGCTGGGGATGGCGCTGGTGGAGCGGGTGGAGACGCTGTCGCTGCGGGAGGTCGCGCTCGCGTCGCGGGAGACGGTGCGGGCGGAGCGGGAGGGGGCGCCGCAGAACGCGTTCATCAAGCAGCTCCTCGGGACGCTGGAGGGGGCGCCGCAGCGGGTCGTGGACTTCACGCTCGCGACGGTCGACCGCGCGATGGCGCGCGAGGTGCTGGCGGAGCGGGTGTACGAGCGGTTCCCCGTGAGCACGGCGCTCTCCAACGCGGGCGCGGCGATCGGCAAGGCGCCCGGGGTGTTGTTCCGCGGCGCGGACGTCGCCATCCCGCAGCGGCTCGCGCACGTTGGCACCTTCTGGGGCCTCTCCGCGGTGCAGGACGAGGTCGTGGCGGTCGACGGCGCGCCCGCCGTGCGGCCGATGTTGCCGGTCCTCTTCCTGTTCGACCACCGGCTGGTGGACGGGGTGATCGGGGCGCGCATCGTGGCGCGGTTCGGCGCGATCCTGCGCGACCCGGAGGCGGAGTTCGGACCCGACGGGGAGCGGCGCCCCGCGTGACACGCCGCCGTGGCACGCCCGCGCCACCCCGCGCCCTCGTGGTGGAGGACGACTGCCTGCGCGCGCTGCGCGCCGTGCCCGACGCGTCCGTGCAGCTCGTGCTGTGCGACCTCCCCTACGGCACGACGCGCAACCCCTGGGACAGCCTGATCCCGCTCGACGCGCTGTGGGCCGAGTACCGCCGCGTCCTGACGCCGCGCGGGGTGGTGGCGCTCACGTCGCAAGGGCCGTTCACGGCGCGGCTGATCCTGTCACAGGAGGAGTGGTTCCGGTTCAAGCTGATTTGGGTGAAGTCGAAGCCGACCAACTTCCTCAACGCGAAGAAGCAGCCGCTGCGCCGCCACGAGGACATCTGCGTGTTCTACCCGGGGCGGCCGCTGTACTTCCCGCAGATGGGCGAGGGCGAGGCGTACGACAAGGGGGTGCGGAAGGACCAACTGACGGGTTCGTACGGGGACTTCCGGCCGGTCCAAGTCAAGAGCGAGGGCGGGCGCTACCCGACCGATGTGCTCTACTACAAGACGGCCGAGGCGGAGGGCCAGGTGTGGCACCCCACGCAGAAGCCGGTCGCGCTCGGGCAGTACCTCGTGCGGACATGGTCGGCGCCCGGTGACCTCGTGCTCGACAACGCGTGCGGGGCGGGGAGCTTCCTGGTCGCGGCGGCGCTCGAGGGGCGGCGTGCGCTGGGGATCGAGCTGAACACGCACCGGGCCTTCAAACGAGAGCCCATCGACCTCGTCGAGGTGAGCGCCACACGGCTGCGCGAGGCCGGCGCGGCGGTGGAGGTCGTGCGGCGCGGCGGCGCGAAGGCGGCGGCAGCGCGGGTGCGCGCGTGGTTCGGGGCGGCGGCGGACGACGGCGACGCGGAGGCGGAGGCGGACGAGGACGTCGAGGACCTCAAGGGAGCGTTGGCCGATGCGGGGCCCGTGGACGTGCTTGACGCTCCGGACGGGGACCGGTAGGGTGCGGGCCGCCTTGGGCGAGGGAGCCTGCCGATGATGAGACACACCGTCGCCCTTCTCGTGACGCTCGTGACGGTGGGCGTGTTCGCCCCCAGCGCGCACGCCGGCCGCTTTCGCGCGCTGGAGGGGAGCGTCGCGATCGTCCTACAGGACCCGCGGAGCCTCGCCGTCGCCGAGAAGGGATCGCTCGTGGTGGGGCTCGGCGAGCTCTTCGGGTCCGACATCAATCACCAGGTCTGCGAGGCCACCGCGACGACGATCGGCGGGATCCTGAACGACCCCTCGGACGCCTCCACGTACGTGCCCTCCACCGTGACGTGCGCCGCGCTGACGGTCCCCGAGCAACAGTGGCTCTACGTCCCCGCCCAGGGAGACGCGTACGCGTGGACGACGCTCCCCGCGAACACGTACTACAGCGTGGTCGTCACGGTCACGGACACCGACGCCGTCGCCGCGGCGCGGAAGGGGCGGAGCACCGTGGCCCTCGCGAAGCTGCTGGGCGTGAGCGTGAGCGGCCGGGTCAACGAGGGCCTGATCGCCGGGATCACGGCGCGGTTGCAGGCCCGGAGCATCCCGTTCTACTGCACGACGATCCCGACGTAGCGCCGCGCGAGGGGCCTGGAGGGCGGCCGGGCGCCTTGGCCCGGCCGGTCCGTCCGGGCGCTCGGGCCCGGACGACCAAGCGAAGCGCGCCCGGAAGGGCCCGACCCCCGCGTCCGCGTGGGGGGCGCGCCCAACCGACCTACACCAGCTCGAAGGCCTTGACCTTGACGGTGCCCTTGAGGATCTCGGTGCGGCAGGAGAGGCGCTGGCCGGCGGGGTGGTTGGACTCCTTGAGCGTGCCCTTCTCGCGGGAGGTGGGCTCGGAGAGGTTGTCGGCGCCCTCGAGGATCTCGACGTGGCAGGTGCCGCAGGTGCTGTCGGAGCAGCCCGACGCGATGGGGTGGCGGAGCTGGCCGGACGCGCCGAGGATGGTGGAGCCGGCATAGGTGGTGACGGTCTGCTCGTCACCCTTGGGGCCGAGGATGTGGAGCGTGATCTTCTCGGGCTCGACTTCGGCCTCGGGGGCCGGGGCCGCCTCGATGCCGAGGAGGCGCTTGATGCGACGACGGAGACCGAAGGGAGAGGGCATGAAGAGACTCCGGGAGGCGGTTCGCCCGATAACATGTGCCCGAACGGACGCGCCCTGATCGACCTCGTCGCCTTTGCCCGCACGCTGCACGGCCATCTGGGGCTGCTGGCCGCCGTCGCCCTGCTGCACCCCGCGATCACGCTGGCGCCGCCGCGCACGCCGGGCGGGAAGCTGCGGCCGGGCACGCGGTGGAGCGTGGCGCTCGCGACGGCGCTGGTGACGGGCACGTTCGCCGCGGGGTGGGCGCTCTACCCGGGCTACCGGCAGGTGGACAAGCCGCGCCTGCTACAGGGGGCGTTCCCGATCGCGCGGCTGTTTGAGTCCAAGGAGCACCTCGCTTTCTACGCGGTGGTGCTCGCGTGGGGCGGCTGCGCGCTGGTCTTCGCGGCGCCGGGCGCGCGCGGGGCGGCGCGGGCGTGCTTCGGGGGGGCGGCGGCGCTCACGCTGCTGGTGGGGATCCTCGGGTCGATCGTGGCGAGCGCGACGGCGGGGTAGCGGGGGGGGGGGCGTCGTAGTGGGCGCCCGGGGGCGGCGGAGCTGGGGCGCGGTGGGGCGCTGGGGCGCGCCGTTGTCCCGCCTCGGGGGGCTTGGGTCGACCTATGCCCCCCGCGAGGAGACTCGCGTCGACCTATGCCCCTTCGTTGGAGACACGGCACCTACGGTAAACGCCTTGCGACGCGCATCTCGACGGACGAACGCCGATAAGTTGCGGGCCGGGCGGGTGGGTAGCCACGCCAAACGGGCGGGTCGGGCGTCGGACACCCGATTTTGTCTCCTACGAGAGGGCATGGGTCGACCGGAGTCTCCGCGGAGGGGGCTTAGCTACCACCTATGCCCCCTTCGGGGAGACTTTTGCGGTTTGGAGATGGTCCAAGGGTCGGCGCCGCCGCCCGCCCCCCACACCCCACACCCCGCGCCGCCGCCCGC
>CAJBVW010000378.1 GCA_903959175.1 uncultured Pseudomonadota bacterium
GTGGCCGCGCGATGCGACCTAACTCGCACAAGTGGGTGCTCTTCGTCGAGTTCGTTCGCGGCGGACCCCGGCGATGGCTGCGCCGTGGCCGCGCGATGCGAACGAACTCGCACAAGTGGGTGCACTTCATCGAGTTCGTTCGCGGCGGACCACGGCGATGGCTGCTCCGTGGCCGCGCGATGCGAACGAACTCGCACAAGTGGGTGCACTTCATCGAGTTCGTTCGCTTCGGGGCGGCGATCGAGGCGTGGCGGCGCTGATCGGGAGGGCGGAGGCGAACGAACTCGCACAAGTGCGGGCACTTCGTGGAGTTCGTTCGCTTCGGGGCGGCGATCGAGGCGTGGCGGCGCTGGTCGGGCGGCGCTGGTCGGGGCGGGGCGGAGGCGAACGAACTCGCACAAGTGCGGGCACTTGCACATGGCGCAGTGGCGCCGTCCGGCTACCCGCCCGCCACCCTCCGCCCCCGCACCAACCCCAACCCCATCACCCCCAACCAACCCAACGCCGCCGCCGCGCCGGTGGTCCCGGTGGTCTCCGTCGCGCAGCCGCAGCCGCCGTCCCCACCCAACAGCCCGCCGCCGGTGTCACACCCCCCGTCGCACGCCTCGGGGGCGACCGTGCCGGGGCCGCCGTTGCCGAGCTCCCACACGCCGGTGTAGGGCTCATCCCCAAAACAATCCTCGCCGCTGGGCGTAACGAGGAGCCAGCCGCTGCCGTTGACGGAGGTGACATCGGGGGCCTCGAGCGGGCCGACGTAGACCGAGGCGCCCGGCTCCAGGGCCGCGTAGGCGACGGTGTCGTAGGCGGTGTCACCACTCCCGAGCGTCACGGTGCCCGCCGCCGCGGGCGCCGAGCCGAAGTTGGCGACGAGCGCCCACGCGCGGAAGGGGCCGTCACACACCTGGCAGTCGATGGTCATGTCGCCGCGGAGCGAGACGTCCGGGCCTTCGCACGCGGCGGTGACGGGCGCGGGGGTCTCGAGCACGACCTCGTCACACTCGGGCAGCTCCCAACAGTAGCCGGGTTGGATCCACGCGAGCTCGTCGCGGGTGAAGCCGTGCTCGGCGGCCCAGGCGTCCACCTCGGGGGCGTCCAGCTCGGGGAGGTGGACGCCGTTGTCGGCGTCGCGGACGCGGGCGACCAGGTCGGGGCGGCTGAGGCCGAGGAGGTGGCCGACGGCGCAGCGGGTGCCGTGGGCGTCCTCGAAGATCGGCGCGCGGACGCCGGGGCCCGCGAAGGCGCGCGGCGGCTGGACGCGGCGCAGGCGCGCGGTGACGGGGCCGGAGGGGCGCGGGAAGCGGCCGGCGTCGGCGTAGGCGTCGAGGGCGTCGAGGGCGGCGGTGCGCGCGGCGGCACGGCGCGGATCGACGGGCACCGTGCGCAGGGTGGTCACGACGGTGCGGAGGTGGGCCTGGACGACGGGGTCGGTCACTCCAAGACTATAGCCCCGGATCGACGGGCTCGCGCGGCAGGCGACCGGAGGGCGGGCGGCTCGGCGCCCGGTCCCCGCCGCTCGGGGCGGGACCGAGCGGCAGCGAGTCCGGAGGGCACCGACGGCGGCGTCCGCGCCGCCGGGCCGCCCGGATCCAGACGAGCCCGATCCAAACGAGCGCTACGATCCGTACTTGACGCTGCAGCCGTACGACTTGGTGACAGGCGTCGCGACCGCGCGGCCGGCCGCCACGTCGTCAAGCGCGGCGCGGACGTAGTTGACGGGGGTGCCGTCCACCTTGCCGAGGGGCGCGTTGTCGAGGGCGCCGGCGTAGACGAGGGTGCCCTTGGGGTCGACCACGTACATCGCCGGGGTGGAGGTGGCGCCGAACGCGTGGCCGACGGCGCCGCTCTCGTCGAGGAGCACGGGGTGGGTGATGCCCCACTTGGCCACGGCCGCCTTGTTGACATCGAGGCCGCTGCCCTCCTTGCCAGGCGCGCTCGAGTTGACGGCGAGCCAGACCACGCCGGACTGGGCGGCGGTCTTCGCCATGTCCTTGAGCGGGCCCTCGCCGTGCGCGTGGACGACGAAGGGACAACCGGGGTTGAACCACTCGACCACGACGGTCTTGCCCTTGAAGGACGAGAGCTTCACGTCCTTGCCGGAGAGGTCCTTCATCGCGATCTCGGGGGCGGCCTGGCCCACCTTGGCGGCGGGCGCGGCGGGGGCGACGGCGACGGGGGTGGCGGCGCCACCGGCGAAGGCGGGGGTGGCGAGGGTGGAGGCGAGGAGGAGGGCGATCATTTGGACTCCGGGAGATCGAGGAAGAAGCCGGTGTGTTCGGGGCCGCGCGACAGGACGATGCGGGCGCCCGCGGGGACGGCGGGGAGGGGGCTGGTGAGGACGAGCGTGCCGTCGGTGACGACGAGCGTGGGAGCCCAGGCGGCCTCGAGGGCGAGGGAGGGGAAGGCGTCGAACGGGCCGGGGCCGGGGAGGGTGACGGTGAGGATGCCGCCGTCGAGGGAGACGGTGCCGCCGCTGGCCGCGAAGGGGGAGGGGAGCGCGACGACGTTGGCGGCGACGGGATCGTGGCGGCGGGTGGGCGCGGCAGAGACGGCGAGGCCGCCGCGGGCGTCGGCGCTGCCCGGCACGCAGA
>CAJBVW010000379.1 GCA_903959175.1 uncultured Pseudomonadota bacterium
GTCCGGGTGATCGTGAGCCGGTACCGCAGGGATGGCGAGGCGGAACACGGTCACATCATCCACGGCTGGCAGTACGAGCTGTTCGTCGCCGACGTCGGCGTCGAGCCCTGGCCCGCGGCAGATCTGGTCCGGGCGTACTTTGGCCGCGGAGGTCAGGAAAACCGCTTCGCGCAAGAGGACCGGGAGCTCGGGCTTGATCACGTCTTCAGCTACCACCTGCCCGGGCAGGCGCTCGCGGTTCTGGTCGGGCTGATGGTGTGGAACCTCCGGATCGTCCGCGGCTTCGAGCTGGATTCGCCGCCCGCGGTCGCGGCGACCGGGACGCCACGGCGGGACGAAATCGACCCGCGCCCCGCCGGGCACATGCCCGAGGAGCCTGACGAGGAGCCGGACGAACCGCCGCCAGCGCCGTCGGAGGCCGAGGCCGAACTGGGCCGCCGCCTCACCGCGTGGGATTGGACGCGATGGAACAAGAAGAATCCGGGCTGGTGCTGGGATCCAGAGACTGTGCGGCTCCTGTGCCCGACGGGGAAGCCTCACGGCCTGATCACCGTCTCGGTGCCCGAACGCGGACGCCGCGTCGGGCAAGCCCTATTCCGAGGCGCCCGCGGCGCCTGCGCCACATGCCCGCTCCGGTCGGAGTGCCATCGGGCAGCGACACCCATCGAGTCCCCCCGTAGCGTCGGCATCACGGTGGATCGGGACTTCGCCCAACGTCTCCGCCGCCTGCACAGGGTCGCCTCGGCCGCGCGAAACCCGCGGCGGGTCCCAAAGCCGCGCCCGCGCCGCCGCACACTCGGGATCGCCGTGCCCGCAACGGAGATCGCACCGGGCGACTTCGCCGTGCGCGACGCGACACTCCTTCCCGCGGTCAGTCGCCGATTCTTCGCTGATGCCATCAGGGGACTCTCCGTATCCGTCTCCCTGCAACCCACCGCTCCCCGCGAACGCCTTCACCCCATGCTCGCGGCATCACCCGCCGCCCGCCACCATCGGCGCCTCACCTGGCAGCAGCACCTCGCCCGCTACGCCCGCGAACCCGGAAGCCCCGTATGCATCGCTCTCAACGGCGGACTCAGGCTCCAGTCGATCATCGACCCCAAAGGCGCCCTGCAGTGAGAGCATGGTCCAACGCCAAAAACGCTGATCCGCATCCCTTGGGCCTATGCCCCTTCGTTGGAGACAAACGTACAAACGTATCGTACTGACGACGCCTGCCGACACGGAGCAACGCCGCTAATTGCCGGTGTGCAGCGGTCGGGAGGTGGGTCGGAGGGCCGAAACGGGCCCGCCGCCCTGATTTTGTCTCCTACGAGAGGGCATAGGTCGACGCGAGTCTCCCCCAGGCGGGCATAGGTGCTACCTATGCCCACTTGGGGGAGACTTTCCGGCGCGCGGCGCCTGATGCCGGCCGTAATGTCACTGGCGGCTGTAGCCAGATGAGCGCTGATCCGGAGCGTCAAGTTCAGATCGCATTCGTTTGCTGCGCGAACTGCGGCTTGAGCTTCCTTTTTCAGACAC
>CAJBVW010000380.1 GCA_903959175.1 uncultured Pseudomonadota bacterium
AGACCGTCCGGATTCGCGAGCTCCAACGGGCGCATCGGCGAGGTGATCGACATGTCGCCCTGGTAGGCGTCGGCCGCGAAGCCGTCGAGCGTCGCGACGCGGGCCTTGAGGCCGAAGCGGCCCACCGACGTCTCTCCGGGCGTGCACGTCGGGAACAGCGAGTCGGGGTTCGCCTCGAAGGCGCACACGACCTCGTTCACGCGGCCGCTGACCCGCCCGTCCGCCGCCTGGGCGTCCGCGAGGGCGCGCAGATCGGCGTCGGAGACGGCCTCCATGTAGCCGCGGCCGAACACGGCGGGGGGCGCGCGCGTCGTGATGGAGATGCGCGCGTCGTCCGGTGCGACGAGGGGGGTGACGGCGCCGCCGGCCACGTAGGGGCGCTCGGTGTTGCCCCAGGGGAGCAGCTCGGCCTCGGCGTCCGGGTCGTCGAAGACCACCATCTTGGTCACGATGCCGGGGCCGCGCGCGTCGTCCGCGTGGCAGGAGGCGCACGCGGTGCGGATGTAGGCGGGGCCGAGGCCCTGTGCCTCGCGGAAGGGCGCCTCGAAGGCGACGTCCCCCAGGTTGAAGCGCTCCAGCCACTCGTCCGAGAGGTCCCGGATGGGGGCGTCCGACGGGTCCTCCGTGACGAGGGTGAGGCCCGCGAGCGGGTCGGCCGTGTCGTCCCCCGGCGCGCCGCAGCCCGCGAGGAGGAGGAGGGGGGCCCACGCGTGGGCGGCGGAGCGGCGGGACGGGAGGGCAGGCGCCATCGAGGGAGTCCTCGTCTGGGTGCAGGGGGACCGAGCGGTCTGATATTGACTTTCAGTTTCATTGTCAACGAGCGCGCGGCGGGTTCCGCACCCGTCTCCGGCGCCCGTCGCGATACGTGGGCCCGCCATGCCCCTCCCCCTCCACGAGCTCGCCCGCACCGAGGCCGCCGTCCGCATCGCCTCGCACGCGCGCGCGTCGAACCTGTTCTTCTCCCACTTCGAGCACCACGTCGACCTCGAGGGGCCAGACGCGTGGCAGCCGGACGCGCGGCCCGACCTCGGCGCCCGGAGCGGGTGGCGGTCGGGGGTGCTCCCCGAGGCGAAGTTCCGGCACTTCCGCATCGATCGCATGGTCGCGAGCTTCCACCCCGCGCACAGCCCGAAGTGGACGGCGCACGAGCTCTGCCACCGCCTCGTCGGCTTCGCGTGGCGCCCCGACGCGCCGACGCTCTTCGTCGCGACCGCGGCGCGCCTCGCCGAGCTCGCCCCCGTCGCGCTCTGGTACTTCTACGACGAGATCGGCGCCGCGCGCTGCCCGCGCCACGCCGCCTGCGACCCCCGCTTCGACCTGCGCTGCCCCGCCTGCGAGGCCCTCGCCGAGCGCGGTCCGGTCCCGACGCACGACGCCGACCGCCTCCGCGAGGAGGGAGACCGCTACGTCGCCGCCGAGCTCGCCGCCGTCGCCGAGACCCGCCGCCTCGGCCGCTCCGTCTCCCACCGCTGGGCCACGCTCGAGCTCGCCTCCGACGGTCTCGCGTGGGCCGCCGCGCACGGGCGCCGCGTCGGTTCTCCGGCGTTCCACGGATGGATCGAGCGCTTCGTCCCCGACGGCACCGGCCGGCACGCCACCCTCGACGCGCTCACCGCGCGGGTCGAGGCCGTGATCGCCGCCCTCCGCGACGGCGCCGCGCTGTCCCCCTGGGACGCCGACCGCCGCCGGTGGATCGCGCAGGACGTGGGGTGGCGCCTCACGACGATCCACGCGGACTGCGAGGGCGAGGCCGCCGCCGGGCTCGACGCGCTCCTCGACGCCTTCGCGAGCACCCTCGACGTCGCCGCCGCCGTCGCCGGCTACCGCGCCCTCGCCGAGGACTTCGAGCTCCCCTCCCCCGAGGACGCCTTCGCCACCGGCTACGCCCTCCCCGACGGCCTTGGCCGCTCCACGCGCCAGGTCACCGAGGGCCTCGCGACCGCGTGCCCCCGCGCGCTCACCCTCCTCGGGGACGCCGCGGCGCCCGTCATCGCCGGCTTCGTCGCCGCGGACACCCTCCGCCGCGCCCCGCTCGCCCGCCGCTTCGCCGCGCACCTCGCCGCCCTACCCGCGGAGGCGCTCGGCCCCGAACACCGCGACGTCGTCGAGCTCGCCGCGCTCGAGGCCACCGTCGTGACCGCGCCTCCGATGGACACCTCCGTCGCGACGCTCCGCGCCTCCCCGGCCCCCGCCGGTCCCGTCACCCGCGCGCCCGGCGTCGCCGTCGTCCACACCCACCGCGACTGGCGCGGCTGGCTCGGCGCCCGCGGCACCCGCCGCCCCAAGGTGCCCGCCCCCGAGACGCCCCTCCACCTCGCGATCGTGCGCGAGCCGGACGGCGGCGTGGCCCTCCACGACCTCGACGGGACCGCGGCCGCCGTAGGGGATACGCCGTGCATGCCCACGGTTCCGGTCGAGGTGCGCGAGGCCCTGCTCGCCGCCGGTGTCTGGGCGCTCGCCTCCTCGCCCGTCGACTGATCGCCCCCGTCGCTCACGAGGGCACCGGAGTCTCCATGCTCGTCCTCCTGCTCGCCGCCTGCACGTCCAAACCGATCGCCCTCGAGGACGACACCGCCGCCCTCGACGACACCGCGGCGGACACCGACACCGACACCGACTCGGACACCGACACCGACTCGGACACGGACACGGACACGGACACGGACACCGACGTGAACGCCCACGCCGGCGACCACCCCGGCGTCCTCTCGCTCTCCGCCGAGGACCCCCGCGAGGATGGGCGCCGCGAGCTCTGCACCGCCGACGTGGTCATCGTCGTCGCGTACGACGGCACCTTCAGCGGCGAGGGCCTGTGCACGAGCACCGAGGTGCCCGACGAGCTCCCCATCACGCTCACCGGCGTCCTCGCGGCCGACGACTCCGCCGCCGGCGACGCCGTCCAGCGCTTCCCCGACGGCGACGAGACCTACGCGCTGACCGGCGCCTTCGGGAGCGACGGCCTCGCCCTCGCTTGGAGCGGCACCCTCCAGACCCCGCGCGGCGACGAGGTCGCCTTCGAGGGCGCCTTCCTCGAGAACTGACGAACTACCTCCCCTTCCGCGCCGCGGAGTGGCTCGGACGAGCATCGCCCCGTCGAGCGAGACCTCCGCACCCGCGGGCTCGCCCGACAGGGAGGGCACGGGCGTGAACGGATCTTCGGCGGGAACCTCCCCGAGCCGGTACATTGCCGATCGTGAGCGACCGAATCCTCCTCGTCGAAGACGACGCCAGCATCCTCAAGGGGCTCGAGCTCAACCTGGGCCTGGAGGGCTACCAGATCCGCACCGCGTCGGACGGCCCCGCCGGCCTCCTCTGCGCCCAGGAGTGGAAGCCCGACCTCGTCGTGCTCGACATCATGCTGCCCGGATTGAGCGGGTACGAGGTGTGCCGCGAGCTGCGGCGGCGCGGCTCCAACGTCGCGATCCTCGTGCTCTCCGCCAAGGGCACCGAGATGGACCGCGTGCAGGGCCTCGACCTGGGCGCGGACGACTACGTCACCAAGCCCTTCGGCCTCCAAGAGCTGCTCGCGCGGGTGAAGGCGCTGTTGCGACGCAGCAAGCCGGCGCCCCAGGGCAAGCTCCTCCTCTTCGGGGATGTCGCGGCCGACTTCACCGCGGGAGAGGTCCGCCGGGCCGGCGCCACCGTCGAGCTGACCGTGCGCGAGCTCGAGCTGCTCAAGTACCTGTCGAGCCGCGAGGGCCGCGTCGTGACCCGCCAGATGATCCTGGACGGCGTCTGGGGCGAGAACTACTTCGGCACCGAGCGCACGGTCGACAACTTCATCACCCGCCTCCGCCAGAAGCTCGACAATCCCGACGAGCCCGCGCACTTCCTGACGGTGCGCGGCATGGGCTATCGCTTCCGCGGAGACTCCCGTTGATCCTCGCCCTCCTCGCCTGCGCCACCACCCAGGTGCCCGTCCGCGCCGCGCCCGACATGGCGCCGCCCGCCCCCGAGGCCGCCGCGCCGGCCTTCCCGCCGCCGCCCCCCGCGTCCTGGCGCGCAGGCGTGTATGACGGCGCGCCGATGCTCCGCCCGCCGACCGAGGCGTGGAGCCGCATGCTCCCCGGCCCGATCACCGAGCCCGTCACCTCCGACGGGGAGCGCGTCTACGCCGTGGTCGAGGGCCGCGTCTACTGCTTCGACCTCGACGGCAACCCCGTCTGGAACATCCGCTCCCTCGCCTCCGGCGGCGTCGGCGTCACCGAGCTCGGCCCCGTCGTCGGCACCGACACCGGCCCCGTCGTCGTGCTCGACCCCCGCAACGGCGCCACCCTCCGCTCTTCGCCGGGCGGCGGCCCCGTGCGCGGCCTCCCCGTGCAGGTCGCCAACGGCGCGGTCGCGTGGGTCACCGTGCACGGCCTGGTCTCCTCCACCGCGGGCTGGGGCCACGAGGTCGCGCTCTCCGCGGTCGGCGGCGCCGCGGCCGACGGTGACACGATCTACGTCACGACGCTCGAGGGCGCGCTCCTCGCGGTCAACGCGGGCGGCGTGGTCTGGCAGGCCACCCTCCCGGCCGCCGCCGCCGAGGGCCCCGCGCTCGACGCCGACCACGTCTACGTCCCCATCGCGGCCGCCGCGGGCGAGCCCGGCGGCGTCGTCGCCTTCGACCGCGCCGGCAAGGAAGTGTGGCGCCAACGCACCGAGTTCCAGCCCGCGGGCCCCCTCTCCGTCGGCCGCCACGTCTACGTCCCCGACAAGGACGGCCACGTCTACGCCCTCGACCGCGCCACCGGCGAGCGCGCCTGGGCCGCCGAGGGCTTCGGCGAGTTCGCCGCGCAGCCCCTCCTCGTGGAAGGCCAGATCTACGCCGGCAACAGCGACGGCAACCTCTACCGCATCGACGGCGACGACGGCGGCGAGGTCTGGAAGGCCCCCCTCGGCGCCCCCGTCACGGGGGACCCGGTCTACGTGCGCGGCAAGCTCGTGGTCGGGCTCGCCAACGGCCGGCTGGTGGCGTTGAGCGAGGGCGAGTAGCCCGTCGGTCGCGCGCGCCCCGCCGATGTTAGGGGCGCCCCCATGCGGCTCTCCCTCGGCACCGGCCCCCTCCCCCGCCTGCTCGCCCCCGGCGTCCCCGACTGGATCGGCGCCGACGGCGTCCGCGTCGGCTGGGCCCTGCGCGACCGCCTCTTCCTCCGCACGGGCGACCACGTCGACGTTGTCGAGCTCCCCGACGAGATCGAGGAGGTCTGCGCGACCCCCCGCCGGTGGACCGTCGCCCTCGGCAACGGCTTCGTCCGGGTGGACCCCGCCACCGCCACCGTCCAGGAGCTCCTCCTCGACGACGAGGCCGAGCCGCTCGCCACCCACGCCGGCGAGGAGCTGGGCCTCTTCATCGAGGTCCCCGAGCACCGCCTCCTCCGCCTCGCGGACGGCCGCCCCCTCCCCCTGCCGGACGCCGCGCTCCGCACCCGCTGGATCCGCCCCTGGGCCACCGGCATCGGCGCCGTCTGGATCGACCTCGATGTGGTCTGCCGCCTCGGCGCCCGCGTCTCCGTCGTCGGCCGCGCCCCCTCCACCGAGGGCCTCGCCGTCGGCCCCGAGGGCAGCCTCCTCGTCGCCATCAAAGGGGACGCCGTGGTCGCCGCCCCGCGCGGCCTCACCGTGCGCGTCGGCCTGCCCCTCGCCAGCGAGACCGCGCGCTTCTCGAACGACGGCCTGACCGTCCTCGCCGCGTTCCCCGACGGTGTCGTGTGGATCGACCTGACGACGGGCGCCGTGCGCAAGAAGTGGGAGGGCGCCTACGTCCCCGTCGGCTTCGCGCCGGGCCCCGTGCTCTGGGACGGCGAGCGCGGCACCCTCGTGGACGCCGCCGGCGCCGTGCTCCTCGACGGCTTCGCGGGCGCAACCCCGGCGATGGCGGGCCCGGTCCTCGCGGGCCCCGGCGGCGCCGTGTGGGACCTCACCTCCGGCACCCGTGGCGTGGCGGACCTCCGCGAGGGCGTCTGCGCGACCGACGGCGAGCGCACCGTACACGTCGACGACACCGACGTCCGCGTGCTCGGCGGCGCGCGCTTCCCCCACCGGCTCTGCGGCGACGAGGACGCGGTGGACGCCGCCCGCCTCGACGGCGACATGCTCGTCGTCGCGACGCTCGACGGCGAGGTCGGCCGCTTCACCCTCGCCGGTGCCCCCCTCGACCGCACCCACCAGCGCTTCCCGTGGAAGGCGGCGCCCGCGCCGTGCCCCGAAGGTGTGACCCTCCCCACGGAGGACGCCGAGAGCGTCGTGGCCGTCGGCGACACCGAGTGGCCGCTCCCCGCGGACGGCGCCGCGCGCGTGGGGAATGACCTGTGGATCTGGTCGCGCGAAGGCGCGTTATTCGCGGTTCCGGGGTAGCGGCACCGGGTTAGTTGACGGTCTCGTCCACCACGGGCTCCGACATCGGCGTGAGCTCCGCGCGGATGCCCTCGAAGCGGGCGCGGGTGAACCAGCCGCCGAGGCCGCCGGGGCGAGAGCGGTGGTCGACGGCGCGGAGGACCTCGTCCTCGTCGGTCGGGATGAGGCGGCCGGCGTTGTCCACGGGGCGCCAGGAGGCCCACCAGCGACCGTCCGCCCATTCGACGAAGGTGCCGGCGAGCCTGCGCGGCTCGGCCCCCTTCTGCCGCTGGGTGAAGCGCCCGAGGATCGCCATCGACTCGACGCCGGGCTGGCCCGCGAGCGAGGCGAGGACGCGGTGGGGGTCCTTCACGCCCGCGAGCAGCGGCGCGACGTAGATGATCTGCACGTCGTCCGCGCGGAACAGGAACACCGCGGGCGGCAGCGGGCCGCGCCCGACGACCTTGAGCACGCGCGCGACGAGGCCGCGCCCGAAGGCATCATCGTCCGCCGCGACGAAGTCGGGCGAGCGACGGGCAAGCGTGACGCGTATGCGGGTTCCAGACATCCAGGCCGACTAACATGCTCACCCCGGCGCCGATCGGCAGGGGCGGTCAAGCTGCGTCTCGACCGCGGAGCCGCGCGGCTCAGCAGCGGCCGTTGCCGTCGTCGTCCGCGCAGCCGGTGCCGAAGAGCGGGCGTTCGAGCACGGTGCCGTCGGTGCCCGACTCGATGAGGAGCGTGCCGTGGAAGTCGCCGGCGCGCGGGGGCTGGAAGCGCAGCGTGATGGGGATGGCCTCGCCGGGCTCCATGTTCTTGGGGAACGGGAGGTCCTCGTTGAGGAAGAAGGTGGCGCCGTCGTCTGTCTCGACCCACACGTCCGCGACGTAGACCGCGACGTCCCCGTCCGACCCGATGGTGACCTCCTCCGACTTGGAGCGGCCGTCGGGGCTGGCGTCCTCGAATCGGATCTCGCCGGTGGGCGCGACCGCCACGATCGCGGCGCCGTCGGCGATGGTGACCGTGGCGAGGCCGAGCTCGCCGCACCCGGTGAGGAGGGCGGAGCAGGAGGCGAGGACGACGGGGAGGGTGAGGCGCATGGCGAGGGCTCCGCTATTCCCCTTAGCAAGTCCGGTGCCAACCGCCAGCACCCCGATTCCCGGGCCTTTGCCGCGGAGCTGGGGCATGGACGCCCCAGGCGGTGGGGCGCGGAGCGGGGCACGGATAGGCTGCCGGCATGCCCCCCGAACGCCCCGCCCTCTTCGACTCCCCGTCCGACGACGTAATCGCCGCCGCGCTCGTCACGCGCTCGCGGGCCCGCCTCGCCGCGATGCCCGACGCCGCCATCGCCGACCTGCTCGCGGACACCGTGTTCCACGAGCGCAAGCGGCTCGAGGAGAGCGGCGGGGACCCGGCCTACGTCTCCGCCGTCGAACAAGCGGCGAACACCCTACGGGACATGCGCCGCAGCGAGATGGACGCCGCGCTCGACGCGCTGGTGTCGACCTACGGCCGCGAGATCCACAACCCCTTCTCGCCGCGCACCTATCGCTTCGCCACGCGCATCCTCCCGCGCGTGCTCACGCGGCTGCTCACGGCCTCGCGCGGCCGGGACCTCCTCCTCGGCGACATCGACCCCGCCTCGCGCATGTGTGTAGACGGCCCGCTCGACCGCATCCGGCGCATGGCCGGGAACGCCACGTTGATCCTGGCGCCCACGCACGTCTCCAACCTCGACTCGCCGCTCCTCGGCTACGCGCTCTACGCCGCGGGCCTGCCTCCGTTCGCCTACGGGGCCGGGCTCAACCTCTTCTCGAACCCGCTCATGGCGTTCTTCATGCAACGGCTCGGCGCCTACACGGTCGACCGTCGTAAGCGCAACCGGCTCTACAAGGAGTCGCTGAAGGACTACTCGATCGAGATCCTCCGCCGCCGCTGCCACTCGTTGTTCTTCCCCGGCGGTACACGCTCCCGCTCGGGCCGGCTAGAGAAGCACCTGAAGAAGGGGCTCCTCGGCACGGGGCTCGCCGCGTGGCAGGAGAACCTCGAGGCCGGGAGCGCCAACCCCGACGTGTTCATCGTCCCGTGCACGCTCTCCATCGGCCTCGTGCTCGAGGCGGAGACCCTCATCGCCGACGCCCTCGCGGAGGAGGGAAAGCAGCGGTACATCATCATGGACGACGAGTTCGCCGACTCCCGGCAGGTCGCCTCGTTCGTGCGTCGGCTCATGGGGCTCGACGCCGCGGTGCACGTCGTCTTCGGGGACCCCATGGACATCGCCGGCAACCGTGTCAACGACGCGGGTGAGTCGTTGGATCCACACGGGAACGTGATCGACCGGCGCGGCTACGTCTGCGATCGCGACGGGCGCGTGGTCCGCGACGAGCAGCGCGACCACGTCTACACCGCGCGCGTGGCCGAGCGGCTGTCCGAGGCCTACCACCGGGACTTCGTGGTCCAACCCACCCACCTCGCAGCGTGGGCCGCCTGGGAGGCGCTGCGGGCGCGGCACCAGGGGCTCGACACCTGGCGGCTCGTGCGGCTCCACCCGGGGGCCCGCGTGGTGGACCGCGCGGCGGTCCTCGCGAACATCGACCGCGCGGCGAAGGGCGTCGCGCACCTCAAGCGCGTCGGCCCGACCACCGCCGAGGGCGTGCTGGACGAGGCCATCGCCCGCTTCGCGAGCTTCCACAAGAAGCGCGCGATGGAGCCCATCAACGGTGCGTTGAAGCTGGACAGCGAGCTGGTGCTCTACTACCGCAACCGGCTCGACTGGATCCAGGCCTGACTACGCGGCGGGCGGCGCCGTCATCGCGAGGCTGGGGCGCTCGGCGTGCGTCGCGGCCCAGCGCACGAGGGCGTCGTGCGGGGCGAGGAGCTCCGGTGCGCGGAGGGTGACGTACCCGACGGTCATCACGATCGCGATGTCGGCGAGGCTGAAGGCGCCCCCGACGGCGTAGGTGCGGCCGCCGAGCTCGGCCTCGATGGCGACGAGGCCGGCGCGCATCTTGCCCTCCTGGTGGGCGATCCACTTCGGCTCTTGCTTCTCGGAGACGCGGCGGCCCTCGACCATGCGGAGCACGGTGGCGTCGCAGACGCCGTCGCACAGGGCCTCCCAGCGGAGGACCTCGATGCGCGCGAGCGGATCGGCGGGGAAGACCGCGGGCGTCGGGGCGATGGCCTCGAGGTACTGCACGATGACGGCGGAGTCGTAGAGGGCGGAGTCGTAGAGGGCGGAGTCGTCGTCACGCAGGAGCGCGGGGATCTTGCCGAGCGGGTTGGCGGCGGAGACGGTCGCGTCCGCGGGGGTCAGGTACACCGTCTCGAAGGGGAGGCCCTTCTCGAGGAGGACGGCGTGGACCTTGCGGGCGAAGGGGCTGGTCGGCGAGAGGAGGAGGCGCATCCGGCCCACGTAGCCCGGGCGGCGTTCAACCCGCCGTGGGTGGAGGGGAGCATCCGCTGCGGGGAGAAGGTGGCGGCGGCGCTGGCGGAGCGCCCCGCGCGCTGACGACGGGACGGGGCGGTCGAGTCTGGTGTACGATCGCGGACGCATGGCCCTGGAAACCCGCCCCCCCCTCCATCGTCTCCAATCTCGCCCCCTCGATTGCCCCGCGTGCGGCACCTCGGCGGACGCGACTGACACGACCTGTCCCCGCTGCAGCGCGGATCGCCCGGTAGGCGGTTGGCGCACGGTCGTCGGCTTGCGGGTCGCGGGGGGGCGCAACCCCAGCGAGACGGCAGCGCGGATCACCGTGCTGCCCACGCCCACGGACGAGCGCGCGGATCGCCCCGCGCCCCTGCGCCTGCGGATGCGCGCGACCGAGGAAGAAGACACGCTCGATCACTTCAACTTCGCGGCCGAGGTCGTGGAGGTCGTCCGGACCGTCGGCGACGCCCCGGCGCCCGCCCGAGAGCTCGGATCCGACGTGCTCTTCGCCGGGCGCTACCGCTTCGAGGAGCACCTCGGGAAGACGGGGGGCGCCGAGCGCTACGTCGCGGTGCAGGAGCCGCTGGTGCGCCGCGTCGTGCTCACGATGCTCGACCTGAACCTCGACCCCGACGCCCGGAACGCCCTCGAGGAGCGCTTCCTGCGTGAGGCGGGCGTGCTCTCCCGCATGCGGCACCCGAGCCTCGCGCCCGTGCACGAGGCCGGCCGCGGCCCCGATGGCGTCTGCTTCGCCACCGAAGACCTCCTCTACGGATCGACCCTGGCCGAGCTCATCGAGCGCGGCTCCCTCGGGCCGGATCGCATCGTCGCCGTGGCCGCGGACATCGCGGGCGCGCTGGTCGCCCTGCACGAGGCCGGCGTCACCCACCGCTGCCTGCGGGCGGACCACATCGTCATCGGTCCCCGCGTGTGGCGCGGCGGCGCGGGGGCGGAGGTCGCCCAGGTCGGGCGCTACGGGCTCGAGGTCACCGCCGCGACCCTCGCCGAGAGCGACGACGTAGAGTGCGCACTCGCCTGGCCGCCCGAGGTGCACGCCGGGCAGGAGCCCGACGAGGCCGCGGACATCTACGCGGTCGGCGCGATCCTCTACCGCGCGCTCGCCGGCCGCCCGCCCTACGAGGGCACCGCGACCGAGGTGAAGCTCACCCGCCTCGCCGAGGAGCCCCCGCGGCTGGCGCGCGACGGCAACAACGGCCTCGTCGACAAGCTGCGGGACGTGGCCGAGCGCTGCCTCCAGGTCGCGCCCGCGAAGCGCTACCCCTCCGCGCGCCTGCTCCTCGCTGAGCTCGAGGCCCTCGCCCTCGCGCCGCCCCCCACCATCATCGTGCCGCCGCCGGCGCTCATGCCCCCGCCGATCGTGATGGCCGCGCCCGGCCTCGCCCTCCGCGGGACGGTCATCGCCGCCTTCGCCGGCGCGCTCGTGCCCACCGCCGCGCTGATCTTCCTCGTCCTCCGGTACCCCTCCGGGTGGGGGCCCACCCCGGCCGCCCCGACGCCCGCACCCGCCCCGTCGGCCGTCGTCGCCGTGGCGCCGCCCGC
>CAJBVW010000381.1 GCA_903959175.1 uncultured Pseudomonadota bacterium
AGCGCCTGCGCCAGCTCGTCCGCCATCGTGTTCTGAACGCGCAAGTAGTCCAAGCGCGACCGGTAGAGGTCGTTCCGCGCAGCATTGGTCTGAAAGTCAGTCAGCACGGCCATGGCGCTCTCCAGGACGGGTGTGTCGATATCGCGGGGCACCTCTCGCCACGTCTCCGCTTCCGTGAAGAAGCGCATCCAGCCGAGCAGCCCCGGCGGCGTCGAGAGGTCAGGACGTTGTCGCCAGCGATCGAGTTCAAGAACGTGAAGCTCCAGATGCGAGCTTAGCTCAAGGATGCCGGCATCGTCGCGGACACGGAAGCGATGATGAAAGCCGGTCGCGCCGCGAAAGGTGTTCTCGTCCATGATCCAGATGGACACGACCGGGCGTAGCTCGGTGTACTTGTCCCCTTTTTCGAGCTGCGCCTTGTACAGCGTCGCCCACGCGTACAACATCCGCTCCCGGAGCGCGGCGTGGTTCCAGCTCTGCATCTCGACCTGAAACACCTGACCGGCCGCATCGGTCGCGATCACGTCGACGACGATCTGCCCGTCGTCGACGAACTCCGAGGGCTGGATCGGGTTCCGGAGCTGCACGGAGACGATCGCCGACGGGCGCTGGAGCACGGCGTTGAGGAAGTCTACCAGGCGATCGACGTGATCGGGATCGGCGAGCAGGGCGCGGAAGACGCAGTCCACTCGCGGGCTGATGCCGACGGGTTCTTTTGGAAGGACTTGCATTCCTCGAAAGTAACGCGTGGAAGGAGGGGCGGCGAACGAGGCGATAGCGCGCGTCCTCGCCCCGGGCGCAGCGCCACGCTCGCGATTCGTTACGGGAGCCGCAAGGTTCGGCGACCTCCGCTGGAGTCGTTCGCGCGGGTCTCGACGATCATGGGCGATCAAGCCTGTGCCTGGCCCGGCGCTCGACCGACCCCGTAGGGGTGGGCTTCATGTGGGAGTTCTACACCCCATCCAAGGTCGCCGGGAGGTCCCGCGCGTCGTCGCGGCAGGCGCCTGGAGGGCGGCGGCCCCCGGCCGCCGGTCCCGCCCGCGCCGCGCGGGCGGACCGAGCGAGAGCGAGCCTGGAAGGTGCCGACGGCTGCGTCCGCGCCGCCGGGCCGCCCCGCATCGCGACGGCCTCGACCCGCTCGGAGGCTGACGCCCCTCCACCGGGCTATCCACCCCGCCCATGCCCCCCACCCCCGAACCGCTCCCGATCACCCCGATCCTCCCGCGCGTCCTCGAGGCGGCGCGCCGCGGACCCGTCGTCGTCTCGGCCGCCACTGGCTCCGGCAAGTCGACGTGTGTACCGCCGCTCCTGACGGCGCTGGGGCGCGTGCTGGTGATCGAGCCGCGGCGGGTGGCTTGCCGCGCGCTCGCGGTGCGCGTGGCCGAGCTGCGCGGGTGCCCCGCCGGCACTGACGTCGGCTGGATCGTGCGCGACGAGCGGCGCGTGGCGGACGACGCCGCCATCACCTTCGTCACGCCCGGCGTGGCGCTCCGCATCGTGCAGTCCGGCGACATCGCCGCCTACGGCGCGGTGGTGCTCGACGAGTTCCACGAGCGCGCCTTCGACACGGACCTGTTGTTGTGCCTCCTCCAGGAGCGGCTCAAGCAACCGGACGCGCCCCCGTTCGCGCTCGTCGTGATGTCGGCGACGATCCAGGCCGAGCGCCTGGCGGAGCACCTCGGCGGCGTACACATCGGCGGGCAGGGCCGCACGTTCCCCATCGAGGTGCGGTGGCGGCCCGGCGAGGCGGCGCTCCCAACCAAGCGAGGGCTCGAGGAAAGGCTCGTCGCCGCGTTGGAGTCCTGCGCCGCCGACCCCGGCGACGTGCTCGTGTTCCTGCCGGGGAAGGCGGAGATCGCGCGTGCGGCGCAGACGTTGGACGCCCTCGGGCGGTGGGAGATCGCCACCCTGCACGGCGGCATGACGGTACGCGACCAGGGCGACGTGCTCCGGCCGCGCGCGGGCGCCGGGCGGCGCCGCCGGGTGGTGCTCACGACCAACGTGGCCGAGACGAGCTTGACGATCCCCGGCGTGGGCGTGGTCATCGACAGCGGGTTGGTGCGCGGCATGGTGTACCGCGCCGGCCGCGGCTACCTCAGCCTCCTGCCGATCGCGCGCGACTCGGCGGAGCAGCGCGCCGGCCGCGCGGGGCGATTGGGCCCCGGCGTGTGCGTCCGCTTGTGGAGCGAGTCGAGCCAGCTCGCGGAGGTCACGATCCCCGAGATCCACCGGGGCTCCCTGGTCTCCCTCACCCTCTCCGCGCTGGCGTGCAGCCCGCGCGGGATGGATCTCCCGTGGCTCGACCGGCCCAAGTCCTTCGCGGTTGCGGCGGCGATGGCCGAGCTGACCGCGCTCGGGTGTGTCAAGGACGGCGCCATCACCGAGGCCGGCGTGCGGCTGTTCTCGCTGCCGCTGGACGTCGGGTTGGCGCGGCTGTTGGTCGAGGGGGATCTCGTGCCCGGGCTCGCCGAGCCGACGTTGCTCCTGGCCGCGGCGCTCAGCGTGGACCGGCCCCTCTTCCGACGCTCCGATCGCGGGGGCTTCCGCGGCGCCGACGACCTGCGGGCCGACGGGTGCGACGCCGTCGCGCTGATCGAGGCCGTCCGCGCGGGGGAGCCGCACCGCCACGACCTCGACGCCAAGGCCCTCGACGAGGCGCGCCAGGCCGCGGGGCGCTTCCGCAAGCTCGGCTTCGGGGACCCGCGCTGGGCGGGCGCGGTGCCGCGGCGTCCGCTCGCGGAGCTGTTGGTCCAGGTGTGGCCCGGCTGCGCGCATGTGCGGCGGGACCACAAGCGGGGCCGGTACACCTGGGCCGCCGGCGGCACGGAGATGGAGCTCGACGGGGACAGCGCGCTGCGCCCCGCCGACACCGAGGCGCTGATCGTGCTCGACTCGCGGGCGGTCGCGGCGCAGGGGCACGCGGGCAGCGGGCTCCTCGTCACCGCGGCGATGCCCGTGCCCCTCCCGTGGCTGGCGGCGGCGGGCCTGGGCGAGACCAAGGCGAGCAAGCCCGAGCTGGTGGACGACCAACTCGTGGTGACCGTCTCCCACGTCTACGCGGGGAAGGTTCTGGCGACGCGGGAGGAGGTGCCCAGGGGGGAGGTCGCGCGCGTCGCGATCCGCGACCTGATGGTGGCGGGGCGCCTGATGAAGGCTCAGGGCCTCCGCGCGGCCCTGGAGGAGCGCTACAAGGTCGCAGCGCTCGCGGCGCAGGTCTCCGGGGCCCCGGCGCTCCTGCCGCTCCCCGAGTGGCTCCTGGCGCGGCTGACGGAGCTCGGCCTGGAGAGCGGCGACGAGCTCGCCCTCCTGGGCGTGGAGGACCTCGTGCCCCCGGCGCCCTCTCCCGAGCTCGCCGAGGAGCTCGAACGCAAGTTTCCGCGCACGCTGGACACCGGCGAGGCGAAGTACGAGATCGAGTACCAGGTGGCCGCGCGCACGGCGACCTTCCACCAGGTGCGTGGGATCCGCAAGGAGCCGCCGTCGTTGACGCACCTGCCGCGCCTCCCGGGCTACCGCCTGTATTGGGAGCACAAGGGGCGCGTGGCGCCGATCGCCGGGCGGAGCTGAGAGCGCGCTACGGGGCTACCACCGACGCCCGCCCTCCGTCTCCATCGGCGTCGGGAGCGCCACGAAGCGCGGGTGGCGCGCTCGGCGACGCGCACCCCTTGGGTGTCGGGGAGGCGCGTGCGCGATGAAGGTGTGGGGGCGATCGGGGCGGGCGCCACAGGAGCCGCAGCCCATGGCGGGTACCCCGAATCGTTCAGACCACGCTGACGAACTTCCGCTCGGGCAACACGACGGCGGTGAGCGCCCCGCCGGTAGAGGTGCCGGCCCCCGTATCGATGGCGATCACGCTGCCGAAGTCGGCGGGGGCGCGCCGGCGGACGTGCCCCATGATGACCGGGCGATCGACGGCGAGCATCTCGGCCGGATCGTTGGAGGGCCAGAGGAGCGTGGCGGGGTGGCGCGCGGCGAGGTGGGGCACGACCTCGCGGAAAGCGAGGCCGCGGAGGTTGACCGTGGCGGGGACGCCCGCGTGGATGACCCAGAACGGGGCGCCCATGACCTCGAGGTCGACGGCGACGGCGAGCTCAGAGAGCCAGAGCGCGTGGTCGGGGGGGACCCGGTGCGCCTGCGCCTCGATCGCGACGGGGTCCAGGCCGACGACGCCGTAGGAGAGGAGCGTCGCGAGGCCGCCCATCTTCGGGCTGATCGCGAACGGGTCGAAGCCGCCACCGTTGGCCCAGGTGCACAGCCACTCGTCGTGGTTGCCGCGCGCGCCGGTCGCGCCGCGGGCCACGAGCTGATCGATGACGCCGCGGGTGTCGGGGCCGCGGTCCCCCACATCCCCCGTCACGAGCACGGGGATCCCGGCGGGGAGCTTCAGGAGCAGGCGCGCGAGGAGGTCGGCGCGGCCGTGGATGTCGCCGATGACGGCGACGGGCTGATCGTAGCGGAGCGTGCGCACCGGGCCTGCGGGCGGCGCGGTCGCGGGTCCGAGCTCGTTGCCCAGGTGATGCATGGGGGGCCCATATGCCGGGCGCGGCGAACGGGGGGGACAGGATCGCAGCGGGCCCCTCGCCCCGCCCTTCCGCTCCCGCAGCGGCCGCCGCCGCGGCGGTCCGTCTGCCCTGGCCTCCCCGACCGCGGGTGCCGGGGGCGCGAGGAGGAGATACCCCCCTTCGATGCACCCTCTCCTCGTCCAGTGGCTCCGCCTGCGCGACTACCTCCAGGCCGACTTCCTGGGCGGGCCGCGGGTACTGAAGCTCTCCTGGGTCATCAACCTCCAGAAGGGCGGCACCCTCCCCTTCGTGCTCCTGCTGATGGCCGTCACCGGGAACTGGAGCCCCACCGCCTGGATCTACGCGGCCCTCCACGGCAGCTACGGCCTCTGCTGGCTCCTGAAGGACCGCACCTTCCCCGACCCCGGCTGGGAGCAGCGCGTGACCTTCGGCGGCGCGCTCAACGCCTGGCTGCTGGTCCTCGGCCTGTATTGGATCGCGCCCGTGCTCATCGTCGTCGGCGGCATCGAGGCCCCGCCGGCTCGCCTTGCCGTCGCGACGCTGATCTACGCGCTCGGCGTGGTGATCATGATGGGGAGCGACGCACAAAAATACTTCGTGCTCAAGGCCAAGCGTGGCCTCGTGACGGACGGCTTCTTCGCCCGCGTGCGCCACCCCAACTACCTGGGCGAGATGATGCTCTACGGCAGCTTCGCCCTCGTCGCCGGCCACTGGGCCCCGTGGGCCGTGCTCGCCTGGGTGTGGGGCGCGGTGTTCCTCCCGAACATCCTGAAGAAGGAGGCGAGCATGTCCCGCTACCCGGAGTGGGCGGCCTACAAGGCCCGCACCGGCGCGCTCCTGCCGCGGCTGTTCGCCCGCGCCGCGCCGACCGCCGCCGAAGAGCGCACGACCGCCGCCGGATAGCGCGCGACCGACGCGTTTCCGGTTAGCCTGGGCCGGTCTCGGAGCCCGCCATGTCCCGCTTGTCCTGGTTCGTCCTCCCCGTCGCGCTGCTCGCCGCCTGCACCGCCCAGAAGGACGGGGACACCGGCGCCGAGGACACCGCCGGCGGCGACACCGACTCTGCAGCCGACACCGACACCGCCTCCGACCTCGCGCCCGTCCTGCACTGCGGCACGATCGAGGCCGACGAGACCTGGGCCGCAGCGGACCTCCACCGCGTCACCTGCGACGTGAAGGTCCTCCAGGGCACCCTCACCATCGAGGCCGGCGCCCACGTCGAGCTCGCCGACGGCGATGGCATCGAGGTCGGCGACGGCGAGGTCGAGGCCGGCATCGTCATCGACGGCACGGCGGACGCCCCCGTCCTCCTCACCGCCGTCGCGGACGCCGGCGACGGCACGCGCTGGGGCGGCCTCTCCATCAAGCCGAACGCGACCACCGCCCGCCTCTCCCATGTGCAGCTCGTGGACGGCGGGAGCGACCGCACCGCCGGCGTCTACGTCGAGGGCGCCACCGTCACCGTGGAAGGCCTCTCCATCGACGGCGCCGAGCTCTGCGGCCTCAAGCTCACCGAGGGCGGCATGCTCGCCGCGGGCGCCAAGGACATCGTCGTCACCAACAGCGGCGGCGCGGGCGTGTGCGCGGGCGTCGGGCAGGTCCACACCGTGCCGGCCGAGGGCAGCGCCTACACCGGCAACCTCTACGACCAGGTCAACGTCAGCGGCAACACCCTCCGCGAGAGCGTGACCTGGCAGGACCTCGGCGTCCCCTACGCCGTGCTCGACTCCTTCGAGGTCGGCAACACCGCCGAGAGCCCCGCGATCCTCACGCTCGCGAGCGGCGTCGAGGTGCGCATGGGCGACCGCACGTCGGTCGGCTTCTCGGCGGACGGCGGCGCCTCCGCCCTCATCGCGGAGGACGTGACCTTCACCGCCCTCGGCGCGCCCGCGGCCGGCTCGTGGAAGGGCATCGATCTCGGGCGCGGCACCCTCCCCGAGAGCCGCCTCGTCAACGTCCACGTCGAGTACGCCGGCGGCGACGATCAGCCCGCCGCCCTGCGCATCGCAGACAGCGCGGTCCTCCTCCAGGGCGTGACCGTCACCGGCTCCGAGACCGTCGGCATCCGCGTGGACGGCTCCGGCCAGCTCGCCGCCGGCTCCGGAGACCTCACCGTCACTGGCTGCGCCGTCCCCTTCTCGCTCGTCCCGAACGCGGTCGGCTCCCTCCCCGGGACGATGGACCTGTCGGGCAACGACGAGGACGTGATCTTCCTCACCGGCGACGGCGAGGTGAGCCTCTCCGCCACCTGGGGCGCGTTCGCCTGGGACTACCGCATCGACACCAACATCGCCGTGCAGGGCACCGCCGACGATCCCGCGATCCTCACCATCGAGGCCGGCGCCGTGCTCCGCTTCCAGAACGAACGCCGCATGCTCATCGGTGACGACGGCGCGGGCGCCCTCGCCGCGATCGGCACCGCCGACGCCCCCGTCCGGTTCATCGCCTACGACGCCTACGTGGCCGGCGCGTGGGCGGGCATCGGCTTCTACGGCAACACCCTCGACGCCGACTCCGTGCTCGACAACGTCGAGGTGGGCTGGGCGGGCGGCCTGCGCCTCGACGCGAACGTGTCCATCATCAACGCCTCGCCCACCGTCGTGAACTCCTACGTGCACGACAGCGTCGAGTGGGGCGTCACGACCGACTGCAGCGACACCGTCCCGACCGGTATGACCTACGCCGGCAACGTCAACGGCGACGAGCAGCTCACGCCCTGTTGAAGCCCGCGCTTGCCGCGCTCACGCTCCGCCCGGTGCCGAGCGCCGCCGTCGCGGTGCCCGATCGCGCCGTTTCCGGTTAGCTCGTCCGAGATGCCGCTCCTCGAACAGTGCGACATGGGCGTGCTCGCCGCCCTCTCTGCCCCGGTGGCCGCCTCGGCCGCGCCCGCGATCGTCACCGGCCGCACCAGCACCCACGGGGTCGACCTCGTGGGCGCCCGCGCCAGCTTTCTCTCCGAGCACGACGTCCCCGCGTGGGCCCGCGTGCTCCGCACCCCCGAGAAGACGGACGACTGGCACCCGCCCTCGATGGGCACCCGGCGCGTCGAGCGGCTCGACCCGGGCCACATCTTCCAGCAGCTCGACATCACGATCCTGCTGGGCGCGGTGCACATCCGCCGGCAGATCGTGGTCGGGAGCACCTGGCTCGAGAACACCGCCGCCGCCGCGAAGACCTGCTGGTACGGCACGGATCCGAGCCGCTACCAGGCCCAGATCGCCCCCTGGGTGGACGACTCCACCTGGGAGACCGTCACCTTCGGCAGCTGGGAGGTCCGCGCGCGGCCCGAGGGCGGCTCGACGGTGTCGTACCAGTTCTGGAGCCCCAGCAAGTCGCTCCTGCCGCAGATCCAGGCGTGGGCGATGGCGCGCACGCTCCCCGAGATGATGCGGGTGACGAACGCGCACGTGGGCGCGCTCGACGGGGCCGTCCTGCGCTGACGCCGAGGGGCGAGCGCACGCCGCTCCGCGACCGAATGCGACGCTCGGCCCTCCGGGTCCTGGCGCCGCGATCGTCGTGAAGCGCCTACAGGCCCCCGCGATACCGGCCGATACCGGAGCTACCCTGGAGGTCCACATGTCCTCGTCCCCTCCGTCGCACATGCGCCGCGCCGTCGGGGGCCCCCGATGATGCACCCCCACTCCCCCTTCCCCACCCGCGCCGTCACCGCCGTGCCCGGCCGCCTCGTGCTCCGCTACCGCGCCGGGGCGGACGCCCGCACCGCCGCCGCCTGGATGGCACGCGAGGAGCACTACGCGCTCGAGCGGTGCGCGCTGCCCGAGGTCGAGGTCTCGCCGCGCGGCATCACCTTCCTGGACGACCTCGCGCTCGGCCCCGGCGAGGTCCTCCTCTGCGCGTTCAGCGTGCCCGGCTCCCGAGACACCTTCCGATGTGTCACCCGCGTGCGCGCCGTCGCCTTCGCCCCCTTCTCGCCCCGCTCCCTCGAGCGCGCGGCGGCCTCGCCCAACACCACGATCCCACTCCTCGCCCGCCCGCTCTACCAGATGGCCACCGTGATCTCGGAGTTCGGCGTCGGCGGCGCCGAGGCGCTCATGCGCTACGTCGAGTCCCTCTACGAGGGGCACCCGTTGCGAGCGGCGTGACACATCGTGAAGAAGCGCGCACCGCGCGGACCCGATTGATCGTACATGCCAACCCCCCGCCTTCTCCATCTGCTGCCCTCGCTCCTCCCCCTCGTCATGCTCGGCTGCGACACGACGTACGCCTGGCACGGAGACCTCACGCCGCCGGACCTCTCCATGGACGAGGCCACCCCGAACGGGGGCACCGAGGAGACCGGCGACGCCCCGGTTGACACGGGGGACGCCGAAGCGCCCGACTTCAGCCACCTCCCGGTGTTCGTGATCACGACGGAAGCGAAGGTCCCGCTCGGTCGACAGGTGGGCGGCACGCTCGCCGTCATCGAAGACCACGACGGCACGCTGAGCGACCTCGCCGCCGCGCCGCGGGCCTTCACCGGCGCGATCGGCATCGCCCTCGAGCAGTCGGGCTCGGGCCCGCAGGACAAGAAGAGCTACGCCCTCGCGTGCCGGGACGCCGCCGGAGGGGACACCGACTGCGCCCTCGCCGGGCTGCCCGCGGCGACGGACTGGGTGCTCTACGCCCCTCTCGCCGACAAGACGTACATGCGCAACGCGCTGGCGTTCGACCTGGCGCGCACCATCGCGATGCCCGCCGGCCGCTGGGAGCCGCGCACCGCCTTCGTGGAGGTCGTGCGCGACGGCACCTACGACGGCGTCTACCTGCTCATCGAGCGCGTCACCGCCGAGGCCGACCGCCTCGACCTCTCGGAGACGGTCGACGCCGAGACGGGCGCCGCGGACGGCGGCTTCATCGTGAAGGTGGACGGCCAACGCGGCCCCGGCTTCACGACCGAGGCCGGCACCCCGGTCGACTACAGCTGGCCGGACGCCGATGGCGTGCCGGAGGCGAGCGCGTACGTCGCGGGCTGGTTCGAAGGCTTCGAGGCCGCCCTCCTGGGGCCCAACTTCGCCGATCGCGCGTTCGGCTACGCGGCCTGGATCGACGTCGACGCCTGGGTCGACACCTTCCTGCTCAACGAGCTCAGCGGCAACGTCGACGCCTACCGCCTCTCCGCCTACCTCTGGGCGGACGGGCCCCCGGGCGTCGGCAAGCTGCGCGCCGGTCCGATCTGGGACGTCGACCGCGGCTTCGGCAACGCGGACTACTGCAACGGCTACAGCCCCGTGGGCTGGATCGCCGACAACCTCGCCACCTGCGCGCACACCGCCGAGATCCCGGTCTGGTGGGCGCGCCTCCGCGAAGATCCGGCGTTCGAGCAACGCGTTCGCGGGCGTTGGTCCCTCCTCCGCGACGGCGCGCTCTCGGACGAGGCCCTCTCCCAGCGCGTCACGACGATGCAGGCGCGCACGGCCGAGGCGGAGGTGCGCGACCACGCACGGTGGCCGGTCGTCGGCACGCGCGTCTACCCGAACGCCTACGTCGGCGCGAGCTGGGCCGACGAGGTCGCCTGGTTCCAGAAGTGGACGCTCGACCGCGCGGCGTGGATGGACGGCGCGCTCTCCGACTGAAGGTCGGGCGGAGGGACCGGGGCGGCGC
>CAJBVW010000382.1 GCA_903959175.1 uncultured Pseudomonadota bacterium
CGCAGGCCGTGTCCCGCCTCGAAGAGGAGTGCGCGAAGATCCAGAAGCGCATCGACCAGATGTACCTGGACAAGCTCGACGGGGTGATCGACTCCGCCTTCTTCGACCGCCACGCGACCGAGTGGCGGGACCGTCAGCGCGCCCTACGCCACCAAATCGGGGAGGCTAACGCGACGACTTCTTAACTACTTCAGGGAGAATTCGTCGCAGGTGGGGGAGACGGTGTCGAGGATGATGTTGACAACTTCCGTTTCCGCACCATAATGGAACCACCGAGGTGTGCATGTCGTCGATCACGCTGAAGGACGTCCCGGAGGAACTGCTCATCCGGCTCCGTGCCGCTGCGGCTCACGAGCGCCGGAGCCTGAACCAGGAGGCCCTGGTGCTCATCGAGGGGGGCCTCGCCGCCCGCGAGACCGCGGAGGAGCGGGCGCAGCGCCAGGTAAAGGCGTGGCTGGCTCTCGCCGGCGCCTGGGTGAGCGATCGCCCGTTCGACGACGAGGTCGCTGACCTGTACGCCGCGCGCTCCGCCGGCCGGGACGTCGACCTGTGAAGGTGCTCGACGCGGACACCTGCATCGGCATCCTCCGTGGGCGAAAGGAGGTCCTGGAGCGACGCGCGATCGAGGTCGACGAGGTCACCACGACCTGGGTGACCGCCTCGGAGTTGTTCTACGGGGCGGCGAAATCCGCGAAGCCCGATGCGAACGCCGCCCTCGTGATCCGGTTCATCAACACCCTGCCGTTGCTCGCGCCGGACCTCGCGAGCGCGCGGCTCTTCGGCGAGGTGAAGGCGCGGCTGGCGACCGCCGGGCAGATTGTCGCGGATGCCGACTTGTTCATCGCGTCGATCGCATTGAGTCGAGGCGCCACGCTCGTGACCGGGAACCGGAAGCACTACGAGCGCATCCCGGGGCTGGTTCTCGAAGACTGGTTGCGGACGTGAGCCGATCGGTCGTCACCCTCGGCGTTCTCACCGCCCATCCGGATGAGGACGTCCTTCTGCTGGTGGAGGTGCGTGGTGGCGCGTTCACCGGGACCGCGGATGTCTGGGTGCTCGGCGATGCGATGGCAGCGTTCCTCGCGCAGGCTCGAACGCTGTACGAGCGGCTCGACGGGCGGGCGTCGTTGGAGTCGATCTCCCCAGGCGAGCTCGCGCTCTCGATCGAGAGGATCGACGCGGCCGGCCACCTCGGTGTCCGCGGCCGGCTTGCGCAGTTCGCGACCGGTGAAGGATGGCGAGGTCGGTTCGCCTTCGAGCTGGCGTTCACGGACCGGTGGGAATTCGAGGAACTTAGAGCGTTCGCGGACAACCTGGAGGCATGCCTGACGGCAACTGGCTCCTCCCGCGGCGGGTAGGTTCGAATCCCGTTGGGGGTCGCCCCTCCGGATCAAGGTTCAACGCCGAAAAGTAATGGTGAGCCTAACGGGAAGAATTCTTAACTGGTGCCGTGGCAACGCGGGCGTACTCGGGGAGATGGTTCGGGCGCTTCACACAAGCTAATCCTGTGTCAGACGCGCACATTCGCGCGACGCCGCCGGACACCCCACCCCATCGCGAGCACCAGGACACCGACACTCCCCCGCGCCGCGGCGGCCGAGGCGCAGCCGCAACCCTCCGGGCCGGGGCCCCCGGCGGATCCACCGCTGTCGTCCCTGGATGCCGCTGAGTCTGCGGTGTCGGCACCGGAGTCGTCTGCGGTGTCGACCACGGTGCCAGTGTCCTCGCCCGTGTCGGTCGGCTCGACGTACACCTCGTCGGGGGTGCCATCGGTCCGCTCGCGCCACCGGATGGAGACGCTGCGGGTCGTTGTGTCGAGCTCGGCCCCGGTGATGGCCGCCCCGTCGCACGCATCAACGTCCGCCGCTCCTCCCGTAGTAGGCGGGGACGAAGACATCGAGGAGGCCGTCGCTGTCGGCGTCGATCCAGGCCGCGGTCTCGGCGTCCTAGGAGCCCGGCGGATCGGCGAAGTACCCATCCGCGAACAGCTCGAACGCCCCTCCCGTGTTCCGAAGGAGCTCGGCATACCCACCCCGGGGCTCGCTCACGAGGTCGGGCAGCCCGTCGCCGTCGTAGTCCCCGAGCGAGGCGCCGTACTGCCCCTCCGTGTAGCCGTGGAGAAACGGAATGTCGGTGTAGAGCCAGCCCTCGCCGGCCTGGTTGGTCCAGAGCGACATGGCCGACGGGACCACAATGTCCACCCAACCGTCTCCGTCCACGTCCGCGACCGAGATGCCGTTTCCGAGGCCGAGGTCGTCTGGTCCTTCGGTGAACAGGTCCTCGGCTCGTGCCGTCGAGCCGAGGAAGAGGGCGATGAGGCCGGTCACCATGCTCCGAAGTGTATCCTCGAACGCCGTCGGCCAGTCGTTCACTCGCCCGCGCCAACACCGATCTCCGTGCTAAGCTTTCGATGTGCATGTCCCGCGCCCCGAACTTCTCGCCTTCCTCGCCGTCGTCCGGACGTGCCGGCGCTCCGGCCGCGTGCGCATCGCGGAGAAGGCCCGCGAGGAGGCCGCGCTCCACGGATGGGAGGACGAGGACGTCTACCTGTTCCTGGACGACCTGGGGCCTGACGACTTCCTGCGTCGCGAAGCGCCTCGGTACGGCGCCTTCGACGCGATCTGGGTGTTCACCCCCGAGATCATCGAGCCCGAGGGCAGGCTCTGGATCCGGCTGGCCCAGCAGGGCACGACCCTCATGGTCGTCGTGAGCTTCCACCCCGAGAACTTCCACCCCGAGGACGAACAATGAACCCGAACCGTCCGACGTCATGCGTGCAGGGCGACTGCGCGGCCCGCCTGGAGGACACCTCCGTCCGCGTTCGGCGCGGGGAGCGGGTGCTGGCCGTTCCGCAGCGAGCGTGGCTGTGCGAGCGCTGTCGAGACCCCGACACGGGCGACGCCCTGCGTTTCGTCGATCCATCGTTGACGGACGTCAACCGTGCCCTGGCCGAGGCGGCGTGGCGCGACCACTACGGCGAGCCGCTCCCGCCCGGTCAGAAGCCGGGCCGGAAGCCGGCCGAGCCGCTGGAGGAGCGCGTGATCGCCATGCTGTCGAAGCCCGAGCTCGCGCGGCTCGACGCGGCGCGTGGCGAGCGCTCGCGGTCGGAGTTCCTGCGCGATGCTGCGCGGCGGCTCGTGGAGGCGGTGGAGCAGCAGAAGGCCGGCTGACCCTCCCACCGCCCCAAAACCGAAGAAAGGCCACCTTGCGGCGGCCTTTCGAGGAGTTGGTGAGCCTAACGCGAAGACTTCTTAACTTTTTTCGGGAGAATTCCACCCAGGTCGGCGAAATGGTGGGGCGGATTTATCATCTGAGAAGCTACAATATGGCTTCGGGTGAAGTAGACGGTTGCGACGAGGGGGC
>CAJBVW010000383.1 GCA_903959175.1 uncultured Pseudomonadota bacterium
AGGCCTTGAGCGCCGCGTCGTCGCCGGTGACGAGGGCGACGGAGGCGTCGTCCTCGCCGGGCTCGCGCGGAGGGCGCGGGCGGTGGCGGTGTTCTTCGCGCGGCGCGCCACGGCGAGGGGCGTGAGGCCGGAGGTGGAGCGCGCGAGGGGGTCCGCGCCGTTCTGGAGCAGCATCGTGACCGTGGGCGCGGTGCCGCGCTCGGCGGCGAGGTGGAGCGCGGTGTACCCGTCCGCGGCGAAGCCGAGGCGGTCGGCGTGCGTGTCGCGCGCGAGCAGCGTGATCTCGTCGTAGCGCTCCTCGGCGACGGCCGTGAAGAGGTCGGGCCGGGCGCCGGCGCGGCGGAGGGCCGCGAGGGTGGCGGGGCGGTCGGCGCGGAGCGCGGGGGCGTGGTCGACGACGGTGCCCCAGCCGAGCGGCGTGAGGCCGTACCAGTCGTCGACGTCGGTGAGGCGGGCCCCGGCGCGGCCGAGCCGCCGCGCGGCCTCGAGCTGACCGGCCTCGGCGGCCCAGTGCATCGCGGTCGCCCCGCTCGCCTCCTCGCGCGCGTGCACGTCCGCCCCGGCGACGAGCAGCGCGTCCACGAGGGTCACGAGCCCGCGGTGGGCCGCGAAGTGCAGCGGCGTGCTGCCGCGCGTTGCGTCCCGGGCGCGCGCCAGGGCGCGCTCCGCGCGCAACAGCTTGTGGGCGGCGTCGACATCGAGGGCGACGAGGGCTTCGAACAAGGCTTCACCGTTCATTTTTGACTCCCACGCCCAGCTCGTCCAGGACCCGGCCGCGCAGGCGCGCGAGGTCCAGGAGCGAGGCCTGTAGATCGATTTGTGCGGCCAATCCGGCCACTTGCGCCTCTTCCAGCGCCTCGAGGGAGCGCACCACGTCGCGCGTGGCGCCGCGGCCCTCCCGGTACAACTCCTGGTCCGCGGCGAGGCCCATCTGCGCGGCGAGGCGCGTCGCCTCCGCGAGGCCGACGCGGGCGCGGTCCCGGCCCACCGCGTCGAGCGCGGCCTGCACCTGCGCCACGAGGTCCTGCTCAGCGCCGTCGGCGTCGAGCTCAACGTGCGCGAGGCCGAGGCGCGCCTGCTCCAGCTCCCCGCGCGCGCCGGACCACGCGAGCGGCACGGTCAGCCGCGCCCCGAGGGCCCACGCCCGCTCCGGCTGCGTCGTGAGCGCGGCGAGCGCGGCACCCCCGGTCGTGTTGGCGGAGAGGCCCACGGCGGCGGACACGGAGAGGTCCGGCAGGGCACCGTTGCGGGCGTCGGCGAGGGCGCGGCGGGACACGTCCACGTCG
Organism: uncultured Pseudomonadota bacterium; assembly: GCA_903959175.1. Classification (GTDB taxonomy): domain Bacteria; phylum Myxococcota_A; class UBA796; order UBA796; family SXON01; genus CAJBVW01. The sequence goes on from CAJBVW010000383.1 coordinate 1,287, forward strand.
AGGAGGGCGAGCCGGTACGCGGCGTTCGCAGCGCGCGCGTCGGCGAGGGCGGCGACGGGGTCGGGGTCCGCGGCGGGGGGGTCGGGGCGGTCGACGAGGTCGAGCGCGGGGGGCGGCTCGAGCGGCAGGCCCATGCGCCGGGCCAGGGAGCGGGCGGCGGCGCGCTCGGAGGCCTCGGTGACGACGCGGCTCTGGCGGGCCACGCCGAGGGCGCGCTCGAGCTGGAGTACGTCTCCGGAGCCGGCGAAGCCCTCGTCGAAGCGCTCCCGGGTCTCGCCGAGCTGGGCCTCGGCGATCTCGACCGAGCGCACAGCCAATCGCGACGACTCGCGCGCCGCGATCAGCTCCCAGTAGGCGTTGGCGACCTCGACCACGAGCCGCTCCTGGGCGTCCCGCGCGCGGAGGTCCTCGGCGCGCTCGGTGAGACGCGCGCGGTCGATCCCGTAGCGGGCCGCGCGCCACGCGCCGTCGAGGAGGGGCTGCTCCAGGGTGAGCCCGGTGAAGGAGTAGACCGCCGCGTCCGCGCCGAGCGTGCGGACGAAGGCCTGGTCCTGGGAGCCGCCGAGCCAGAGGGTGCCGCCGGTGGGGAGCGGCTGCGAGAGGCCGAGGCTCCAGGCGGCGCCGTCGTCCGCAGCGTCGGGGGAGTCGGCGTCGGGGGAGTCGGGGGAGTCGGCGTCGAAGTAGCCGGAGACGCGCGTGTCCCCCGAGAGGCTCGGCCCGAGCTCCGCCCGGGCGACGCGCACCCCGAGCTCGGCGACGCGGAGGTCGAGCCCGGCCTGGCGCAGCTCGACGTTGGAGACGAGCGCCTGCTCCAACGCGGCGCGGAGCGTCCACTCTTCCGCGGCGGCGGGCGCGGTGAGGAGCCAGGCGAGCATGGAGCGCGGTCTATCGCGCTGCCCCCCCCGCGCGAGGCCCGATCGCGGCCGCCACCGGATACCGGGGCGCATGCCGCCGCTCCTCTCCGTCCGCGGGCTCGTCCGCGTCTACCGCACCGGCGGGACCACGCTCCGCGCGCTCGACGGCGTCGACCTCGACGTGGAGCGCGGCGAGCTCGTCGCCCTCGTCGGCCCGAGCGGCTCCGGCAAGTCGACGCTCCTCACCATCCTCGGCGGGCTCGAGCGGCCGGACGCCGGCAGCTACCGCTTCGACGGCGCTGCGGTCGAGGACCTCGACGACACCGGCCTCGCCACCCTCCGCAACCGCCGCATCGGCTTCGTCTTCCAGTCCTTCCACCTCCTCCCGCTGCTGCGCGCGGACGAGAACGTGGCGCTCCCCCTCCGCTACGCCGGGTGGCCCGCGCCGGAGCGGCTCGCGCGCGCCCGCGAGCTGCTGGCCCAGGTCGGCCTCGGCGATCGTGTCGGCCACCGCCCCACCGAGCTCTCCGGCGGCCAGTGCCAGCGGGTGGCGATCGCGCGCGCGCTCGCGACGGACCCCGACCTGCTGTGCGCCGACGAGCCCACGGGCAACCTCGACTCGCGCTCCGGCGCCGAGATCCTCGAGCTGTTCCACGAGCTCCACCGGCGCGGGCGCACCGTGGTGATGGTCACGCACGACCCGCACATCGCCGCGGGGGCGTCGCGGCGGGTGCGGATCGAGGACGGGCGGATCGTGTCGGACGAGAACGCCGTCTAATCGAACAGCGCCATCAGCTCGTCGCGCGTGATGCCGCGGGCGAGCGCCTCCTCGTCCAGGGCGGCGCGCGCGAGGCCGCGCTTCTGCTCCTGGAGCGCCAGGATCCGCTCCTCCACGGTGTCCTCGGCGATGAGGCGGCAGGAGACGACGGGCCGCTCCTGGCCGATGCGGTGGGCGCGGTCGGTGGCTTGGTCCTCGACGGCGGGGTTCCACCACGGGTCGAGGTGGAAGACGTAGTCGGCGGCGGTGAGGTTCAGGCCGGTGCCGCCCGCCTTGAGCGAGAGGAGGAACACCGGGGGGCCCTCCGGCGCCGAGAACCGCGCGACGACGCCGGCGCGGTCGACCGTGGAGCCGTCCAGGCGCGCCCACGCGATGCGACGCGCGCGGAGCGCGGGCTCCACCAGATCGAGCATGGAGGTCCACTGGGAGAAGACGAGCGCCTTGTGGCCCTCGGCGAGGACCTCGTCGAGGGTGTCGAGGAGGAGCTCGAGCTTGGCCGAGGTCGCGGCCGTCCGTCCCGGGAGGAGGCCCGGGTGGCAGGCCGCCTGCCGCATGCGCAACAGGATCTCCAGCACCTGCATCATCCCGTTCTTCTCGAGGAGCTTCGCCACGTCCGCGCGGGCGAGGGCACGCACGGACTCGTAGAGCGCACGCTCGTCGGGCGAGAGGACGCAGCGGAGCACGACGTCGGTGCGCGGCGGGAGGTCCTTCGCGACCTCTCCCTTGAGCCGCCGGAGAACGAAGGGACGGATGCGACGGCGGAGCGCCTTCTGGGCGCGGCGATCGCCGGCCTCGATGGGGTTGGAGAAGCGGTCGCGGAACTCGCGCCGCCCGCCGAGGAGGCCCGGCGAGACGAACTGGAAGGCGCTCCACAGCTCCTCCAGGCGGTTCTCGACGGGGGTGCCGGTGACGGCGAGCCGGTGCGCGGCCGGCAGCGAGCGCGCGGCCTGGGCGACCTGGGAGTCCGGGTTCTTGATGGCCTGCGCCTCGTCCAGCACGAGCGTGGACCACTCGACGCCCTTGAGGCGGTCGAGGTCGAGGCGGAGGATCGCGTAGGTCGTGATCACGAGGTCGGCGCGCGGATCGAGCTCGCGCTTCGGCCCGTGGTACACGCACACCCGCAGGGTCGGGACGAACTTCTGCGCCTCCACCGCCCAGTTCCGCGCCACGCTCGTCGGCGCGACCACGAGCGCGCGCCCGCCGACCACGCGGAGCGCCACGAGGGTCTGGACCGTCTTGCCGAGGCCCATGTCGTCGGCCAACACGCCGCCCATGCCGATGGAGCGCAGCCACACGATCCAGTCCACGCCTACCTGTTGGTAGGGCCGGAGCGTGGCGGTCACGTCGCTGGGGAGCGCGATCCGCGGGATGGCGTCGAAGTCGCCGGCGAGGGCGCGGAGCGCGTTGAGGCCGGGGGGCGGCGCGATGCCGAGCTCCTCGGCGGCGTCGAGCAGGAGCGGCGCGGCGTGGCGTGGCACCACGCCCTTGCTGTCCCGCGCGGAGAGCAGCTCTGCGAGCATGGGCCCGTGCTTCTCCATCCAGTCGCGCGGGAGCGGCCGCCAGCCGCCGCCCATGAGCGGCACGAGCCCCTCGCCCGCCTGCCACGCCGCCACGAGCGAGCGGGCGTCGGCGCCCTGGGCGTCCACCTCGACGCGGAAGCCGGTGCCGTCCTCGACGAGGCGCACCTTCGGCGGGCCCCCGGCCTCGAGCACGCGGAGCGCCGGGAGCGCCTCCAGCACGGCCTCGCGCACGGGGCCGCGCAGGCCGCTTGCCCACACGGCGGCGGAGGCGCCGTCGCGCTCGATCGGTACGCCCGGGGCCATGCCCGCCTCGGAGAGCTCGTGGATCAACCGGCGCTCGCCGGGCTCGTCGCGCACCGGGACCTCGCCCCCGAGCAGCACGAGCTCCCCGCGCTCGACGCGCGCGAACGCCGGCGACCCGTAGACGATCCGCGGCACGATGCGCGTGCGCCCGTTCTCCTGCTTCGTCTCCCACGACAGGCGCGGCGGCACCTCCCGCACCTTCGGCAGGCGCGTGGTGCGCACCTCCACTTCGAGGAGCTTCTCCAGCTGGGGGAGGAAGCTGGTGACGAGCTTCCGAGCCTCGGCGAACGGAAACTCGATGCCGATGACCAGGCGCTGGCGCAGCTCCGGCGCGAGGTCGGGCTCGCCGATGGGGCGCAGCAGATCCCCCATGCGCACCGCGCCATTGGGGAAGGCCTCGTCGATGCCGGAGGCGCGGACCAGCCGCACCACGAAGCCCGTGCCCTTGTCCTGCACGAGGCCCCGCGGGAGCACGGGCGCGCCTTGCGTGCGGATGGGGGCGCCGTCGAGCGTGCAGGTGGCGCCGTCCAGCACGCCGAGCGCCGCGTAGACGAGCCCGCGCGGCAGGCCGTCCCGGCCCCACCACCCCGCGAGCAGGCGGTTCATCTCCTGGTCGGCGTCCCGCCGCACGGCGTCCGGCGGGACCTCGCGGCCGAGCACCAGCCCGCCCTTCCGCCGCTCGAACCGGTAGGTGATGGGCGTGGCGCGCACCTCGACCACGGCCCCCTGGCCGCGCGCGATCGCGACGGCGGCGGCGTGGGCGCAGTGCTCCAGACCGCACGCGCAGCTCCAGTCTATGTCCTCGGGCCACACCAGGACCTCGAGCGGCTCGGCGCGCCCGGGGATGCGGACCAGCCACGCCTCTTCGCGAGCGCCGCGGCGCGTCCGCGCCACGCCCCCTTGGCGCACGTACTCTTCCGCCCGCTGCCACAGCGCCGGAGAGAGCGCGGTTCGCAGCTTGTCCACGAGCGACAAGGATCCCCCCACCCGCCGGCGTCTATCGGTCTTGTGCCGCCTGGGCCACCCCGTGTAGGATGCCTGCTCGCGCAGGAGGGTCTCCGATGGCTGTCTTCAAATACGAAGGGCGAGCGGCCAACGGGGACGCGAAGAAGGGCACGGTCGAGGCGTCCGACCAGAACGCCGCGCGGGCTCGCCTGCGGGAGATGCGCATCCAACCCACCACCCTGGCGGAGTCCAAGGGCGGCGGGTTGAACATGCAGATCAACATCCCGACCCCCGCCTTCATGAAGCCGGGCGTCAAGATCCGCGATCTGGTCATCTTCACGCGCCAGTTCGCCACGATGATCGACTCCGGCCTCCCGCTCGTGCAGTGCATCGACATCCAGGCGACCCAGGCCGAGAACCCGACGCTCCGCGAGCAGCTCAAGGTCGTCAAGGACAAGGTCGAGTCCGGCAGCACCTTCGGCGACGCCCTCAGGACCTTCCCCGCCACCTTCGACGACCTCTACGTCAACCTCGTCGCCGCCGGCGAGGTCGGCGGCATGCTCGACTCGATCATGACCCGCCTCGCGGCCTACCTGGAGAAGAACCAGAGGCTCATCCGCCAGGTCAAGGGCGCGATGATGTACCCGGTCATCGTCCTCCTCGTGGCCTTCGTCGTCGTCGCGATCCTCCTGTTGAAGGTCGTCCCCACCTTCGAGGACATGTTCGCCGACTTCGGCGCGGCCCTCCCCGCCCCGACGCTCATCGTCATGGGCCTGTCGAAGTGGCTCCAGGCCAACTTCTTCTACGTGGTCGCCGGCATCGTCCTCTCGCTCTGGTCGCTCCGTCGCTTCTACGCCACCGTCCGCGGCAAGCTGCTCCTCGACGGTATCTTGCTGAAGCTCCCCATCTTCGGTGACCTGCTCACCAAGGTGGCCGTCGCGCGCTTCTGCCGCACCCTCGGCACGATGATCTCCTCCGGTGTGCCGATCCTCGAGGCCCTGGCGATCTGCGGGCGCACCGCCGGCAACAAGGTCATCGAGGGCGCCATCGAGCGTGTCGCGGTCAGCATCAGCGAGGGCCGCACCATCTCCGAGCCGCTGATGGAGGCCAAGGTCTTCCCGCAGATGGTCTGCCAGATGATCAGCGTCGGCGAGGCCACGGGCGCGCTCGACACGATGCTCACCAAGGTCGCCGACTTCTACGACGAAGAGGTCGATCAGTCCGTCGAAGGCCTCACGGCCATGCTCGAGCCGCTCATCATGGCCTTCCTCGGCGTCGCCATCGGCGGGCTCGTCATCGCCATGTACATGCCGATCTTCGAGATGGCGGGGAACGTCGGTTAGTGACCGCGCCCGGTCGTCCCCGCGCCCGCCGCTCGTGATGTCTACCAGCTTCGCCCGCTACAGCGTCTACCGGTTGTTCGTCGCGCTCGCGACGCTCTCCTGGGCGCTCTACCTGCTCCTGGGCGGAGAGCTGACCCGCCCCGCGCCCTTTTTCCGCGTGGTGTGGGTGTCGCTCGGGGTCCTCGTCGTGGTGCTGGTCGCCGTGCGGAACCGGCAGGTCTCGCGGGGCTTCCTCCTCACCCAGCTCGCGCTCGACGCGCTGCTGGTGTCGATCCTGTCAGACATGACGGGGGGCCTCCACTCCTTCTTCACGCTGCTCTACTTCCCCACGATCGGGGCCGGCGCGTACGTGCTCCGGCGCGGCGGCGCGCTCTGGACCGCGACCTTCGCCACCGTCGGCTTCCTCGGCGTGTTGGCGCTTCAGCAGGACCTCATCGCCTCCCGGGAGGAGCTGCTCGTCGTCTGGTCCGAGGCAATGTTTAGAATCTTCGCCTTCTTCTTGATGGCCATCCTCACCGGACAGCTCGGCGAGCAGCTCGCGCGCGCCGGGGCTGAGCTCCTCGCGCAGCAGCGCTCCACCCGCCTCGTGGTCTCGGAGCGCGACACCGTGCTGGACCGCGTCCATGCCGGCGTGGTCGCCACGAACACCGCCGGCGTCGTCGTGTCCGTGAACCCCTTCGGCGTCCAGCTCTTCGGGGAGATCGCCGGGCGCCCCGTGGGCGACGTGCTCCCGGGGAGCCTGCGCGGCGAGGGCACCTGGGAGGAGCTGAGGGCGGATGGACAGCGCTGGGTGTGCACCTCCGCCGCCCTCTCGGAGGGCGGGAGCGTCCTCGTCGTAGAGGACGTGACGGAGATGACCAAGATGCGAGAGGCAGCCGCGCGCGACGAGCGCATGGTCGAGGCCGGGAGGCTCGCGGCGAGCCTCGCCCACGAGATCCGGAACCCCCTCGCCAGCATGTCCGGCTCGCTCCAGCTCCTCCGGGAGGAGCGCCCCTCCCGCCTCGTGGACCTCGCCCTCGGAGAGGCCGAGCGCCTCAACCGGCTGGTAGAGGACTTCCTCGACGTGTCGAAGCGCCCCGTGGTGGTCCCCCGTCGGGTGGACATCCACGCCATCGCGACCGAGGTGTGCGAGGCCTTCTCGCGGGATCCCCGGTACGCCGCGACGGTGAAGGTGACCTGCGAGGGCCACCCCGCCATCGCCTTCGCCGACCCCGACCGCATCCGCCAGGCCCTCTGGAACCTCATCCTGAACGGCGCCCAGGCGATGCCCCGCGGGGGAGAGGTGACCGTCTCCGTCGTCCCCCGAGGCTCGATCCCGAACGTGCCCGACGGCGTCGAGGTGACCGTGACCGACCGGGGGATCGGCATCGCCCCGAAGGATCGGCCGAAGGTGTTCGACCCCTTCTACACGACGCGGAACGGCGGTACCGGCCTCGGGCTGCTCCTCGTCGAGCGGATCGCGCGCGGCCACGGCGGCCACATCAGCGTGCACGGGCGCCCCACCGGCGGCACCGAATTCAACCTCTGGCTCCCCCGGGAGGCGCTCCATGGCGCGTGAACGCGTCCTCGTCATCGACGACGAACCCGCCCTCAGCGAGCTGCTCTGCATGCTCCTCGACCGCGAGGGGTACGTCACCTCGCGCGCGCGGAGTGGAGAGGAGGGGCTCGAGCAGTACGACGCCCTCGAACCGGACCTCGTGCTGACGGACCTGAACCTGCCCGGGATGGACGGCCTGGAGATCCTGCGCCAGGTCAAGACGCGCTCGGCCCAGCGCGGGAGGGACGTGCCGGTCGTGCTGCTCACCGCCTACGGGAGCGTCACCACCGCCGTCCAGGCCATGCGCGAGGGCGCCTTCGACTACGTCGCCAAGCCCTTCCACAACGAGGAGCTGCGGCTCATCGTGCGCAAGGCGCTCGCGATGCGCGCCCTGGAGGCCGACAACGTGCGCCTGCGCGCCGAGCTGGGCGAGAAGTACCAGCTCGGGCAGTTCGTCGGCAGCAGCCAGCGCATGCAGGAGGTGTACGCCCTCGTCCGCCGCATCATGCGCACACGGATCAGCTGCCTCGTGTGCGGCGAGAGCGGCACCGGCAAGGAGCTGCTCGCCCGCGCCATCCACTACGGGAGCGAGCGAGCGCGCAACCCCTTCGTGGCCGTGAACTGCGGCGCCATCCCCGAGAACCTCTTCGAGAGCGAGCTGTTCGGCTACAAGAAGGGCGCCTTCACCGGCGCGGCCAAGGACAAGCTGGGCTACTTCGAGGCCGCGGACGGCGGCACCCTCTTCCTGGACGAGGTCGGCGAGATGCCCCTCGCCTCGCAGGTCAAGGTGCTCCGCGCGCTCGCGGAGAAGAAGATCACGCAGGTCGGCGGCACGGCCGAGGTGCCGGTCGACATCCGCCTCGTGGCCGCGACCAACCGGGACCTTCGGGTCGAGGTGGCGGCGGGCCGCTTTCGCGAGGACCTCTACTACCGCCTCAACGTCGTGCAGATCGACATGCCGCCGCTCCGGGAGCGCCCCGAGGACGTGCCGATGCTCGTCCAGCACTTCGTGGAGCGCTTCTCGGAGGAGTACAAAAAGCCCCTCGGCGGGGTGACGCCCGAGGCGATGCGGATGCTCCGCTCCTACCCCTTCCCCGGGAACGTCCGCGAGCTCCAGAATGTCGTCGAGCGCGCCGTTGCCCTCGAGCTCGGCGTGCTGGTGACCCCCGCGTCCCTCCCCGAACGCGTGCAGGGCGTCCTCGCGGTGCCCCCCGCGTCCGCCGCCGCCGAGCCCGAGCCGACCCTCGAGGGGCTCGACCTCGAGGCCCGCCTCTCCGAGGTGGAGCGTGGCTACCTCGTGCGCGCGCTCGCCGCGAGCAACGGCAACCGCACCCAGGCCTCCCGGCTGCTGGGGATCACGTTCCGGTCGCTCCGGTATCGGCTCCTCAAGTTCGGGATGGAAGAGGCCGGCGAGGACTGACCGCGCCCCGGCCGCCCCGTCCCGTCCTGAAGTGCCCAGAGACGTCAGGTGACGAAAAGCGACAGGCCCCAGCTGACGCAAATTGTCACCCCCTCCTCGTAAACCCGCATTCCCCCGTCCGCCGGGCCCGCGGAACCTCTGGCACGGCCCTTGCTTAGGTATCAATGCGAGCCGGTTAGACCCGGCTCCGAACACCACACTCGGAGCAATCACCATGCGCAATCTCAAGCAGGGCTTCTCTCTCGTCGAGCTCATGATCGTCGTCGCCATCATCGGCATCCTCGCCGCCATCGCGATCCCGAACTTCGTCGCGATGCAGTACAAGGCCAAGCGC
>CAJBVW010000384.1 GCA_903959175.1 uncultured Pseudomonadota bacterium
AACGTCTACGTCGACACCGCCGCGCTGCCCCGCGCCCGCGTCGTCCCGTGCGCCCGCGCGACCCCCGGCGGGGACGAGGCGTACACGCGTGTGCTTGCGACGGATCCGGCGCGGGAGGTGGTGGTGGAGGGCGGCGAGGACAGCGGCTGTGACGACGTCGTGGCCTCCTCTTCCTGGGGCGGGGCGTCGCCCCGCAACGCCCCACCAGGGGGCGGCCCCCTGGACCCCCCGCGACCCGTGACCGGCGGCGATCCGGCCACGCGCGGCGCGTCCGTGTCGCTCCCCGTCCCGGCGGAGGCCACCGTGCTCGCCTACGCCGATCAGGAGGTCTCCGTGCGCGCCTCCGGCCCCGGCCAGCTCGTCCTCGCGGACACCTGGTACCCGCGCTGGACCGCCACGGTGGACGGCCTCCCCGTCGCGATCGCGCGCGCGGACGTGATCTTCCGCGCCGTGCCGCTCTCCGCCGGGGAGCACACCGTCATGTTCCGCTTCAATCCTGGGTTGTCGGGCACCGCGCTCTGGGTCGCGGCGCTGGTGCTGGCCGGGGCGCTCGGCGCGGGCGCGCTGGGGTGGGCGGGGCGGCGGGGGTAGGGCCCCTACCAGTTCAGCAGCTTGTCCCCGATCAAGTCGTCATCCCAGTCGAACACGGGCAACACCAGCGTGTCGACCCCTGCCGCGAAGTACATCCCATACTTCTCGTCTGTGCCGAGCTCGAGCCGGCTGCCTACCTCACCCAGCTCGACGGTACCGCACAGCGGGGCCTCGACGAGCCAGTACTCGGGGTTCTCGCTGTAGGGGCTCTGCGCCTCCAGCGCCGAGACCAGCGTCGGCCAACCGTCGTCGTCGGCGTCGCCGATCGAACCCAGCGACTTTCCAAGCTCGTAGGCGAGCCCCGGCTCGAATTCGCGGGTGTCCAAGACGGTCGCGTAGGGGGTGGTCTCGGTTCCGCTGTAGATGCGGATGGACCCGACGAATCTCCGGCCCTCCGCCTCTTCATCCAAGACCCAGCTTCCGACCGCGATGTCGTTGCCGCCATCCCCGTCGAAGTCCCCAGCGGCCGTGGCGGAGTTCGCGTACATCGGCCACGTCTCGAGGCGGATGGCGTTTCCGATGCCCTCGTCCTGGAGGAGATCCTCGCCCAGAAGGACCGTCCACGGCGCATGGTAGGCGAGCAGCACATCGTCGAGGCCATCCCCATCGAGGTCGTCGACGTTCCAGAAGTGACTGCCGAGCCCCCCGTCGTCCCGCGTCCCGTGGTGCGCCGCGACCGCGTCCGAGGCGTCAACCTGGCCCGACAGGTCGGGCGGGAACACGAGGAGCTCTCCGCGATCAAAGGCGGCGTCCTTGTCTCCGGCCAGGAAGAGCCCATTTGCCTGTCCGACGTGGTAGCTGCCGACGGACAATTCGCCATGGAGCGTCTCGTAGAGCAGGGCCCCCGTCTCCCAATCCAGCACAACGAGCCCGATGTCGTCGAAACTCGATGGGTACCACCTCGCCCCAATATGGGTCGGGCCGTACTCATCCCCGACGATCACGGCGTCGTAGAACTCCCCGGCCTCGAGCGCGTCCGTCGCACGCTTCAGTGGCTCCCTGGAGGCGAGGTCGTACACGAGGACGCCGCCTCGCTCTCCCGCACACCCCGCCGCCTCTGCGATCAGGAGCGCCCCCCAGTCGAACTCCTGGATGCTCGGCCACCGGCCAACCCAGGAGCACTCCGGGTCCGTCTCGAGCCAGGCGTCGATGGGAGGCTCGGGCGGAAGGACAGGGGCTGGCGGGGTGCATTCGGCCTCCTCTGCCGCGTCGGAGGGAGGAGGGCCTTGGGCGTCGCAGCCGGCCGCCAACAGGACCACCAGCGTCCAGGCGTGGCTGGGGCGATGGAGGCGACCGCTACGCGGGGACACAGGGGCACTCCGGCAGCTCGCCTGCCACGGCGAGCACCGCGGCCGCGGAGGCCGAGCTCACCAACCGCAGCGCGTCGTGTTCACGGAACAACCACAGCCCCTCGGCCGTGGTCCGGAGGCCGGTCACGAAATTCGCCACTGCTTGATTGGTCTGCAGGTCGACCTTCCGGAGCCGAAACGTGCGGCGTAGCCGATGCATCCCGCCGCCAGGATCGTCGTCCCCCACGTTGCCCTTGAAGGCATACTCGAAGCCAACGGTCACCTCCTTCCCGAAGAGATCCTCGAACGCCCGTTCAGCGAGTCCGCGGTGTCCGGAGAGTCCCTCCAGGAACAGCTCTCCCCGTGTGAGGAAGAAGCAAACATCCCCCCAGGCGGAGTAGCCGAGCAGCGAGTTCATCTGGTCCTCCGTATCGGGCCCGGTGAACACGCTCGAGGAGGAGAAACACAGGACCGTGGGCTCATCGATCCCGTCGCCGTCCGTGTCCTGCGTGTAGGAAGGAGGTTCCACGAGCGCGGCCTGCGGGTGGTACTCCGGATCGCACGGCCAGACCATGCCACGCTGCTGCGTGGCACCTTCCTCCTCCCACACCATCCCTGCGTTTGCCTGTGCCAGCAGCGTCAGCCAGTAGCTGGCGAGGCGCCCGCGGGCCACCGCGCCGGCGCTCGTCCAGGCATCGGCGGGCAGGTCGGCAGTGGTACACAGACTCCCGTCCGGCTTCCCGAAGAGAATCGAGAAGTGATTCATGATCCCCGCACAGATGCGGATCCGCACCTCGAACCGGTCCAGGTCCTCTCGGAAGGTGGAGGAGAGACGTTCGAAGGTGACGTAGGGAAGCAGGGCGGAGACGACGTGCTGGACGGACCCGCTGACCTCGCCATGGCTCACGCTCTCGAACCCCCCGAAGCCCAACTCGCTGTCGCAGGTGTCAGTGTCAGTGTTGGCCTTGCGAAGATTAGTCAGATAGGTCCAATATAATCCTGGCGTGTCGAACGCCCAGGCCGCGCTTGTCCATACGTCGCGAATGATGTCGGGAACCCGCAGCGCAACGCCTCCGACGACGACGTCTCTGTAGTTGCTCCATGTGAAGACGTATTCGGGTCCCGCTCCCAACCCCGCGGCGAGGATGAACGTTCCGTCCAGCGTGGGGAGCTTCCAGTTCGTGTCGATGTCCCAGTCCTGCGCCTCTGCCGTCAAGTTCTCCGACGGGGCCACCGCTACGGCGGGGCTTTGACATTCGTCGCGCTCCGCCTCCTCGAACACCGGCTCTTCCTGGTCAGTGGGCTCCTCCCAATACTCACTGCCGCAGCAACGGGCCACACAGTCGACGTAAACCGGCGGTGGGGCCCACCACGCGTACAGCAGCAAGCACTCCACACAACTGTATACGGGCGGTGTCCCTCCCCACCCCCAATCGAGGCCGGGGTAACAGGGCTCTGGTCCCTCGTCCTCTTCGCCAGTCTTTTCCAGTCCGAACGAAACGGGCTCCCGCTCGTCATCGCTCGGCCCGTGCTCCTTCTCCTCTCGGACTCGAGCCCCGATGTCGTTCGCTCCTTCGGGGAGGACTTCGCGTGCGCGCACCACATCCTCCCGCTCCCGCTCGCGCAGCCACCGCGCCTTCCACGGCTCCCAATTGAACGGCTCCCCGGAAGCGGGCAAGCCCGCGCGCCCAGGGACGCCGCCCACCGATGAACGCGTCGGGACCATCCCGCCGCGGCGCGGATCGAACCGCGCAGGCTCCCACGACCACGATTGCCCATCCATGACCTGAACCGTAGAGCGTGGGCGCCTGTGCATGTCAGCCCCTGTACATGCGCACGGCGGCGGTGATGTTGAGGTTGCCGCGCTGCGTGGCGGTCACGATGCCGGTGATTTGGGTGCGCAACAGGATGCGCGTCCGGATCCCGAACTGCGCGCGGTTGGTGAACGGCGTGCCTGGCGTATAGTCCCCGTTCGTCCGAAGTGGGATCAGGTTGCCACCGGTCTGCCAGGCGCCCAGGCCGAACTTGAACTGCACCACGAGGTCGTAGCTGAAATTGCTGCTGAAGTTGCTGCCCTCCGCGTGCACCACGATGTCGACGATGCTGGGCCCCATACGCTCGAAGTCCTCGTCCGTCAGGACGTACTCGTCGAACGCCCCTACGGGACAAGTAGCGAGGAAAACCTCATCGACCGCGAGATTGTAAAGCAGCGTGGACCCCATCATCTGCTTCGCGAGCAAACCCTTGCGATCTCCGGCTCCGGGCTGTGAACACGACATCTTGATTGCCTCCGAACGGGTTTCGGGGGCCTCCGGTTTCGGGGGCCTCCGGTTTCGGGGGCCTCCGGTTTCGGGGGCCTCCGGTTTCGGGGGCCTCCGGTTTCGGGGGCCTCCGGTTTCGGGGGCCTCCGGTTGTGTATTCCATGAACCGGGAGCGGATGCAAGGCTATTTTGAGGTTTCTTCGGATTGGCGTGTATGGCAGCTGGTCCCAGTGGACCTGGTCGGTACGGATGGGAAGAATGAACCCCTGACTCCCACATTCGTGGGCAACCAGAACGCCCCGCTGCCACCAACTCAGCGCCCGTGGCGAGTAGTCTCCTCGAACTCCTGCCGAGGGACCGCGCCGTCGTGAGTTGCGGCGATCGGTGGACGCCCGAAGGGCTGACCGTTGCTCCCATCGTTCGATTCCTTCCTGAGCTCCCTTCCGACGCTCGCCGACAAGAACACGAAGCCCTGCGGCAAGCCCCCCTGCTCGCGCTCGGCGCGGGCGCGCTCGGCTGGGCGGCGCGGCGCGGGTAGGGGCCGCCGCGGGTTACCCTCCGCCCGTGGAACGCTTCACCGTCTCCGAGCTCACCGGCGAGATCGCGGCCCTCCTCGGGGGCAGCTTCGACGACATCGAGGTCGAAGGCGAGATCTCCGGCTTCAAGGCCCACGGCTCCGGCCACTGGTACTTCAGCCTGAAGGACGGGGACGCCGTCCTCAACGCGGCGATGTTCCGAAACGCGAACGCGCGCGTGCGGCAGCCGCCCCGGGACGGCGATCGGGTCATCGTGCGCGGCGCCATCGACGTGTACCCCCCGCGCGGGAGCTACTCGCTCGTGGTCCGCGCGATGCAGGCCGCTGGCGCGGGGGACCACCTCCGTCGCCTCGAGGAGCTGCGTGCGCGCCTCGCCGCCGAGGGCCTCTTCGACGTCGCCCGCAAGCGCCCGCTCCCGCCCGTCCCGCGCGCCATCGGCGTCGCGACGAGCCCCTCCGGCGCGGCGCTCCACGACATCGTGCGCGTCGTGCGGAACCGCTTCCCGTCGATGCCGATCTACGTGTCGGCGTGCCGCGTGCAGGGCGAGGGCGCCGGGGCGGACATCGCGCGCGCCATCGCGCTCCTCAACGCGCACGGCCGCTCCGACGTCATCATCGTCGGGCGCGGCGGCGGCTCCGCGGAGGACCTCTGGTGCTTCAACGACGAGGCCGTGGTCCGCGCCATCGTCGCGAGCCGCATCCCCGTCGTCTCCGCCGTCGGCCACGAGGTCGACGTCTCGCTCTCGGACTTCGCGGCGGATGTGCGCGCCGCCACGCCCTCGCAGGCCGCCGAGCTCGTCACGCCCGTCCAGGCCGAGCTCTCCGGCTACGTCACCTCGCTCTCCGAGCGCATGCGCGCCGCGATGCAGCGCCGCGTCGCGCAGCAGCGGGATCGCGTCGCCCGCGTCCGCCTCCTCCACCCGCGCCAGCGTGTCGAGCGCGGTCGCATGCGGTTGGACGAGCTCGACGATCGCCTCCGCGAGGCCGTCCTCCGCGCGCTCGTGGCCCGCCGGGTGCGCCTCGCCTCGGCGGCCCGGCACCTCGACGTGCTCTCGCCGCTCTCGGTGCTTGTGCGCGGCTACGCCATCGTGACGCACGTTCAGAAGGCGGTGACCGACGCCGCCGCGCTCGCGCCCGGCGATCGGGTCGAGGTGCGCCTGGCCCGGGGCTCGGTCACGGCCGAGGTCGTCGCGGTGCGCCCGGCCGAACCCTAAGCGGGCTCGACCGTCACCGTCGTTCGCACCGACTGCGCGATGAAGCAGTGCGTGTGCGAGCTCTCGTGGAGGGCGGCGAGCGTTTCTGCGCTCACGTCGGTCCCCTCTGCGAAGCGGATCTTCGGCCGGAGGATCACCCGCGTGACCGCGAGCCGCCCGTCTTCGTTCTTCTCGAGGAAGCCCTCGGCGGTGTCCTCGTAGGCATCGACCACGAGGCGCTTACGGGCCGCGATCGCCAGGAAGGTGAGCATGTGGCAGGAGGAGAGCGCGCCGACGAAGGCCTCCTCGGGGTTGACCCGGGCGCCGTCGCCGAGGAAGTCGGGCGCGGACGACGCCGCGACCTCGATGCCGCCGCCGTACACGATGCGGTGCGACCGATCGTAGGCGTCGTAGGTGAAGGTGGGGGTGGTGCGGACCCACGCGACGTGGGCGGTGTGCGCGGACATGGAGCCTCCGGGCTCAGAGGGCGAGGTCGGCGCTCGTGCGCGGGCAGATGCGCCAGGTGTCGAAGGAGTAGCGGACGATGCCGGTGACGGTGCGGAACCGGGCGCCGTTCGTGTAGCTGGTGTCGTAGTCGTAGAGGAAGTCGTCCATCACGATCGCCCAGCTCGTGGCGGCCTCGCCGCTGCCGTTGGGCGCGGAGGTGAGGGAGAGGTTGGTCAGCCGCACCAGCACGCCCTCGTAGGGCTCCCAGTCCGACGGGACGGACGCGAGGTCGAAGGCGACGGCGCCGCGGGTGCCGGACTTCGTGAGGTCGGCCGCAGTGGCGGGCATCAGCTCGGTCTCGTCGTAGTACTCGATGAAGGGCGCGGTGAGCGTGACCAGGTCCCCTGTGGTGACGGGCGCCTCCCAGGTGTCGGTGTAGACGCGGATGCCCGACCACGGGCCGCCGCCGGCGTCCTGGACGAAGAAGGAGGTGTTGTCGGTCGAGGTGGGGGAGCTGACCACCACGTCCTCGAGGGTCACGACGCCGCTCACCAGGCCCGTCTGGACCTCCTCGACGGTCGCGGTGATCACGACCGGGCCGGTGTCGGTGTCCGTGTCCGTGTCCGTGTCCGTGTCCGTGTCGGTGTCGGTGTCGGTGTCGGTGTCGGTGTCCGTGTCGGTGTCGGTGTCCGTGTCGGTGTCGGTGTCGGTGTCCGTGTCGGTGTCGGTGTCCGCGTCCGTGTCGGTGTCGGCGTCCGTGTCGGCGTCCCCCTCGGCGACGGGCACGCACGCGCCGTTGAGGTCCTCGGTGCCGGGGTCACATTCGCGCTCGCGCAGGCAGCCGGCGAGGAGGACGGTCGAGAGCAAGGCGAAGCGGCGCAAGTGGGCTCCGGGGCGCGCGCGGGTGCAGCGGCCGTAGCGGGCGAGTTTATCCCGGCACCGAGCGACCCACCGGTCGATTCGCCCCGGCGCGATCAGCCGCCCTGAAGCACCCGCCACGCGGCGTTGATGGCCGCGACACGACGCGTGGCCTCCTCGACGGCGGCGTCACCCTGGGCGCGGTCGGGGTGCCACACCTGCACGAGCGCGCGCCAGGCGGCGCGGATGTCGTCCACGGAGGCGCCGGGGGGCACCCCGAGGAGGGCGCGGGCGTCGGCGCGGGTGCGGTCGTCGGTGTCGGCGTCGAGCTCGTCCCACAGGGCGCCGATGGCGGCGGCGTCGCGGCCGAGGGCCCCGCCGAGCTCCGCGACCCAGGCCTGCGCGGGCGCGCCCGGCCACACGTCGCGGGTGCCGCGCATGACCCAGAGCAGCACCTCGTCCACGGCCTCGCCCTGCGCGTGGCGGGAGAGGCGCGTGGCGACCTTCTCGGGCGCGAGGCGCGGGAGCTCGGCGCCGCGCAGCTCCCGGAGCCAGCTCCGGAGCCAGTCGACGCCGTCGTCGTCGAGGGGGTGGGAGGCGGTGAAGCTCTCGCGGATGAAGCGCACGTCGTCCCGCTCGAGGGCGCGCCCGCCGGCGCGCGCGGCGCCGACGAGGGCCATCACCATGCGCGCGGGGCCGGAGGAGCCGAGCTGGCGGACGGGGGAGGGGAGGTCGATCGTGAAGTCGGCGAGGTCGGAGCGGGTGCGGGACGACTCGAGGCGGACGCGCACGGGGCCGGTGAACCCGCCGTAGGGGACGAGGAACTCGGGGAGCTCGCAGAGCTCGTCGTCGGCTTCGGGCACGACGGTCACCGCGTCGCGGAGGCCGCCGGCGTCGATGCGTACGACCACGTCGCGGCCGAGGTGGTGCTTCGCGCGCCACACGGGCGTGAGGCGCACGCCGGGGCCCGACGCGCCGAAGGCGTGGTGGCGCCAGAGGAGGCGCGAGACCACCAGCTCCCGGCTGCGCTCCGCGCCCTCACCGTCCGCGAGGTAGTGCCCGATCGCGGCGCCGACGCCGAGGCCGAGCGGCCCCCCCATCATGCCGCCGAGCACGCCGCCGAGCACCTTTCCGCTCCAGGCCATCAGTCCGGCTCGCCCGCCTGCGATCCGCCGGACATCGCCGCACCGTCGGCGACCCACTCGGCGCTCCCGTTCGGCGTCTCCCACACGCGGAGACGCACGACGGTGACGCCGGTGTCGCCGAGGAGGCGCTGGGCGACGGCCGCGAGCTCGCCGGCGATGACCTCCGCCGTGGGCGGCGCGTCCATCCAGTAGACGGGGCGGCCGTGCGCGGCGTTGGAGGCGGCGAGGGCCTGGACGGCGGGATCGGGGTCGCCGCGCATGAGGATGGCGGTGTGGTCCCAGTTGTCGTCGATCCAGGCGCCGACGCGCTCCTTGACCACCCCGAAGTCGATCACGCGCCCGCGATCGTCCAGATCGGCGAGGCAGGTGATCTCGGCGGCGTAGCGGTGGCCGTGGAAGGCCGCGCACTTGCTCTCGTGCCGGGGGATGCGGTGCATCGCGTCCCATTCGAGCCGGCGGGTGCAGGTGATCAGGTTGCCATCCATGGCAAGTGGGAGTTGACGGGAAAGGAAAGTACGGCTATCCCGGCGCCATGCACGCTGCACCTACCTCGGACCCCTCCGGCCGCGACACCCCTGGCCGCGAAGCCTTGCCCGATCACGCCAGCCACGAGGACGTCCGCGGCGTCGACATCGATCGTGTGGGGATCAAGGGGCTCTCCTGGCCGATCACGGTGTGGGACCGCAGCAACAAGATGCAGCCCACGGTCGCGACGTTCGACGCGACGGTGACCCTCCCCGCGAGCCAGAAGGGCACGCACATGAGCCGCTTCGTCGAGGTGCTCAACGGCGTCCGCGGCGAGCTCTCGCTCAAGAACCTCCCGGGCGTGCTCGCCGAGATCCAGCGTCGCCTCGGCGCCGACCGCGCCCAGCTCGACGTGCGCTTCCCCTACTTCATGAGCCGCCGCGCGCCGGTCTCGGGCGCCGAGTCGCTCATGGAGTACAAGGCGGCGTTCCACGCCACCCGCTCGGGGGACCACTTCGACTTCGTGCTCGAGGTCGCGGTGCCGGTCACCACGCTCTGCCCGTGCTCCAAGGCGGTCAGCGAGCGCGGCGCGCACAACCAGCGCGGCATCGTCACCGTCGAGATGCGGAGCAACGACTTCGTGTGGATCGAGGACGTCGTGGAGGCCGTCGAGGCCTGCGCCTCCTCGCCGCTCTTCGCGCTCCTCAAGCGCGAGGACGAGAAGTGGGTGACCGAGCGCGCCTACGACAACCCGGTGTTCGTCGAGGATCTCCTCCGCGAGGTGACCGTCCGCCTCCGCCCGCGCGCGACGTGGCTCCGGATCTCCGTCGAGAACGTCGAGTCCATCCACAACCACTCCGCGTGGGCCGTGGTGGAGCACGGCGAGGCCCCCGCGCGCGCCACCGACGCGCCCCGCCCCGCCCCCGCGGTCGCCGGCGACGCCGCCTTCGGCCCCTGGCTCCGCGGCCAGCGCGTGGCCCGGAGCTGGTCCCAGCAGGAGCTCGCCGAGCGGATCGGCGTCAGCCCGCCCCACCTCTCGAAGGTCGAGTGCGGCGAGCGCACCCTCCCGGCCACCGCCTACGAGCCCCTCGCCGAGGCCCTCGGCCAGGACGCCGACGTGCTGCGGCTCCGCGCCGGTGTGGTCCCGGCGAGCGTGCTCGCGCGCCTCCAGGCCGACCCCGAGGGCGCGCTCCAGTGGGCGGCCAACCGCGCCTGATCAGCCCCGGCGGCGCCGCCGGGTGACCGCCGCCGCGACGATCAGCGCCGCGACCGCGCCACCGTTCGAGGTGGGCGTGGCGCAGCCGCAGCCCTCCGCGAGGGCGTCGCCGTCGGTGCCGCCGCGGTCCTGGTCGAAGTCGAGGTCCTCGTCCTCCTCGTCCTCCACCGTCTCGTCGCAAGTGCCCGGATCATCGGCCATGCCGACGTTGCAGATGGGGAAGATGTCCTCGAGCTGCTCGTCGTAGCGGATGAAGCGCATCTGCGTCGTGTCGTGCATGTTGGTCTCGTACAGGACCAGGTCCTGCGTGGCCGTCTGCGGCGCATAGCGCATGCGCAGCCGCGTGAACCAGTAGTAGACGCCCTTGTGGTAGTCGGCCTCGTAGCCGAGCGTGAACACGTCGTTGTCGTCGGGGATGACCCCGGTGCACGGGTCACAGTCGCCGTTGCCCCACGAGTATTCGGTGATCCAGCTCGCGCTCGCCTTGGCGGCGAAGGCCGCGTCGAGCTGGCGGGCGTAGTAGGCGGTGACATCCTCGCCGCCCTCGGGCTCCCACATGCAGTCGTGGTCGAGCGTGGCCTCCGCGTAGTTGGCGATGGCGGTGCGGCCGCGCTCGTAGTCGGAGAACGCGTAGATGCGCAGGTCCTGGGTGCCCGGCGAGTTCAGCGTGCCGATGCGGATGGGGAGGCCGTAGGGCTCCGCCTCGTAGCTGAACTGGAGGGGGGACAGGGTCTGCCCGCTCTCGATGCCGGCGTCCTCGCGTACCTGCGCCGCGAAGAAGTAGGCGCCGCCGTCGATGTACTCGCCGAGCAGGCGCTCGGACGCGTCGGGGACGGCGTAGCCGTTGGCCTGTAGCCAATCCACGAGGCTGCCGGACTGGGTCGCGGAGAGGATGGAGATGTCGTACTCGCCGACGATGTATTGGGCCTCGACCTCGACGTCCGAGCCGGTGTCCAAATCCGAGTCCGAGTCGCTGTCCGCGTCCGTGTCGGAGTCGCTCTCGTAGGCGAAGTCCGCGCACTCGTAGCTGACCTCGCGCGGGTTCGAGTATCCGCGCAAGCGATCGAACACCGTGGGGTCCACCACATGGATGGCGTCCTCGGGGAGGATCTCCGGCACGGGGATGAGCATGGCGAAGTCGCGGGTGTCCCCGAGGATGTCGTTCGCGACGGTGAGCGTGGTGCGGAGCCCCTGGCGCACGAGGGCGACCTCGCTGGCGGCGTTCTCGGGGGCCTCTTCGGTGCTGGAGACGTAGGTGCCGCAGAAGGCGGCGGCGTCCGGCGCGGCGAGGGCGAGCGCGAGGCCGAGGGGGAGGGCGAACAGGAGGGGGCGGGGCACGGAGGACCTCTCGGTAGGCCCTCATCGTGCGCCCGAACTCGCCGCGGCACAACGGCGGAACTGCTCAAATCCTCCCGCCGAAACGCCCGGAGATGTGCAGAACCGCGAGATCAGCCGCCGGTCACCACCAGGCCGCTCGCCCGCAGCGCGTCCTCGAGGCCGGGGCGGGCCGTCAGCCAGGCGCCGGGGCTCTTCGCGTCGTCGTCTCCCGGCGTGTGCACCCATCCCGATTGGATCGTCGCGGTGCGGCCCTTGAACAGGTAGAGGTCGATGCCCTCGCCCTGCGCCGAGGAGCTCAACAGGCGGTAGCGCCCCTCGACCACCTGCGTGGTCGCCCCCGTCGCGCCCGGGACCACGAACAGGCCGACGTGGCTCTTCCCCGGTTTGCCCTTCGCGACCTGCCGCGAGGTGCGGTCCTGGATCGGGAGGAGCGTGGTGCCCTGGTCGTTCAGGGCCTCGTCTCCCACCTGCGCGGTGAAGGTGTAGACGAGGTCGAGCTTGCCCTCGGCGACGACGATCCCCGAGGTCACGTCCTGCCCGCCCTTCGTCGCGAGCTCGGCGCGCGCAGCATCGAGGTGGGCCTTCACGGCGGTCACGCAGCCCGCTGCGTCGGTCACCGGCACCTCGTCACACCCGACGGTGTCGGGCCAGGCGTTGTGGAGCTGCTGCCGCACGGCCGCGACGTTGGACTTCAGGTCGATCACGATCGTGGTCGACGCGGCGTCGTAGCAGCCAATCAGGAGAACGAGAGGAAGGAAGCGCATGCTCGTCCCTATCCCGATCGCGCGGCGACGCGCGGCGCGCGGCGTGCGTGCGCGCGCGGGGATAGGACGGGCGCTCGTGGGAGGTGGGCGTGCGGGTCCTCGTCACCGGCGGCGCCGGCTACATCGGCAGTGTGGTCGCCGAACAGTTGGTCGTGCGCGGCGACCACGTGGTGGTCTACGACAACCTCCTCACCGGCCACCGCGCCGCCGTCCCCCCGGGCGCGCACCTCGTCGTCGGCGACATCGCGGACGAGGGCGTCTTCCGCGCCGCCCTCCGCAGCCACGGGATCGACGCGGTGGTGCACATGGCGGCTGTCTCGCTCGTGGGGGTGTCCGTCCAGGATCCCGCGATCTACTACCGCAACAACGTGACCGCGGGCCTCGCCATGCTCGACGCCATGCGCGCCGAGGGCGTGCACCGCATCGTCTTCTCGTCGTCCGCCGCGGTCTACGGCGAGCCCGAGCGCCAGCCCGTCCGCGAGGAGGACGCCACGCGGCCCACCAGTCCCTACGGCGCCACCAAGCTGGTCTTCGAGGACATCCTGCGCTGGTACGGCGGCGCCTACGGCCTCCGCTCCATCTCGCTCCGCTACTTCAACGCGGCGGGCGCCTCGGCCCGCGCCGGCGAGGACCACCACCCCGAGACGCACCTCATCCCGCGGCTCCTCCAGCTCGCCGTCGGCGTCGGCGCGCCCATCGCCGTGTACGGGCAGGACTACCCCACGCGGGACGGCACCGGCGTGCGCGACTACGTCCACGTGCTCGACCTCGCGGACGCCCACGTGGCCGCGCTCGACGCGCTCGACGGCGGCAGCCGCGTCTACAACCTCGGCTGCGGCGGCGAGGGCTACTCCGTGCAGGAGGTCATCGACACCGCGCGCGCCGTCACCGGGCACGCCATCCCCGTCTCGGTGGGGCCCCGGCGCTCGGGCGATCCGGCGGTGCTCGTCGCCAGCTCGGATCGCATCCGCGCGGAGCTCGGGTGGCGCCCCCGCCACCAGGCCCTCACCACCATCATCGGCTCGGCGTGGGCCTGGCTCCAGGCCCATCCCCGCGGGTGGGACGATCGCCCCGCCCGCTGACCCCGCTCACAGCCCGTTCGTGATCTCGAGCTCGTAGTTGGCGCACGAGTACGCCGAGAGCCGGATGATGTGGATGGAGTAGCCCGAGGAGAGGTCCTCGCAGTTGTTGTACGCGTCGCTGCCGTCGGCGCAGGCGCGCGTGTCGCCGGGGACGGTGTGGCTGCCGTCGCCCGCGTCCAGCGCGTACTGCTGGTACTCGGTGTAGCCGCTGCCCTCGGGGTCGGCCGAGGAGCCCGAGCCGCAGTCGAGGTAGCTGTCGGTGCAGCCGCCCTCGTACACGACGAAGGCGTAGTCGCCCGAGCCGTCCACGAGCTGGACGTGGAAGTTGTAGTAGTTGATCCCCGAGGTCAGGCCGTCGCTCGTCTCGACGTAGTACCAGTCGTCGTCCCCGGCGTTGAGCAGGTTGCCGACGACGGAGAGGGTCGTGGTGCCGGCGTCCGAGAGGGTCGACCAGTCGATGACGGGGTTCGAGCAGGTGTCGCCGTAGCCCGAGCTGTCCTCGTACTCGTCCCAGGGGTCGCAGGCCTCGGTCGAGACGGTGTTCGACACGCCGCTGGTGTTGCCCTCGGCGTCGGACGCGGTGGCGGTGAAGCTGTAGGTCAGGGCGCGCGTGAGCGTCTCGGAGAAGGTGAACACCCCCGCGGCGTTCGCGGTGGTCGTGTCCGTGCCGGTGCCGGTGGAGGTGGTCCACGAGAGGGTGACCGTCGCGAACGCCTCGGCGGTGCCGATGATCGTGACGGAGTCCTCGTTCCGGTAGGTGTCGATGGCGGTGAGCACCGGCGCGTCGGGCGCGGTGTAGTCGTTCACCTCCACCGTGTCGCTGCCACCGGAGCCGGAGGCGGTGCCGTCGTCGGGGGTGACGGTGCACACCCACACGTCGGCGTTGCTCGTGTCGCTCGCGCCCACGGTGTCGGTGGTGACCGAGCTCGCGGTGCCGTTGTTGGTCCAGCCGTAGGTGTAGGAGATCACGTCGCCGTCGGCGTCGGTGCTGGCGCTCACGACGTTGCACTGGAGGGCGTCGTCGTCCTCGGGGTACTCGGGCGTGATGGCGACCACCGGCGCGGTCGGGAGGCTGTTCTGGATCTCGCGCACGCCCGAGGTCGCGGGGCTCCCGGCGCTGGTGCCGTCCCACGGGGTGACGGTGACGGTGAGGTCGTCGCCCTTGGAGAAGTAGGTGCCCGCGAGCGTCGCGTCGGTCGCGCCGGAGATGTCGGAGCCGTTCCGCGCCCACTGGTAGCGGTAGGCCTCGGCGTCCCCGTCGGAGTCGGAGAAGCCGGTGGGGACGGCGGTGAGCGTGTCGTTGGTGTAGGCAACGGTGGGCGTGATGGTCACGGACGAGACGGACGGCGGGGCGTTCCCGATCACGATGTCGTCGGCGCCGAAGGGGCCGGTGTCGAAGCCGTCGTACGGGGTGACCTCGACCTGCCACACGTCGCCGCGCGCGGTGGCGGCGGCGGGGACGTTGTCGCCCGCGTAGGAGGTCAGCGCGCCGTTCTGGTACCAGGCGTAAGTGTAGGTGATCTCGTCGTCGTTCGGGTCGGGCGCGGCGACCACGATGGTGGCGCGCAGGGTGTCGTCGGCGCCGGCGGGGTCGGGCGTGATCTCGACGGTCGGCGCCTCGGGGGGGCCGTTGACGAAGAGCGTGAGGCGGTCGACGCCCACGTTGCCGTCCGCGTCGGTGACGTTGAGCGAGATGGCGTGCGTGCCGACGGTGAGGGCGTCGGTGGCGAACTCGAGGTCGCCGGAGGAGGCGGCGCCGGCGGTGCTCAGAACGCCGTCGAGGTCGCTCTCCCACGCGATGGTCAGGGAGGACGCGGTGTCCTCGACGTCGGAGACGGTCGCGGTGAAGGTGACGATGTCCCCGTCGTTCACGCGGTCGCCGGTGGCGGGGGTGAGGATCTCGACGACCGGCGCGTTCCCGGCCTCGACGACGAGGTCGATGGTGGCCGAGGCCGTCTGGCCAGCGGGGTCGGTCGCGGTCAGCGTGACCGTGGCGGGGCCGGGCTCGAAGACGGTCTCGCAGGTGGAGAGGCCGTCGACGTCGAACACGGCGGTCTCACAGACCTTGCCGCCGTTCACCGCCCACAGGACCTCGATGACGTTGAGCTCGTCCTTGTAGGAGGCGTCGATGACGCGGCCGGACAGGACGACGGGCACGTTGGCGTCGATGACGGCGCCGTCGAGCGGGTTCTCGATCGCGACGACGGGCGGCTCCCGGTACTTGGAGACGGTCGTGTCGGTGCACGCTGCGAGGAGGACGAGCAGGGGGAGCGCACGAATGGGGCACCTCGGTCGCGGCAGGAGACCAAGGCAGTATACCGGGCATCGACGGATTGTCGCGAGAGGGCCTCACGTACACCGTGAATCGGCGCCTTCACCCAAGGCGATGGCGCGCTCCCCCCGCCCTCGGACTCACATCCCGTTGGTGATCTCGAGCTCGTAGTTGGCGCACGAGTAGGTCGAGAGCCGGATGACATGGATCGTGTAGACCGAGGAGAGATCCTCGCAGTTGTTGTAGTACGGGCTGCCGTCGGAGCAGGCGCGCGTGTCGCTCGGGATGGAGTGGTCGTAGCCGCCCACGTCCTGCGCGTACTGCTGGTACTCGGTGTAGCCGGCGCCCTCGGGGTCGGACGTGTCGCCCGGCGCGCAGTCGAGCGCGCTCGCGCTGCAGCTCCCCTCGTAGACGACAAATGCGTAGTCGCCGCCGCCGTCCACGAGCTCGACGTGGAAGTTGTAGTAGTTGATCCCCGAGGTGAGGGCGTCGCTGGTCTCGATGTAGTACCAGTCCTCGTCCCCCGCATCGAGGAGGTTGCCGACCACCGAGATCGAGGTGGTGGCGTCGTCCGCGAGGGTCGCCCAGTCGATGACGGGGTTGGCGCAGGTGTCGCCGTAGCCCGTGCCGTCCTCGTACTCGTCCCAGGGATCGCAGGCCTCGGTCGAGACGGTGCTCGAGGGGAGGCTGACGTTGCCGTCGGCGTCGGTCGCGGTGGCGGTGAAGGTGTAGGTCAGCGCGCGGGTGAGCGTCTCGACGAAGACATAGGCGCCCGCGGCGTTCGCGGTCGTCGTGTCGCTGCCGATGCCGGTGGAGGTGGTCCAGGTGAGGGTGACCGTCGAGAAGGCCTCGGCCGAGCCGATGATCGTGACGGTGTCCTCGTTGCGGAAGGGGTCGATCGCGCTGACGGAGGGCGCGGAGGGCGCGGTGTAGTCACCGACGAGGGCGGAGTCGCTGGCGGTGCCGCCGTTCGAGGTGCCGTCGTTCGGGGTGACGGTGCAGACCCAGGTGTCCCCGTCGCTCGTGGAGACCGGGCTGACGGTGGTGGACGTGTAGGCGGTCGGGGTGCCGTTGTTGGTCCAGGCGTAGCTGTAGGAGATCGCGTCCCCGTCGGCGTCGGTGCTGGCGGTCGCGACGCTGCAGGTGAGCGTGTCGGAGTCCTCCGGGCGCTCGGGGCTGACCGCGACCACCGGGGCGCTCGGCAGGCTGTTCTGGATCTCGCGTGCGCCCGAGACCGCCGCGGTGCCGGTCACGGTGCCGTCCCACGGGGTGACGGTGACGGTGATGTCGTCGCCCTTGGAGAAGTTGCTGCCGGAGAGCGTGGAGCTCGTGGCGCCGGAGATGTCGACGCCGTCGCGGGCCCACTGGTAGCGGTAGGACGCGGCGTCGCCGTCGGAGTCGGAGAAGCCGGCGGGCACGGCGGTGAGCGTGTCGTCGGTGTAGGCGACGGTCGGCGTGATGGTGACCGAGGAGAGGGTCGGCGCGGCGTTGCCGACGACGAGGGTGTCGGTCGCCGTGGCGCCGGTGTCGAGCCCGTCGTACGGGGTGACCACGACCTGCCACACGTCCCCGCGGGAGGTGTCCGCCGCGGCCACGGTGCTGCCCGTGTAGGAGGTCAGCGTGCCGTTGCGTGTCCACGCGTAGGTGTAGGTGATGGCGTCGCCGTTGGGATCGTAGGAGGCGACGGTGATGCTCGCGGTGAGCGTGTCGTCCGAGCCGGCGGGATCGGGCGTGATCGCGACGGTCGGCGCCTGGGGCTCGCCGTTGATGAGCAGGACGATGGTGTCCTCGCCGACGTGCCCGTCCGCGTCGGTCACCGTGAGGGTGATCGTGTGGCTGCCGACGGAGAGGCTGGCGGCGGAGAAGTCGATGTCGCCGGCGGCGCTCGCGTCCCCCGTGTCGAGGATGCCGTCGAGGTCGCTCGACCACTCGACGACGAGGCCGGAGGCGATGTCGTCCGTGTCGGAGACGGTGGCGGTGAAGAGGACGGTGTCGCCGTCGCTCACGCGCTCGCCGGTGAGGGGCGTGACGATCTCGACGAGCGGGGTGTAGTCACCGACCTCGACCGTGTCGGTGCCGGGGGTGCCCGCGGTGGTGCCGTCGGTCGGGGTGACGCTGCACACCCAGATGTCCCCGTAGCTGGTGTCGGCGGCGTCCACCGTGCCGGAGGTGACGGCGCTCGGGGTGCCGTTGCGGGTCCAGCCGTAGGTGTAGGAGATCACGTCCCCGTCGGCGTCCGTGCTGGCGGTCACGACGCTGCAGACGAGCGCGTCGGTGTCCTCGGGGGAGTCCGGCGCGATGGAGACGACGGGGGCGGCGGGGCCGCTGTTCTGGATCTCGCGGACGCTCGACACGGCGGGGGCGCCGCTGTCGGTGCCGTCCCACGGGGTGACGGTGACGGTGACGTCGTCGCCCTTGGAGAAGTAGGTGCCGGTGAGGGTCGAGTCGGTGGCGCCGGAGATGTCAGCGCCGTTGCGGGTCCACTGGTAGCGGTAGCCCTCGGGATCCCCGTCGGAGTCGGAGAAGCCGACGGGGACGGCCGTGAGCGTGTCGTTCGTGTAGGCGACGGCGGGCGTGATGGTGACGGAGGAGAGGAACGGGGCGGCGTTGCCGACCGTGATCTCGTCGGCGCCGAAGGGGCCGGTGGCGAAGCCGTCGTCGGGCGTGACCTCGACCTCCCACACGTCGCCGCGGGTGGTCTCGTCGGCGGGGACGGTGTCGCCCGCGAGGGAGGTGAGCGCGCCGTTCTTGTACCAAGCGTAGCTGTAGGTGATGGTGTCGCTGTTGGGGTCCGCGGACTCCGTCACGATGGTGGCGCGGAGCGTGTCGTCGGCGCCGGCGGGGTCGGGGGTGATCTGGACGGTCGGGGCCTCGGGCGGGCCGTTGACGAAGAGGGTGAGGCGGTCCGTGCCGACGTTGCCGTCGAGGTCGGTGACGCTGAGCGTGATGGAGTGCGTGCCGACGGTGAGGCCGTCCGTGGCGAACTCGATGTCGCCGGACGACGCGGGGCTGTCCGCGTCGAGGACGCCGTCGAGGTCGCTCTCCCAGGAGACGACGAGGGAGCCGGAGGCGTCCTCCACGTCGGTGGCGGTGGCCGTGAAGAGGAGGATCTCCCCACCGTTCACGCGCTCGCCGCTCGCGGGCGTTAGAATCTCGACCAGCGGGGCGTTGCCGGCGACGACCGTGAGGTCGATGGTGGCGGAGGCGGTCTGGCCGGCGGGGTCTGTCGCGGTGAGGGTGACGGTCGCGGCGCCCGCGGTGAACTCGTGCTCACAGGTGGTGAGGCCGTCGATGTCGAAGACCGCGGTGTCGCAGACGCGGCCGCCGTTCACGGCCCAGAGCGCCTCGAGCAGGTTGAGCTCTTCCTTGTAGGAGGCGTCGATCACGCGGCCCGAGAGGACGACGGGCACGTTGGCGTCGATGACGGCGCCGTCCAGGGGGTTCTCGATCGCGACGACCGGCGGCTCCCGGTACTTGGAGACCGTGGTGTCGGTGCAGGCCGCGAGGAGGAGAAGGATCGGAAACGTACGAATGGGACACCTCGGTCGCGGCGTGGACGGCACCAGTATAGCGGGCAGCGTGATGTCCTTGGGGTTCCTGGTCGCGCTCGCGCTTGCTGAGGCTCCGCCGTCCGCGGGCGCGTTGGCCTCCGTCGGGGATGCGCTCGGCGACACGGTCGTGGTCGCGGTCGAAGTGCACCCCGAGTACGAACGTTATTCCCTGCGTTTCGAGGACGGCCGCGTGGCCGTCGCGGAGATGACCGGTGGCGCGGGCGGCCTCTGCGACGTGAACGGGCTCACACTTTTTCCGCGCGCGGACCTCTCCGGAGTGAACGAGACCGTCGGGATGGCGGAGCTTTGTGCGCGCATGGAGGCGCGCAGTCCCCGCTTGCGGCCGCGGATCGGGCCCGAGGGGGGCGAGTCGGGAGACGTTCGCGCCGCCGGAGGGGCACCCCGGGAGGGGGCGCCCCCGTCGGTCGAGCCGACCTCCGGCGCGCGCACCGCGTCCCACGCCGAGGCGACCGGCGCGACGCGCCTGACGCCCATCCACCTCCTCCTCGGGCTCCTCGCTGCGTTCGGCCTCCCGCTTCTCCGCGTCGATCGCCGGCTCGTCGGGGTGACCGCGGCGGCGCTCGCGGCGCGGCTCTGGGCCTCCCCGGTGGGCGTGGGGAACGGGAACCTCGCCGGGTACGAGAAGCTGCTCCT
>CAJBVW010000385.1 GCA_903959175.1 uncultured Pseudomonadota bacterium
CCGACGCGCTCGCGGGCCTCTCCGCCCCCGCCGCCCGCGACGGCCTCCTCGTCGACATCGCCGCCCAGGGCCTCCCCGACGCGCTCGCGCGCCCCGGCACCGACGCGCCCGCCGCCGCGGACGGCCGGTCGCCCGCCATCCTCGCGCGCTCCGTGTCGCGCGCCCTGGTCCTCCCCGGCTTCTCCGCGCCGACCGCGAAGTCACCGACGCTCCGGTGGCGCTCCGCGCTGGCCTCCCCGCTCGGCGTGACCCCGCTGGTCCGCGGCTGGACGCCCGGCCCCGACACCTTAGACACCGCCGCGGTGGACGCCGCCATCGCCGCCGCCGTCGCGCACCTGGCCCACGGGATGACGGACGACGGGCGCTTCACCTATGTCGTGCGCGGCCCGGGCGGGGGCTCGGGCGGCGGCTACAACTACCCCCGCCACGCCGGCACCGCCTGGTTCCTCGCGCGCGCCTGGGCCGCGACGGGCGACGCCACCGCCGGCGCCGCCGCGGACGCCGCGCTCGCGCACCTCGACCGCACCAGCGGGCGCACCGCCGACGGTCGCGCCTACGTGCTCGACCCCGCGCGCGACGACGGAAAGGCGTGGATCGGCACCACCGCCCTCGCCGCGCTCGCGCTGACCGTGCGCCGCAGCGACGACGCCCTCCTCGGCGCCTACGTCCGCCAGCTCGCCGCCTCGGTGGACGACGCCGGCAAGGTGCGCGGCGAGATGCGCATCGCGGACGCCACGTTCCCCGACCAGGACGCCAACGCGTACGGCCAGGGGCAGGCGATGCTGGCCCTCGCGGCCGCCGAGCGCGCCGGCCTGACCGACGGCGCCGCCGCGCTCGACCGCACGATCCGCTTCCTTGAGTCCGGCGCCTACGGCGGCACCGCCCACCCCGTCGTCACCGGCGACGAGCACTGGACCTGCCTCGCCGCGCGCGCGATCCGCGAGGTCCGCCACATGTCCGCCGGCGAGGGCATCTGCGACGCCTACGTCGCCGACGAGCGCTGGGGCGCCCCCCCCCCCGACGCCGGCCTCCCCCCCGCCACCGGGCCCGGCGCCGGCGCCGCCGAGGCGCTCGTGGCGCGCGCCTGGGACACCCGCGATCCCGCCCTCGTCGACGCCGCCGTGGCCTGGGGCCGGCTCTTCCTCGCCGCGCAGTACCGCGCCGCGGACGCGCCGCTCCTCGGCGACCCCGCGGCCCTCGTCGGCGGCTTCCGCGACAGCCCCGGCGCCCTCGACGTGCAGATCGACGCCGTGCAGCACATCGGCTGCGCGCTGCTCGGCGCCGAGGCCCTCGTGAGCGGACGCGCGCGGCCCGGCAGCCTGCCTTAGGCCACGGATCGGGCGCCCTCGTAGCGCGTCCCCCCCGAATTCCAGTATGGTAGCGGAGTGACCCTCCTCCTCCTCACCAGCTGCATCGGCCTCGGCTCCCTCCCCGAACGCGACAAGGACGCCGCCGGGGGTGACCTCGACTCCGGCGTGCCGCTCGACAGCGGCGCCCCCATCGACAGCGCGGGCGACGAGAACGGCGCGCCCACCGCCGACGCCGGCGCGGACGACGACGCGAGCGTCGGCTCCGTCGTGGCGTTGGACGGCGAGGGTTCGTTCGACCCCGACGGCGATCCGCTCGACTACACCTGGCGGATCGTCAGCCAGCCCGGCTCCTCGTCCGCCACCCTCGTGGACGACGACCGCCCCGACCCCCAGCTCGTCCCCGACGTCGAGGGCCGCTACGTCATCGGACTCGTCGTGAGCGATGGCGCGCTCGATAGCGACGAGGACACCGTCGAGATCACCGCCACCAGCCAGAACGGCGGGCCGGTCGCAAACGCCGGCGCGGACCAGTCAGTGGGCGTGGGCGACACCGTGAACCTCAACGGCAGCTCCTCCTCGGATCCCGAGGAAGACCCCCTCCAGTTCGCCTGGTCGCTCGTGACGCGCCCGTCCGGCTCCTCGGCCACGCTGAGCTCCACCACCTCCGCCACGCCCCGCTTCACCGCGGATGTCGCCGGGACCTACGAGATCACCCTCACCGTGTCCGACGGCCTCGACACCTCCTCGCCCGACAGCGTGCGCGTCACCGCGGACGACGGCAGCGGCGGCGGCACCTCCAGCGGGTGCGGCTGCGGCGGCTCCGGCGCGGACGCGGGCCTGCTCGCCCTCCTGGCCGTCGGCGCCGCGGCGCTCGGCCGCCGCCGCTCCGGGTAGCCCGCGCCCCGATGCTCTTCGCGATCGTCGCGGCGGCGCAGGCCGCTGAGCTCACCCCCGCGCTCGCGCTGCCCTCCGCGGTCGCGCTGGAGGCCGGCGGCGGTCAAGCAGCCCTCGGCGCCGTGGTCAGCGGCGGGGCCACGCCCGTGGCCTCCGTGACGCTCCGGGGGGCCGTCGGCATCACCGACCGCCTCGCCGTCTCCGGCGCCCTCCGCGAGCCCTGGGGCGGCCTCCTGCTGGGCCTCCGCTACAACGTGGTCGAGACGGACGGCTTCCGGCTCGCCCCCTACGCCTTCGCCACCGTGGACGACGACCTCGTCACCTTCGCCCCGAGCGAGGCCCGGCTCGCCCTCGCGGCGGGCGTCGGCGTCGCGCTGGAGGGCGGCGGCGAGAGCTTCCGCTACGACCTCTCGCTCCCGCTCGTGGCGTCCAACGTCGACCCCCTCGCCTCTCCCCTCCGCGTGCCCTTCGCGGGCGCCACCCTGGGCGTCAGCGTGCGCGTCGCGAGCCGCCACGTCGTGCGGGTGGGCGTCGAGTCGACCTTCGCGCCGGGGATCACCTGGCGCTACGCCCGCGAGCGCTGGTACCTCCAGGCGACGGGCGCGTACTCGCTCGTCCAGATCGCGCCGGTCGCGCACGCCGAGGTCGGGCTCCGGTTCTGAGCGCTACCCGAGGCGCCGGAGCGCGTCCCGCACGACCGAGGACACGTCGGGACGGCTGCCGGTGTCGGCCGTTCCGGACCACGCGCCGCGCTCGGTCGGGGCGGGCGCGAGCCCGGCCTTGACGCGGGCGGCCACCAGCTTCTCCACGTCCGCCGCGGGGATCGGGCGGGCGCCGCCGACCTGCCGCGCGACGAGCGCGATGCGGGCGAGGTGCTCGACGAGCTCCATGCGGAGGAAGGCCTGCTCGGCGTCCTTGCCGACGGTGAGCACGCCGTGGTTGCCGAGGAGCACCGCGTCGCACCCGGAGAGGGCGTGCTCGAGGTCGCTGGTCCCGCTGCCGGGCGCCGCGTAGGGCACGAGCGGGATCGACGCGCCGAGGCTCACGACGGGCTCGGCCAGGAAGGGGGGGTCGAAGAAGCTCTCGCCCGCGACGGCCCAGCCGGTGGCGGTGGGGGGGTGGGCGTGGAGGACGAAGCGGATGTCCGCACGGGCGCGGTAGCACGCGAGGTGCAGCGCGAACTCGCTGAAGACCTTGCGTTCTCCGCCGATGACCTTGCCCTCGGCGTCGAGCAGCACGGCCATCTCTGGCCGCACGTCGGCCTTGTGCACGGCGGTGGGGCTCGCGACATAGCGGTCCCCACCCTCGGCGGCGATGCGGGCGCTGGCGTTGCCGTCGTGGTTGGCGACCCAGCCGCGCGCCGCGACCTTCTGACAGAGCGAGGCGATCTCGCGGCGAAGGGCTTCTTCCATCCCGCCCTCCTATCAGGCCTTGGCGGGGACGGCGCAGCCGTCGTCGTCACAGACCTCACCCGCGGCGGTAATGGGCGCGCGCTCGCCCCAGGCCTGCGTGAGCGCCCCGAGGATCGCCTCCGCCGGCTGGGCGCCGGAGACGCCGTACTTCTGGTCGATGACGAAGAAGGGCACGCCGCGGACGCCGATCTGGCGGGCGTGGGCCTCGTCCGCCCGGACCTCCTTGGCGTAGGCCGTCGCGTCGGCGAGGACGGCGGCGGCCTCGGCGCGGTCCAGGCCGGCCTCCGCGGCGAGGTCGGCGAGCACCGTCGCGTCACCGACGGGCTTGCCCTCGGTGAAGTAGGCGAGGAACAGCCGCTCCTTGAGCGTGTCCTGGAGCCCGCGCGCCTTCGCGAGGTGGAGGAGGCGGTGGGCGTCGAAGGTGTTGGTCGGCAGCGCGTCGTCCAGGCGGAACGTCAGGCCGTCCTGCGCTGCCACGCCGGTGACCTGGGCCTGCATCGCCTTGGCCTTCTCCCGGGACATCCCGTACTTCTGGGCGAGGAGGTCGGCCATCGGGAGCTTCGACTCCTTCGGCGAGTTGGCGTCGAGCTCGAAGCTGTGCCACACGAGCTTCACGGCGTCCCTCTCGGGGAAGCGCGCGAGCGCGGACTCCAGGCGGTGCTTGCCGATGTAGCACCAGGGGCAGACCACGTCGGACCACACGTCGATTTGCATCGGCGCAACGTAAGCACAACCGTCCCGCTCGGCATCCGCGCGCGGCGGCCCGTCGGCTCAGCCGAGGGTGACGACGTCCACGATGCCGAGGATCACGGAGTGGAGCGGATCGTTGTCGCTCCCGAGGATCTGGCGCGCGGTGTTGCCCTCGCGGGCGGCGAGGACGAGGTCTCCCACGCCGGCCTGGACGCTGTCCACCGACAGGAAGCTGGCGCCCTTGGGCGTCTTGCCGTCCGGCAGGACGGGCTGGACGATGAGCACGCTCCTGCCCTCGAAGCAGGGGTGTTTCACCGTGCTCACGACGTTGCCGATGACGCGTCCGAGGATCATCCCAGGTACCTCTTGTCGCTCCAGGCGTGGTCGACGATGGACACCACCGCGGTGTCGACCGGGGAGTAGGTGTCGGGCAAGGTGAGCGCGGCCTCGCGGCCGGTGGTCCACTCGACGATCTCGCCGACGCCGGCCTGCAACGCGTCCGCGGCGACGATGGGGTCACCGTCGGGCACGCCGTTCTCGTCCTGCGGCTGGATCAGCAGCAGGCGCACGCCGGTGAGGCTCGGGTGCTTGACCGTCGCGACGACGGAGCCGAGGACCTTGGCGAGCTGCATCAGGACGCTCCGAAGGGGGCGGGGCGGAGGAGATGGGCGAGGAAGTCGGGGTGCGGCCGGGCGATGCGCTCAGCGCG
The DNA here is from genome assembly GCA_903959175.1 of uncultured Pseudomonadota bacterium. GTDB lineage: Bacteria > Myxococcota_A > UBA796 > UBA796 > SXON01 > CAJBVW01. The sequence goes on from CAJBVW010000385.1 coordinate 5,016, forward strand.
GACGAGCTTGCCGCGGCCCGAGAGCACGGCGGTACCGGCCTCGATCGCGGCCTCCACGTCGTACTGCTGGCCGTCCACCACGTAGAAGCCCTTGCCGCCGAGGCCCGGGGAGATGCGCAGCCCGAGGAGCGCCACGTCGGCCTCCTTGATGCTGCGATCCGCGGCCTCGATGACACCGGCGACGGACGCGGCCTCGATGACGCCGATGGTGTCGATGTCGCGGCGGATCGTGGTGCCCGCGAGCGCGGTCCAGATGCGGGGATGCACGCCCGGCAGGAACACGTGGTCGAGCAGCGTTTCGGCCGCGACGGCCACGCCGACGGCGTACGCGGCGTCGACCTCGGCGACGCCTCCCCCGAACAGGAGGAGGAACTTGCCGGGCTCCACGAGGTTGGCCGCCACGATGGTGACGGGCGACTCCTTCACGAGGGCGTCGAGCGCGCGGTAGCCCCGCGCGATCGAGTCGATCTCGAGCAGCGCGAGGGCGTCCATCACGGGTTCAGACACGACGGTGCTCAGACAATCCGGAAGTGCCCCGCCAGCGTGCAGCGGCGCTCCCGGGTGAAGTTGCGGGCCGTCGTGAGGCCCTCGCCGGTGGGCGACGCGATGGTGAAGCTGGTGTAGCCCTCGCCGCCGAAGCCGAGGCCGGCGAAGTTGGGCGCGTTCTTCACGAAGATGGAGACGTTCGCGGCGCGCGCCATGCGGTGCAGCGAGTCGATGTTCTTGCTGTACATCGACGCGGTGTGGCCGAAGCCGTGCTCGGCGCGGATGGCCATGTCGATGCCCTCGTGCACGTCCTTCACGCGGACCACGCCCATGATGGGCATGAGCAGCTCGTGCTGGACGAAGGGGTGATCGAACGGGACCTCGCAGGTGATGAGACGCGGATCCCCCTGGAAGGGAACGTCGATCTCCTTGAGGTACTGGCTCGCGTTCTTGCCCACCCACTTGGAGTTGACGTGCTCGCCGTCCGGCGTGAGCACGAGCTTCATCAGGCGGGTGATCTGGTGGTTGCGGAGGCGCACGGCGCCGGCGCGGTCCATCGTGTCGAGGAGCTTGTCGGCCACCTTCTCGACGACGAAGACCTCCTTCTCGTCACAACAGATGATGTTGTTGTCGAAGCTGGCGCCGGCGATGATGCCGCGCGCGGCCTGATCGATGTCGGCGGTGTCGTCCACGACGACGGGCGGGTTGCCCGGACCGCCGCAGATCGCCTTCTTGTTCGACGCGAGCGCAGCCTTGACCACCGCCGGGCCGCCCGTGACCACGTTGAGCCGGATGCCGGGGAACCGGAGCAGCTCGTTCGCGGACTCGATGGTCGGCGTCGCGATGCAGGTCATGATGTTCTCGGGCCCACCCACCTCCATCGACGCGCGGTTGATGAGGTCGATCACGTAGGCGGAGACGCCCTTGGCGGAGGGGTGGGTGTTGAACACCACCGTGTTCCCGCCCGACACCATGCCGATGCCGTTGCAGATGATCGTCTCGGTCGGGTTGGTCGTCGGCGTGATGGCCGCGATGACCCCGTACGGCGCGCGCTCGATGAGCGTGAGGCCGTCGTCCCCGGTGTACGCGATGGGCTCAAGGATCTCGGGCCCGGGCGTACGGTGGATGACGAGGAGGTTCTTCTTGACCTTGTCGTCGACGCGGCCGAGGCCCGTCTCTTCCACCGCCATCTTGGCGAGGGTGAGCACGTCCTCCGCGCAGCGACGGCGGATGTTCGCGATGATCTCGCGCCGCTTCTCGAGCGGCAGGGCGACCAGCGTGAGCTGCGCCTGCCGCGCGGCGCCGACGGCGTCGGACACGGTCTTGTAGACGCCACGCGGCTTCTCCGGACGCCCGGCGAGGGGCTCCGGACGAGCCGGCGCGTCTCCGGCGCGAAGGCGAGAGAGCACCTTCTCGACGAGCGAATCGAGCTGCGCGCGTTCCATGACTTAGTCCCCGCTCTTGTCGTAGGCGACGGCGCCGTTGACCTCGACGGTGTCGACGATCGCCATGATCACGGCGTCGACCGGGCGGCCGTCCGTCTCATGGGTCTGGCGCGCGCTCGAGCCCGAGGCGTAGAGCACGACCTCGTTCACGCCCGCGCCCACGGCATCCACGGCCACGACGAAGGAGTCGCGCCCGGTGATGCCGAGCGAGAGATCCTGCACCATGTACAGACGGAGGCCCGAGAGCTTCTCGTCCTTGCGCGAGGCCACGACGGTCCCGACCACCCTGCCGAGCTTCATGGCCGTCTACTTCGCGGCGTCGGTCTTCCGGCCGAGCGGAAGGACGAGGTCGATGTTCTCGTGCGGGCGGGGGATCACGTGCACGGACACGAGCTCACCGATGCGCTGCGCCTGGCGCGCGCCGGCCTCGGTCGCGGCCTTGACCGCCGCGACGTCGCCACGGACGATCGCCGTGACGTAGCCGCCGCCGGTCTTCTCGTAGCCCACGAGCTCAACGCGGGCGGCCTTCACCATCGCATCCGCGGCTTCGACCATGGCAACGAAGCCCTTGGTCTCGATCAATCCCAGCGCGTCAGCCATCTCTCAACTCCAGTCGGGGGGGGTTCACAAACGGGGTGTGGGGGGCGTTGCGGGGGGCTCGCCCCCCGCCCCAGGAAAACGGGGGATCAGGAGGGGCGGGTGCCCTCGATCGCGGCGATCGCGGCGGCCGCGGCGCTGTCGATCTCGGACTCGGACCCGGACATCCACAGGCGCCCGAAGGCGCCGTACGGCTGCATGTTGATGAGGCTCACGTTCGCGGCCTTCTCCGCCTCGTTCGCGGCGAGGACGATCCAGGCGGCCGGCTCGGTCTCGAGGATGAACAGGCTCTGGCCGGGGATGAGCATCATGCCGCTGCGGTTGCGGTTGATGAGCTGGGCCTGGTAGGGCTCGACCGCGCGGATGATCTGGTTGGAGGTCACCTTCGGCGGGGTGTACTGGTTGGCCTGGAGCTTCAGGAACGCGAGGATGGCGTCACCGGCGGCCTGGACCTCACCCTTGTCGTCGTGGTGGAGCTCGAGGAGGCCGAACGCGCGCTCGACGACCTGGACCGCAGGGACGGCGCTCGTGGCCTTCAGCGCCACGTCGGTCACGCGGTTGATGATCATGCCCGGCGCGGTCTCGACCCACAGGGACGCCATGCCGGCGAGCGGGAGGAACCCCTTCGCGGTCGTACCCGTGAACGCGGCGAGCTGCGGCTGCAGACTGTCGAGGAACACGTAGCTGCGCAGCGTGATGGACACCGGATCTCCTCTGGGGCGGACACTGCCCCCGGTCGAGCCGGGGGACGGGCCGAGTGGAATACCGCGCCGACGGCGGCCGTGTCAACGCCCGTCGCGCTGCCCGCGTCCCATTGACGCGGAGCCGCCCCGTCCTGTATGCAGGTCGGCGCACCGTCCTGGAGTCCGCATGCTGGCACGCATCCTCCCCTTCGCCCTTCTCCTCGCGGGCTGCCCCGACCCCACGGCCGCGCCCGAAGGCGGCGGCATGCCCGACCAGCCGATGGACGGGATGCCCGGCGTCGAAGGTGGACAACCCGGTGGCCCAGGCGGCCCCGGCGGCGCCCCCCCGGGTGGAGAGGGCGGCGCCCCCAACGGCCGCCCCGTGGCGCCCGGCTTCAAGGTCACGACCGGCGAGGGCATCAAGCTCTCCGGCACCGTGAGCTACACCGGTAGCAAGACGGGCGTCGTGCGCATCGACTTCCTCCAGAAGTCCACGCAGTCCAACTTCCCCGACCTCATCCACTCGATGGAGCTGGCGACCCCCGGCGCGTGGGAGGTCGAGGCCCCCAAGGACGGCGGTGAATTCTGGGTCGTCGCGTTCCTCGACGCGGACGGCAACGGCCCCAGCCCCGGCGAGCCCGCGGCGCGCGTGAAGGACATGGTCAAGCTCGGGTCCACCCCGATCGCCGGCCTCGATCTCGCGTTGTCCGACACCCCCGACCTCGGCGACCTCGCGCCGGGCGGCGCGTCCCCGGAAGGGGCGGCTCCGGGCGGAGCGCCTCCGGGCGCGGAACTCAAGCCGGGCGAGGCGCCGCCGGGCGCCGCGGGCGCGATGGGCGCTCCGGGTGAGGCCGGTGCTCCCGGTGCGCTTCCCGCGGGTGCGGCTCCGACGGGTGCTCCCGCGGCGGGTGGTCCGGCGGGCACGCCTCCCGCGGGCGCGACTGCCGCGCCGGTCAAGCCGGGCGACGTCCCCGCCGCGAAGTAGGGACACGCGATGAGCGGCCTGGCGAGCCTTTTCCGCGTCGCCGGGCCCCCTGATCGGAAGCCCCTCCCCCGGATGATCCGCGCGCTCGACGCGCGCGGTCCCGACGCACGCGTCGAGGTCTCCGTGCCCGACGGCTCCATCGCCGTCACCCTGCGCGCCCCGGGAGAGACCGGCTCCAACCCCGCGTGGGACCCCACCGGGCGCTGGTGCGTCGCGACAGACGGCGAGCTCCTCAACGCCCGCCAGCTCCTCTACGAGCAGCGCGCGTGGGGCGAGGGCCCGGAGGAGGACTCGACCGCCGCGGTGGTGGCGTGCTTGTTCGGCGCGCGCGGCTTCGAATCCGGCCTCGAGCGCCTCACCGGAGACGTCGCGATCCTCGCGTGGGACACCGCGACCCGCACGCTCCACCTCGTGCGCGACCGCGCGGGTCTGCGTCCGCTCCACTGGGCGCTGCTCGACGACGGCACGATCGTCGCCGCGAGCGAGCCCGGCGCGCTCCTCGCCCACCCCGGCGTGGGCCGCGCGCCCGACCCCGACGGCCTCCGCGACGCCCTCACCCTCGGCGCCGCGCTCCCGCCCGCCACCCCCTGGCACGCGATCCGGAAGCTCGGCCCCGGCGAGCGCCTGACGTGGTCCGGCGGCGCGCCGACGGTGGTGCGCTGGTGGGAGGAGAGCGCGAACCCGCCCGGCGCCGACGGCGCGCGCTACCGCTGGGCTCGCAGCCTGCGCTTCTCCACGGAGCTCGCGATCCAGCAGCGCGTCGCGGTGGACGCGCCGATCGCCGTCGCCCTCTCGGGCGGCCTCTACGCGGAGGCCCTGCTCGCCGCCCCGGCCGCCCGC
>CAJBVW010000386.1 GCA_903959175.1 uncultured Pseudomonadota bacterium
GTCCACAACGACGCGCTCGGGACGCTCACCCTCGCCGCGGGCGAGACCGCGGAGCTCCGGCTGACCTGTCCCTCCGCGCGTGACGAGGTGGAGTCCGGCGGCGCCTGGGCGCTCTACGTGAACGCCGCGGTGGACGGTGACGCGGTCGGCACGGTGAGCTGCGTCACGGCGGACGAATGAAGCGCCGCGCGCTGCGCTGCGACCGCCCGCCGGCCCGCTTCCTGGCCTGCCGCCGCGGGTGAGCCCCCCTCCGCGGGGGCGCCGGTGCCGTCCCACAGGCGGGCGTGGGTGAGGAGGTGATCGCCCGCGCGGGCGAGGGTGGCCAGCAGCGGGAGCATCGGGCCCAGCGTAGCGCCGGGGCGCGGCGCGCGCGGACACGGTACCCTCCGCGGATGCCGGCACGCCTCCTCGCCCTGTTCGCCCTCCTCCACGCGGTCGCGATCGTGGCGCCACCGATGACGTGGCCCCTGTGGAAGCTGCGCTTCGGCGCCATCGAGGGCTGCCTGCTCGGGGTGGCGGTGGGGTGTGTCGCCATCGTGGTCACAAAGGAGAGGTGGGTGGCGGCCGCGGCCGGCACGAGCGCGCTGATCTGCCTGCTCCCGGCGCTGCGCGCGGTGCCGGTGTACCTCGCGGAGGGACGATCCTTCTCGCTGGTAGAGTGGGTGACCGGCGGGTCAACGCCCGACGCGAAGGTGGAGCGCGGCGTCGCGTTGGGGCCCACGGTGACCGCGGACATCTGGCGCGGCGCGGGCGAGGGGCCGCGCCCGGCGGTGGTCGTCGTGCACGGGGGAAGCTGGCGTTCGGGCGCCCCCGGGGAGGTGCCGCACGTCTCCGCGGCGCTCGCGGCGGAGGGCTACACCGTGGTGGACGTGGGCTACCGCCTCGCGGGAGACGCCCCGTTCCCCGCCGGGATCGCGGACGTGCGGTGCGCGCTCGTGGCGCTCGCCGCGGACCCCGCCCGCTTCGGGATCGACCCGACCCGCCTCGCCCTCCTCGGCCGGAGCGCGGGCGGGCAGATGGCGCTCGTCGCCGCCTACGCGGACGCCACGCTCGCGCCGTCGTGCGCGGGGGAGGTCCCCGCGGTGCGCGGCGTCGTCTCGCTCTACGGGCCCACCGACATGACGTGGGCGCACGACCACCCCTACGTGCCGGACGTGGTGGACGGCGTCGCCGCCATCGAGCTCTACCTCGCGGGGACGCCGGCCTCCGCGCCCGACCGCTACCGGGCGGCCACGCCGCAGAGCTGGGTGCGTCCGGGCCTGCCGCCCACGCTGCTCCTGCACGGCGAGGCCGAGCGCTGCGTCCGCCCCGAGAACGCCACGCGGCTGCGGGCCGCGCTCGTGCTCGCGGGGGTGCCGGTGCGCGCGGTGCTCGTACCCATGGCGGACCACGGCTTCGACGTGCGGCCGGGCGGCTTCGGCGAGCAGCTTGCGCGGGGGCTCGTGCTGGATTTCCTGCGCGACGTGATGCGGTAGATCGCGCCCACGAAGAGCGAAGATCCTGCGTTTTTCACCGCGCTGTGGCGCAGCCAGCATCGAGCCGGCGGCGAGCGTGCTCGACGCGCTCGACGACGCGGTGGGCATCACCGATGCCGCAGGCATGCTCGTATACGTGAACGCCGGCTTCGAGGCCGTGACCGGGCGGGTGGGCGCCGCGTGCCGGGGCGCGGTGCCGGTCAGCGCTCGCGGTCGTGCGCCCCGTTGGCGACGGCGTCCAGCGTGCCGTCCCAGGGGCCCCAGGCGTACGTGCAGGGGCCTTCGAGGCGGGCGCGCAGGGGTTGGAGGGCGTAGGGGGCGACGGCCGCGCAGGGGGTCTCCGCGGCGTCGTAGCGGGCGAAGGCCGCGAGCCAGGGACGGAGGGCCGGCGAGAAGGTGAAGCCGGCGCCGGTGTCCGTCACGAGGCGGCCCGACGCGACCCAGCGGCGCATGCGGAGGGCGAGGGCGTCGTCGATGTCCTTCTTCTCGAAGAGGCGGTCGGACACGGGTGGGCACGAGAGGGCGGCGCAGGGGAGGGCGGCGACGGCGAGGGGCTCCTCGATGCGGGCGAGGACCTGGTGGGCGACGAAGCGGTCGTAGCGCACCACGTCGCCGTCGAGGGCGAAGCGGAGGCGGGCGAAGGGCGGGCGGCCGGCGGCGGGGTCGCGGGGGACGCCCTCGAGGACGGACCAGAGGGTCACGGCGGTCAGCGCGTTGAGGGAGAAGGCGAGGCGGCGGTTGTCATCCGTGCCGCGCCAGCGCTCGGTCTCCGGGCCATGCTCGGCGGCCCAGCCCACGAAGTCGCGGAGGGCGGCGGGGTCGCCGCGGAGGGCGGCGTAGTCGACGAGGCCCTCGGCGGAGACGACCTCGCGGAGGCGCTGGGACCACGCGACCGAGGGGTCGGCCATCGGGGAGGGCGGGGAAGGGCCATCCGGGCCGCACCCGACGAGCGGAAGCGCCAGCACCAACGCCGCGAACCCCCGCACGGCGGCGCGGCGAGGGGCGCGCGACGCGACCGCTTGGCGCTTGACAGTCCTCACCGGGGCCGAGTACACGGCAAGGGCTCTTTCCAACTCCACGACGTCCAGGTGCCCTCGAACGAGGGTGAAACGGGAAGCCCGGTGTAATTCCGGCGCGGCCCCCGCCACTGTAACCGGGGACGTCCCTCGCCCGCTCGCGCGCCCCCACGGGGCCGTGGGCGGTCCAGCCACTGCCCGTCCGGGTGGGAAGGCCGCGGGGGGCGCTCGATCCGGGAGCCAGGAGACCGGCCTGAACGTCACGAACGCCGTCCTTCGGGGTTGAAGGGCTCGGCGTACGCTCGTTTTTCGGGCGTGCGTTGCGCCAGCCTCCCCGCGGTACGGGAGGCACGCCCTGCTCCTCGCCCTCTCTTTCTTCTCCCCCAACGCCGCGTATGCCGCCGACGAGCTCGTCGTGGCGCCGTCGGGTGGCCCGCAGCCGGGCGCGACCGCCGCGTCGTTGACCGTGCTGCCGCTCGGGCCGGAGCTGCCGCCGGGCGCGGACCTCGCGTCCGTGCTCGACACGGCGACGGGCACGACGGTGCGGCGGCTGGGCGGCCTCGGCGACTTCGCGGCGGTGAGCCTGCGGGGTTCGACCTTCCGGCAGGTGGAGATCTTCCTCGACGGCGTGCCGCTCAACCCCGACGGCGCCAGCGCCGTGAACCTCTCCGAGCTGCCCACCACCGCGTTCCAGCGGGTGGACCTCTACCGCGGCCTCGCCCCCGTCGCGTTCGGCTCGGGCGCCATCGGCGGCGTCCTCAACCTCATCACGCCGACGGACGGCACGCCCGCCACGGTGAGCGCGCGCCTCGGCTCCTTCGGCACCGCCGGGGCCGCCGCGGTGGTCGCGCCCCGCGTCGTGATCGGGAGCGCGACCGTCGAGAGCTTACTCGCGATCGACCAGCTCCACACCGAGGGAGACTTCCGCTACTTCGACGACCAAGGCACCGAGTACAACCTCCTCGACGACCGCACCCTCGTCCGCGAGAACAACGCCATCGACCGCACGAGCGTGCTCGGCCGCGCCCGCTTCGGCCCCCCCTCCGCCCGCTTCACGCTCCTCGACAGCTTCGTCGGCGCGCATCAGGAGCTGCCGGGCCCCATCTCCGGCGGCACCGAGTCGGCCAGCATCGGCACGCTGCGGAACCTCCTGTCCTTCGGCGCGGACCTGACCACGGCAGACGCCCGTTGGCGGGTGCTCCCGCAGGCGTGGTGGCTGGCGCGGCAGGAGATCTTCGACGACCGCGCGGGCGAGATCGGGGTGGGGAGTCAACATACGCGCGACCGATCGAGCGCCGTCGGCATGCAGACGAGCGCGGCGTGGGGCCCCGCGCCCTGGATCACCGGCACCGCCGTCGTGCGCGCGCGGCACGAACGCTACGCGCCCTACGACCTCGTGGCGGACCGCGGGGACGGCGCCCGGACGCGGAACGGCGGGCTGGCGGCGGTCGGCGCAGACGTGCGGCTCTGGCGGGACCGCATCACCCTCTCCCCCGCGTTGCAGGCGGAGCTCCTCGACAACCGCGCCCTCGGCACCGTGCCGTGGGAGGGCACGGACATCCCCCACACCGAGCTCGACGCGTGGCCGACACCCCGCGCGGGCGTGCTCTTCCGGCCCTGGTACTGGCTCTCGCTCAAGGGCACCGCGGGCCTCTACCTGCGCGCGCCGGACCTCACCGAGCTCTTCGGCGACCACGGCACGCTCCAGGGCAACCCCGAGCTGCGCGCCGAGACGGGCGAGGCGTGGGAGGTCGGCCTGCGCGCCGAGGCCCCGTGGGAGGGCGCGGTGCAGGGCTCGTTCGACGCCGCCTACACGCGGCGCCGCGTCCACGACCTCATCGCGTGGGTCCAGAACTCGCAGAACACCTCGCACGCGGTGAACGTGGGCGAGGCCTACGTGCGGAGCACGGAGGGGGCGCTGAACCTCACCGTCGGCGGGTGGGTGTCGTCGCGAACGAACGTCACCTGGACGTTGACGCGCAACCTGCTGGAAGACATCGCCTACGCCAACAAGGCGCTGCCCGGCATCCCCGACGTCGAGCTCACGCAGGAGACCGCCCTGCGCCTCCCCGCGGAGTGGCGCGGCGTCTCGGCCGGCGTGTCGCACACCTGGTCGTACACCGGCCTCACCTACACCGACACCGCCAACCTCGGCTTCACCGCCCCCCGCGATCTCCACAGCTTCGCCCTCGATATCACGCCCATCCGCGGCCTGCCGACCGTCCGCGCCGAGCTCCTGAACGCCTTCGACGTGCGCGGCACCGCGGTCGACCGCAACCCCCTCGACACGCCGGGCGCCGCCGGGAGCGACGACACCCTCATCGTCCGCCCCCTCACCGACTTCGCCGGATACCCCCTCCCCGGGCGCACCCTGATGTTCTCGGTGACCTGGACCGACACCCCCCCTCGGAGCACGCCATGACCCTGCTTTTCCTGCTTCTCGCCTGCGAGCCCAAGGTAGACGACGCCGGCGGCGACACCGCGGCCGACGCGGACACCGACACCGACACCGACACCGACACCGACACCGATACGGACACCGATACGGACACCGACACCGACACCGGCCCCATCGACGACGGCTACCAGCTCGTCGTCGCGACGGTCGCCTCGGACTACACGACCGGCCAGCTCGCGATGGTGCAGGGCACCACCGGCGCCGTGACGGACGCGCTCCTCCCCACCTCGTCCGACCCCATCGTCGAGGTCGACCTCGGCCGCGTCTTCCTCCTCGACCGCTCCTCCGAGAACACCGTCCGCATGTACGACGGCGGCGACTGGACCGCCCCGCTCGTCGAGTTCAGCACCGGCGACGGCACGAACCCCCAGGACGCCGCCCTCTGCGGCGACGTCATCGTCGTCTCCATGCTCGCCGCCGACCACCTCGGCCTCTACGACAGCGGCACCGGCCTCTCCCGCGGCACCATCGACCTCTCCGCCTGGGACGACGGCGACGGCTCGCCCGAGCCCGACTCCATCGTCAAGGGTGACGACGGCGACCTCTACGTCGCCCTCGGCCGGCTCGACACCTCCGCCTACCCGTGGACCAGCGCGGACGGCACCGGCACCATCCTCCGCGTCTCGTGCGACACCCTCGAGGTCACCGACGAGTGGACCACCGGCCCCAACCCCGGGCTCATCCCCCACCCCATGCGCCCCGACCGCCTGATGATCCGCACGGGCGATTACTTCAACCCCGACTACACGCCCAAGCTCGACGGCGCGCTCGCCTCCTTCGACCCCGCGAGCGGCACGATCTCGGACCCCATCCTCACCGAGGCCGACTTCGGGATGAACCTCTCCGCGCTCGTCGGGAACGCCGGCGGCAACGCGCTCCTCATCGCGGACGACGCCTACTCGTGGAGCGTCTTCTGCGTGAACCTCGAGACGATGGAGGTCACCGACACCCCCTTCGTGGACTCCTACATCGGCGAAGCCGTCGCCTCTCCCGACGGGCAGGTCTGGGTGGCGTACCGGGCCGGCTACGCGGGCACGGGAGACCCCGTCCTCTCCGGCCTCGTCCGCTGGGATCCCGCGACCTGCACCGCCGAGGACCCGATCGCGGCGGTGTTCCCGCCGTACTCGCTGGCGCTGCTCCCGTGAGGGCGGAGCGGCCGCGTCGGGCCCGCGGGGGCGTAGGCCTCGGCGCGACCGTCGCGTTGTCGCTCATGCTTGTAGGGTGCGGAGAGAGCGCTGCAGTCGCATGTTCCGAGATGTGCGACGCCGCGCTGGACCGCTTCGAGGCCTGCCTGGACGAGAGCGGCCAGGACTGGGGCGCGTCGGTCGGGTACGAGAGCCCGACGGACCACGCCAACGCGTGCGAGACCTTCGCGTGGGAGCTGCGCGAGCTCGGCCAGGGCGACTCGTGCGCGGCGCGGCGCGCGACCTTCGCGGACGGCACCTGCGACGACTACTACGACGCGTGGGAGGTCGAATGAGCGAACGGAAGGCGGGGAGGCCGGAGGGCGCCCGGGCATCTTCGTGGCGTAGGACGGTGCTCCTCGCGGCGCTCGCGGGGTGCTCCGGTGCGACGCAGGAGGCCGCCCCGACGGGCGAGCTGCGCTTCGTGCGCGGCGGTGTGCTCCACGGCGATGTTCTCCACGGCGGCGTGCTCCACGGCGGCGTGCTCCAGGGAGGCGTGTTCACCGCGCGCGCGTGGGCCCCCGGTGAGACGATCGACGGCGTCGTAGCTCCGCTTCTGCCGGAGTGCGTGCCGATGTTCCACGTGGAACTAGAGGACATGGACCGCCTCGCGTCCATGGGCGCGCCCGCCCCCGCGGCGGCGCTGGCGTTCTCGCCCGACGGCGCGTGGCTGGCGATCGGGAGCGACGCCGGCTCGCTGCGCGTCGTGGACGGCGCGGGGACGGTGCGCGCGCAGAAGAAGCTGGCGGAGGGGGCCGTGAAGCAGGTGGCGTGGAGCCCCGACGGCGCCACCCTCTACGTCGGCGAGCAGGCGCCCGACGCGTTCCTGTACGCCCTCGACGCGGTGACGCTGGCGCCGCGCTGGACCGTGCGCCTCGCGGACGACCTCGAGTCCAGCCCGCTCCCGCCCGCGGACGACGTGTACGGGCTCTACTCGTTGCCCGCCGTCTACGCGCTCCGCGTGCTCCCCGACGGAGACCTCCTGGTCGCCGGTTCGCACGGGTGGACGCCCGCGGACGGCGTGCGAAAGAACCGCGGGCGCGTGTATCGGTACGGGCCGGACGGCACGCGCAAGGCGGCGTTTCCGGCGGCGGGCCCGGCGGACGCCGTGCTCCTCCACCCCGCGGTGGGCGGCGGCCGCGCGCTCGTGGGCGTGAGCCGCTCGGCGGACGGCGAGGCCCCGGCGGACCTCCCCGTCGGCGGCGTGGTCGCCCTCGACCTGACCACGCTCGCGCCCGTGTGGGAGGCGCGCTTCCCGATCCTCGCGCCGTACTTCACGGCGGTGTTCCTGTGGGAAGCGGCGGGGATCTCCTCGACGCTCGCGTTCGCGGGCCTCGGCGACGGGCGCGCGTTCCTCCTCGGCCCGGACGGCGCCGTGGAACACACCCTCACCCCGGGCGTGCCGGTGCTTACCCAGGGCATCCCCATCGCGGCGGGCGTGGGCTTCGGCACCGTCGTGGACGACGCCGCCTACTTCCTCACGACCTCCACCAACATCCCGTGGGGCAGCGCCGACCCGATGGCGCGCCCGCCCGCGGCGCACCCCGCGCAGCACACCCTCCACGCGGTGGGCGCGGACGGCGTGGAGCGGTGGGCGTGGTCGGGCGAGCATGCGGTCCAGGGCGTGGTCCCGAGCCCGGACGGCGCGACGCTCCTCGTGGCCGCCGCCGAGCGCGCCACCGACGATCGCCGCGACCTCTACGGGGCCCTGCTCTTCGACCGCGCCACCGGCGCCCTGGTGACGACGTGTTCCACGGAGGGCCCCGCCTACTTCCGCCCCGTCTGGGCCCCCGACGGCCGCGTCGCGGTCACGGAGTCGGCCTTCGCCGCGGAGGGTTCGGTGCACGGGGCCTACCGCGTGACCGTCTTCCGGTGAGGCCCCCGGAGGGGGCACCCGCAGGGGGTCATCCCGCAGGGGGTCACTCCGGAGGGGGTCATCCCGGAGGGGTCAGACCCCCGGAGGGGGTCAGACCCCATCACTTATCACCTGGAACCGACGAAGCAGCACAATCCGGGGGCGGGGTCTGACCTCATCACTTATCACCTACGCCCGCGCGGCCGCGCTGCTCCTCGCCGCGTGCGCGCCCGCGCCCGCGCCGACCCTCACCGCCGTCGCGACCGCCTCCGGCGTGCGCGTCGAGGCCTCGGCGCCCGTGTCGCACATCGAGGTCCGCACCGCGGCCGGAGTCCCCGTCGTCCGCCGCGACCCGCCCGCTCCGACCGCCCGCGTGGACGTGCTCGCCCCGCTCCCGCCCGGCGCCTACACCGTGGTCGCCACCGTGGAACAGGCCGCGATCTCCGCCAACTTCACCGTGGCGCCCCGCCGCCCGGTCACCGTCGAGGTCCAGCCCCGGCCCGGCGGCGCGTGGGTCGACGCCGCGGGGGAGGTCCCCGTGCCGCTCGTGGCCGGCGGCAGCGCCGAGGTGCTCGTGGGCGTGACCGGGGGGCCGAATCGTCCGGAGGCTGTGTCGTTCGTCGTGGGCGAGCACGCCGGTGGCGACACTGTGCGCGGCGCCTCCGAAGGTGCGGTGCCGCTGGAGGTGACCGCCCCCGCCACCCTCCCGCTCCCCCTCCAGGGCGCCCGCGTCGTCCGCGCCGTCCGCGTCTCCAGCGGCCCCGTGCCCGTCACCGTCGGCGACCTCCACTTCACCCTCGTCCCCGCGCCCGTCGCCCTCGCCACCCTCGCCGCCACCGTCACCCTCGCCGACGAGACCTTCCCCGCCGAGGCCGACGGCTCCGCCGACCTCGGCCGCCCCGCGCACCGCGTGAGCCTCCCCTCGCCTGCGTGGGAGCGGGTCATCCGCGCGGTCGGCCTGGGCGGGCGCCGCCGCGACGAGGTCGCCCCGTGGGCATGGTGGGGCGTCACCCTCCGCAACGACGGCGACGCCCCCGTCGACCTCCAGATCGCCCTCACCGTCCACGACGCCACATCAAAGAACACCGCCGCCAACCCCGAAACCAGCGCCCCCGCCTTCCGCCCCCGCCTCCGCGCCGGCGACGGCGACACCGGCACCGTCGCCGCGCTCCTCCGCCTCCCGGCCCACGGCACCGCCCGCGCCGCCCTCCCCGTCTACGTCGACACCGCCCTCGTGGCCCCCGGCGCCTACCGCGCCCGGCTGACCGTCACCCCCCTCGGCGGCGACACCCCCGTGCTCACCGCCGACCGCCCCCTCTACGTCCGCCGCGGCGACGCCGTCGCGAGCGCCGGCTTCGCCCTCTCGCTCCTCGCCTTCGCGGGCGGCGTGGGCCTGACCGTGCGCCGCATCCGCGGCTGGCTCGACGCCGCCGCCACCAGCGAGCTGATGACGATCGCCCTCTTCGGGAGCGCGTTGTTCCTCGTCGGCACCGCCGCGGATCTGCTCGCCATGGGCGTCGGCGCCGTGCTCGGCCCCCTCTCCTCCGTCGTGACCGGTCTGTTGTCCGACCTCGGCCGCTACACCCTCCTCGCCACGCTCATCACCCTCCTCCCGCGCGTCGGCACCCTCACCCTCGCCATCCTCACCGGCTGGTTCCTGCGCGGCTTCACCACCGGCAGCTTCGCCCCGGTCGACCTCCTCTACACCGGCACCGCCATCGGCATCGCCGAGGCCTTCGCGTGGCTGGCGGGGCTCACCCGCGGGGCCACCCCGGCGGCGCGCGGGGCGTGGCGCGACGAGGGCCCGAACGCGCGGTGGGCGCGGCTCTCCGTCGCCTTCGCGGGCGCCGCGGTGTGCACGACCCTCGCCGGGTTGTGGATGCACATCGTGCTCTTCCGCCTCTTCTTCGCGCCCTGGTACATGCTCCTCCAGGTGCTCGTGCCGGGCCTCCTCTACACCGTCATCGCGTGCCGCGTGGCCACGGGCTTCGCCGCGTCGTTGCGCCGGGTGGAGGCATGATCGCCCTCTCCGCCGCGGCCTACCGCTACCCCGGCGGCTCCGCCATCGGCCCCATCGACCTCACCGTCGCCCCCGGCGAGCTCGTCCTCCTCACCGGGCCGACCGGTTGCGGAAAGTCGACCCTCCTCCGCCTCGCCGCCGGCATCCTCCAGCGCCACGGCCACGGCCACGGCACCGGCACCGTCACCGTCGGCGGGCGCGACCCCGGCGCCCTCGTCGCGCGCGACCGCGTCACGATGCTCGGCTTCGTCGGCCAGGACCCCGACGACGCCGTGGTCGCCGGATCCTGCGCCGCCGAGCTCGCCTTCGGCATGGAGAGCGCCGGCTTCGCGCCCGCCCGCATCGGGGCCCGCGTCGCCGAGCTCCTCGCCCGCCTCGACCTCACCGCCGTCGCCGAGCGCTCCCCGTTTGCCCTCTCGGGCGGCCAACGCCAGCGGCTCGTGATCGGCGCCGCCCTCGCCGCGGGCGCCGGGGCCCTCCTCCTCGACGAGCCCCTCTCCCAGCTCGATCCCGAGGGTGCCCGCGCCGTGATGACCCTCCTGCGCGCGCTCGCCGACGGCGGCGTCGCCGTCCTCTGCGTCGAGCACCGGCTCGAGATTGCCATGCCGTTCGCGACGCGCACCGTCCTCATGGACCGCGGCCGCGTCGTCGCCGACCCCCTCGTCGGCAGCGCCCCGCTCCGCGCCCTCGGCCTCCACGGCCCCGCCATCGAGGAGCTGCGCGAGCGCACCGGTGCCGACGCCTGGCGCGCGCGACACACCCCGCTTCTCGCCGTGCAGAGTATGGAATACGCGATCGACACACTGATACATTCCGCCGATGTGTCATTCGCCTGGCCCCGCCAGCCGCGATGTATCAGCGATGTATCACTCCAGGTCCGGTCGGGAGAGCGCGTGGCCGTGGTGGGCGCGAACGGCGCCGGAAAGAGCACGTTGCTCGGCCTCGTTTCGGGCCGCCTCCGCCCCTCCGCCGGGCGTGTCATCCGTGCGGGCCGGTGTGTCGAGGTGCCCCAGAACCCCGACCTCTCCCTCTTCAACGAGACCGTCGACGCCGAGCTCGCCTACGGCCCCGAGGAGGCCCGCCTGTCCCCCGCCGAGGTGCGGGCCCGCGTCGCCGCCGGCGCCGCCGCGCTCTCCGTGGCCGACCTCCTCGCGCGCCCGCCCCAGGCCCTCTCCCGCGGCCAGCGCCTCCGCACCGCCGTCGCCGCGGCGCTCACCTGCGCCCCGCGCCTGCTCGTGCTCGATGAGCCCACCAGCGGCCAGGACCGCGACCAGGTCGACCGCATGCTCGCGGCCCTCTCCGCCAACCTGCGCGGCGGCGCCGTGCTCTTCGCCAGCCACGACCTCGACGTCGTGCTCCGCCACGCCACCCGCGTCGTCGTCCTCGACCACGGCCGCGTCGTCGGCGACGGCGCCCCCCTCGACACCCTCCGCGCCGCCGAGGCCAGCGGCCTCCCCCTGCCCCTCCCGCCCCTCGCGGCCGTGTGCGCGGCCCTGCGCCTGCCCTACTGCGACCCCGCCACCCTCGCCGCCCTCGTGGAGCCCGCGTGACCGACCCACGCGCCCGCATCGGCGTCCTGTTCTGCCTGGGCGTCCTCGTCCTCTGCCTCGACGGCGCGCTCCCCCTCGGCGTGCTCGCCGCCGCCACCTCCCTCGCCGCCATGCTCCACCCCCGCGCCGACGGTTGGCGCCTCCGCTTCTTCGGCGGCGTCCTCCTCCTCGCGTGGTCCACGGCGTTGTCCCAGGGCCTCTTCTGGGCCGAGTGGCCGCGCACCCCGCTCCTCGTCCTCTCCCGCGACCCCTCCGTCGTCCTCTGCCGCGAGGGCGTCGTCCACGGCCTCGTCCAGTCCCTCCGCTTCGTCGCCCTCACCGCCGCGGGCCTCTGGGTCGCCCTCTCCACCGCGCCCGATCGCCTCGTCGTGGGCCTCCTGGCCCTGCGCGTGCCCTTCGGCGTGGCGTTGATGGGCGCCACCGCCCTCCGCTTCGTCCCCCTCGTCGGCGAGGAGCTCCTGGCCGTCCGCGAGGCCCGCGCCCGCCGCGGCCGCCCCCTCTGGCAGCGCGGCCCGTGGGCGTGGATGAAGCTCGAAGTCACCCTCCTCCGCCCCGTCGTCGCCCGCGCTTTACGACGCGCCCGCGCCCTCGCCGAGTCCCTCGAGACCCGCGGCTTCCACCCCACCGCCCCCCGCGCCGTCCGCGACCCCCTCCGCTTCGGTTGGGCCGACGCCTTCGGTCTGGCGCTCGCCGTGGGCGTCACCTCCGCGGCGGCTCTCGCGCGCGGCGCCTACGTCCTCTACGGCGCAGAGCTGTATTACTCGTCAGGTTTGCGGCCGTTGTATGCGTTCGTCCGGACGTGGATGTAGGCTCCGTTGGGGGGTGCCACCCGAGGCGGTTCGGCGGGCGCGTGCGCCGGGCGCGCCTTCGGCCGCCGCGGCGTCGCCCGAGCGCACCCCACGATTGAAGCGGCGTTCCTGCCCGGCGGGGGGCCCGACGTTGACCGCATCGGATTGTTACCGTACGGTGACCGCTCAGCCGCCCGATCCGTAGAGGCCCATGAACGTCGAGAGCCCTGATTCGAGCCTGGGCCTGCTCCCAGCCACCTGGGTTCAACTGGCGGGCTCGATCTCGGCCGCGGAGCCCGTGGTCGCTCGGGCCCTCGAAGCCTATCGGGCTCGTCCGAGCCCACGTTCCGCGGCCGTGAGCGTGCAAGTCCTGACGGCGCAGCTCGCCCCGCGCGAGGTCAAGGCGCTGCTCGATACGCTGGCTCCGGAGGAGCGCGACCTCATCGAAGGCATCATCCGCTCACGAACCGGCGACCTCCCCGGCGCGATCCGCCTGCTCGACCAGGCCGCCACGCACGCGCGGACGATCGCCGACGACACCGGGCCGTGGCCGTTGGCCGAGCTCGGGCGCGCGCTGTGCATCTCCGGCGAGTCGGCGGAGGGCGCGGCGTACCTCGAGGAGGCGCTGCTGATGGCCCGGGTGGCGGACGACCACGCCTGTGCCGGGCGGTGTCTCCTCCAGTTGGGGTTCCTCGAAGGCGAGCGCCGCCGCTCGGAGGCCTACGCGGAGCACACACGCCAGGGCATCGCCGCGCTGCGGAAGGCAGGAGACCTGCGGGGCGAAGTGCTGGGCCTCTGCAACCTCGGCGGCGCGTTGCAGAGCCTCGGGGACCCCGCCGCGGCGGCCGCGGCCTACGACGAGGCGCTCCCCGTGGCCCAGCGGCACGGGTGGAGCTACCACGAGGCCCTCATCCTCGCGGGACGCGCCGGCCTCGCCTACGGGCGCGGCGACATCGCGAGCGGGGTGCATGGCTACACCGAGAGCGCGGCGATCCTCGACCGGATCGGCCACCATCAGCAGCGCCTGTACCAGAGCATCGTCTGGGCGCGCTGCGAGCTGGAATGCGGCCAGTTCGCGGAGGCCAGAGCGCGGAGCGCCTCACTCCTCGCGGAGGCTGGCGGTACGATATCGGCCCACGCTGCGGCGCAAACCTGGGGCATCCAGGCCAAGGCGCTCGAGGCGCTCGGTGACTTTCCCGCCGCCTGCGCCGCTCGCGCCGCGCAGGTCGCGCTGCTGGAAGAGCTGACCCTCGAGCGGCTCGCGACGGCGCGGCGCGTAGCGGCCGAGCGGTACCAGACGCTCAACGCCCGCCGCTCCGTGCGGATCGAGCGAGACCTCCGGTTCGAGCTCCAGGCGCGAAACGACGAGCTGGGCCGGGTCCTCGCAGCGCAGCAGAAGCTGCGCGAAGAGTTCGAGGTCCTCGCGATAACCGACATGCTTACCGGCCTCTACAACCGGCGCCATCTGGAGTCCGAGCTTCAAAGGGGCCTCCGGCTCACCGCGCGGCATCGGCACCCGCTCTCCCTCATCGTTCTCGACATCGATCTCTTCAAACAGATCAACGACCGCCACGGACACCCCGTCGGCGACGAGGTGTTGGTCGCATTGAGTGGCCGTGTTCGCGCCCGCCTGCGCGCCACGGACGTCATCGCGCGCTGGGGCGGAGAGGAATTCTGCCTCCTGCTCCCCAACACCGACCTCGAAGGGGCGCGCGAGCTCGCGGAGCAGATCCGGCTGGTGGTCAGCACGACCCCCTTCGACACCGAGGTCGGGCCGATCCACGTCACGGCCAGCTTGGGCGTCGTGAGCGTCGAGCAGCCGGGCGAGACGCTCACGCGGTTGGTCATGCGCGCCGACGCCGCGCTCTACGCCGCAAAAACGGCGGGACGCAACTGCTTAGTCCTGTACCAGCCGGGGTTGATCCCCGAGCCGGCCAACCTTCCCGTATCGTGTGAACCGACGCCGGCGCGGTAGGCCGCCGGCGCGGCACCCCGGCACCCCGGCCCTCAGATCGTCTCGTTCCCCGTGGGCTCCGGCACGAGCGCGGGGTCCCAGGCGACGGTGGGGTCCTCGACCCCTCCGCCGGCCCCTCCGGCCCCCCCCCTCACCGCAGGAACATCTTCCGCTCCAACGCCTCCCGCTCCGCCTCGGAGAGGCCCGTGCGCGCCAACGCCTCCCGCGCCGCCGCCGCGTTGGGCGCGAGGGGGCGGTAGCCGCATGTGGGGAACAGCTCGGGCCAC
>CAJBVW010000387.1 GCA_903959175.1 uncultured Pseudomonadota bacterium
ATGGACGCTCCCGACCGACCTCGCGGTCGACAGCGCCGAGGCCATCTCCGCGACCGCCACCGGCTGCGACACCGCCACCGTCGAGCTCCTGGCGGACTGGCCCCTCGCCGACCGCGCCGTCGTCCTCTACAACCCCACCATCGCGGGCTCGGAGGACGTCGCGCGGCGCTACGCCGCCTTCCGCGGCATCGACGACGCCGGGCTCTGCGCGGTGGCCGCGGCCGACAGCACCACCCTCGCGGGCGCCGACGCCGACGCCTACCTCGACGCGGTGCAGGCCTGCCTCGACGCGCGCGGCCCGCAGACGCACTACCTCGTGCCCGTCTACGGCGTGCCCTACAAGGTCGCGGACCGCATCCACGACCTCTTCTACACCTCGACGCTCACGACGGTCAGCCTCGACGCCCTCCTCGTCTACGGCGCGGACGCCAAGGCCCTGACCGACCCCACCGAGAACCAGGCGTACCGCCGCGGAGACAGCTCGGAGGCCGACTACAACCCCTACAAGCCCTTCGGCGAGCTGCGCCGCAACCTCGACACCCGCTACTACCTCGTCTCCCGCATCGACGGCGCCGACGCCGACGCCGCCCTCGCCCTGGTCGACCGCGCCGAGGCCGCCGACGCCCTCGCCCGCGCCGGGGGCCTCTCCGGCGTCGTCTACGTGGACGGCAACCGCGGCGACACCCCGCCCACCACCGAGGCCTACGGCAGCTACGAGTGGGGCGAGTGGAACATGTGGGGCACGCACGCGGTCTTCGAGGACCTCGGCCTCTACGACGTCGTGTGGGACGGCAACGCGGAGGAGTTCGGCACCGCCCCCGCGCCGCTCACCTGCCCGGACGCCCTCTACTACGCCGGCTGGTACAACTTCGGCGGCTACAACGACGCCTTCACCTGGGCGCCCGGCGCGATCGGCGGCCACCTCGACTCGTGCTCCGCGTGCAGCCTGCGCGAGGGCAACTGGTCGGCCGAGGCGCTGAAGCGCGGCATCACCGCCACCTTCGGCGCGGTCAACGAGCCCTACGTCGCCGGGATGCCCGAGTACGACCAGCTCTTCCTCTACCTGACCCAGGGCGCCACCCTCGGCGAGGCCGCCTACGAGTCCACCACCGTCGGCGCGTGGATGATGGTGTTCGTCGGCGACCCCCTCTACCGGCCCTACCCCCGATGATCGTGGCGCTCTGGGCGCTCGTGGCGGCGGCCGTGGCGGCGGAGCGGGAGCCCGTCGCGTGGGCGCTCGCGGTGGAGGGGCGCGTGGTGCGCAACGACGGCTCCTGGCTGGACGCGGGCGAGGCCCTCGAGGCCGGCGCGTCGCTGACGCTCCCGGTCGGCGCCGTCGTGACCGTGGCGCACAACGGCCGCCTCGAGCGCTGGGAGGGCCCCGGCGCCGTGCGCGTGACGGACGCCGAGGTGCGGCTCGACCTCGGCGGGCACGTCGTGCGCTGGCCCCACGTGGAGGGCGGCGAGACCTCCCTCACCGGCACCACCCAGGCCGCGGCGGGCCGCGGCCAACAGTTGAGCGCGTTCGGCGTCCCCCTCACGCCGACGGCGTGGGCGCGGCAGGACGGCATTGACGGGGGCGTGCTCCACGCGCTCTACCGGGACCTCCTCGGCAGCCGGCTCGCGGCCGCGGGCGTCGCCCCCGAGCGCCTCGCGGACCTCGGCCTCACCGACCGCTTCCCCGGCGACCGCGGCGACCAGGTCACCCTCCTCGGCCGCTACCTCGACCTCGCGGCGGCCACCCCGGGCGCCGCGGTGCTCTTCGAGGTGCCGCCCACCCAGGCGCCCGACCCCGACGCCGGCGGCGCCGTCGGCGCGTTCACCCGCGGGGCCTTCGGCCGCAAACCCCTCACGTTCCGCGTGAGCGAGGAGCTCGACAAGGTGCGCCTCTACGGCCGCGCCGTCGCCGAGTCGCTCCGCCGCGCCGGCCGCACCGTGTTCGCCGTCAGCGTGCCGTACGCGAACACCCTCGAGAACATCCTCGCGCGGCACGCCCAGCCGATGGACGGCGTGGAGACCCTGCACAGCCTGCTCGTACGCGCGGGCGGCCTGGGCGGCGAGGCCGTCACCGTGGCCTTCGGCTACAGCCAGGGCGCGGCGGTCGTGCGCGACTACGTGGCCCGCTACGGCGACTCCGACGGCCTCGACTACGCCATCCCGGTCGCGACGATGGGCGGCGCCGACGGCGAGGGCGCGCACGGCGTGTGGTCGGGGCGGCTCGGCGCGATGCGCGGGGCGGGTGTCACCGTGCTCGGCGTGGTCCACGTCGGCGATCCGGCGCGCGGCGTGTGGGGCCCCAACGTGCTCCAGCTCCTGCCGTCCCTCTACAGCTTCGCCCGGGGCGGCCGCCCGCGCGGCCAGGATCTCGCCCTCCACATGGGCTACCACGGCTCGCACATGACGCGGCTCCCCCCTGGGGTGAAGCCCAGCGCCAGCGTCGGCGTGGGCCTCCACGGCTACCCCCTCCCCTACCTCGCGCCGATGGTCGACGACCTCTTCGCGGGGCGTCACGACGCCATGTGGGCGCGGCGCGGGGACTGGGCGTACGACACGCGCGCGGAGCTCCCCAACGTGGGCAAGGGGGACTTCGCGACGTGGCGGCACGACCCGCGCGGGATCGCGGACGCGTACGTCCCCGTGATGGCGATGCCGGTGGGGGCGGTGGAGGCGGTGGCGCCCACCGAAGCGCTGACGCCGAGCGAGGCACCGCCGACCGGGGCCGGGATCCCGTGATCCAGGGCGCGCCCGCGCGCGTATGCTCTCGCGATGCCCCTCCCCCTCGCCGAACGCCTCCTCCTGCGCCACGGCGCCATCCTCGTGCTCGTGGCCATGCTCACCGGGGCCCTCATCGGGCAGTTCCCGAGCGTGCCCCTGCTGCTCTCCGCCCACCTCGCCGCCACAATGGCGGGCACGTTAATGGTCGCGGTGGGCGCCGGGCTGCACAAGCTGACCCTCCGCGACACCGAGCGCGCCTGGCTGTTCCGCACGATGGCGGGCTCGGGCTACCTCAACTGGGTCGCGACGCTGCTCGGGGCGGCGCTCGGCACCAACAACCTCACGCCGGTCCACGGCGCCGGCACCGCCGGGCTGGCCGCAGAGGGCGTCGTCGGCGCGCTGCTCGTCGTCATGGTCATCTGCACGTTCGCCTCGCTCGGCCTGCTGATCAAGGGCACGACCGGCGGAGGGGCGCAGGGCGAGGGTCGGGACGCCGCCTGACGCCACGCCGGCGCCGCGCGTCACGGGGCGGCCCCACCGCCGCTACCAACCGATCGCGAACCCCACGTTGGGCGCCAGCCGATAGCGGCCGTCCGTCACGTCCACGTAGGCGCCCAGGCGCGCGTGCGCCCAGATGACGCCGAGCTCCGCGGAGGGGCCGACCAGCACGCTGCCGGCGTCCCAGGTGGGGCCGCGGAGCCATGTGTAGAGCGCGCTCGCGCCCACCCGGAGCGACATCCGGTCCCGCATCCGCGGCGGCGATCGTGAACACGAGCCACTCGTCCGTCGGCACCGTACCGACGGGCGACCAGCTCGCCGGAGCCCGTGGTACCCTCCCCTCGTCGTGCTCCTCCTCCTCCTCGCCTGCACCCAACCCGGCGGCGCGCCCCTCGGCCAGGGGGGTGACGACACCGATTCCGGCACCCCGGTCGAGGTCCTGCCCGGGGACACCGCCACCGCCTGGGTCGCGTGCGAGGGCGCCACGCCTGTGCGGCTCAACGAGCTCGTGGCCGCCAACCACCACGGCGCCACCGACGTCGACGGGGACACCTCCGATTGGATCGAGCTCGCCCTCCCGGCCGACGCCACCGCGCCGGTGGACCTCCTCGGGTGGGCGCTCTCCGACGACGGCGAGGTCGACCCGGAGGAGGCGTTCCCTGCGCGCACCCTGGCGCCCGGCGCGCCGCTCCTCGTGTTCGCCTCCGGGAAGGACCGCCTCGGCGACACCGAGCCCCACGCCGCTTTCAAGCTGGACGCCCTCGGCGACCACGTCTTCCTCCACATGCCGGACGGCTGTGTCGCCGACGAGGTGGACGCCGGGCGGCTCTACGGCGACGTGTCGTTGGGGCGCGCGTCCACCGGCGCCTGGGAGTACTTCCTCGAGCCGACGCCCGGCGCGCCCAACACCACCGAATCCCGGCCGGGCTTCGCCGATCCCCCGCTGCTCTCCCCCGCGCCCGGCTTCTACGCCGAGCCCGTGGCGGTCACGCTCACCGGGGCGCGTGTCACCTACACCCTCGACGGGAGCCTGCCGGACGACACTTCTGCCCCCTACGCGGGCGCACTCGCGCTGGACGCGGAGGGCCAGCCCGTCGTCGTGCGGGCCCGCGCCTACGTCGACGGCTTGTGGCCCAGCCGCGTCGCGACCGGGACCTATTCGGAGGACCCCGCCATCCTGGCCGGCGTGCGTGTCATCTCCCTCACGGTAGACCCCCCCGACCTCTGGGACGAGACGACCGGCATCTATGTCCCCGGCCCTGGCGCAGAGCCCGGCTATCCGTACTTCGGGGCGAACTTCTGGCAGGTATGGGAGAAGGACCTCCACGTCGAGGTGTTCGACCGCGACGGCACCGCGATGGTCGCCCAGGACGCCGGCATCCAGATCGCCGGCGGCTACAGCCGGGCGTTCGACCAGCGTAACTTCGAGCTGCTCGCGCGCACGGGCTACGGGCCCGACGCCTTCGACGCGCCGCTCTTCGACGACGAGGACATCGGCGCCTTCCAGCGCCTCTACCTGCGGAACGGCGGCGACTGGTGCGGCACCCAGCTCGTGGACGGCACCGTCCAGGCCCTGTTCCGGGATCCGGAGGGCCGTCGGTACGCGGCGGTGGACGCCCAGGCCTACGAGCCCGTTCTCGTCTACCTCAACGGCGCGTTCTGGGGCCTCTACGAGCTCAAAGAGCGCCTCGACGAGGGGTACATCGCCGCCCACCACGGCGAGGACCCCGACGCCCTGGATCGGGTGAAGCTCGGGTGGACCCACGACGCGAACTGGACCTTGGATCAGGGCGATTGGACCGCGTTCGAGGCGCTCGAGGCGCTCGTCGCGACGCGGGACCTCTCGGATCCCGACGCCTACGCGGCGTTTGCCGCCCAGGTGGACGTCGACAACTTCATCTCCGCCACGGTGGCCCAGGGGTGGATTGGCAACACCGACTGGTGGAGCAACAACCTCCGCATGTGGCGCCCGCGCCACGCCGACGACGGCGGCCCCGATGACGGGCGTTGGCGCTGGATGGTCTACGACTTCGGCCACGGCTGGCCCTCGTGGTCCTACGACCACCTCGCGACCAGCGTCGGCGGCAACTGGCGCGGCCTCCCCATCGCCGCGGCGCTGGCCAACGACACCTTCCGCGACCGCTTCGTCAACGTCCACGCCGACTACCTCAACACCACGCTCGCGCCCAGGGCCGCCGTCGCGACGGTCCAGGCGCTCGCCGACGAGATCCGCCCGGTGTTCGGTCGCCAGCAGGCGCGTTGGTGCGGGGGCGAGAACCTGCCATATTGGGAGTCGGGCATCGCCTACGCCGAGACTTTCGCCGCCAACCGCCCCGCCGCCATCGACCAGGGCCTCCTCACCCACCTCGGGCTCGCGGGCCACGCCACCCTCACCCTCGACGCCGAGCCTGCCGGCGCCGGACGCTTCCACCTCGCCGTCGTGGACGTGGACGCGCCGTTTTCGGGCGTCTACTACGAGGGCGTGCCGGTCGAGGTGACGGCGGTCCCCAACCCGGGTTGGGTGTTCGAGGGGTGGGACGGCGCGCTGGGAGCCGACGGGACGATCACCCTGCCGATGGCGGGGGATACGGCGGTGGTGGGGCGGTTTCGGGGGGAGTGAATCGGCGGCGCGGCCCCGACCCACTCACCCCGCGGACATGGCCTGCCCCACGAGCACCACCATCGCGAGCGTCCACACCGCGATGAGCCCAGAGAGAGAGGTCTGGTGCAGCCGCGCGGCCTCGGCCGTTTTCCCGGCGTCGAACATGCGCGTCGACCGGACGCCGATCCCCAGGCCGGCGATCACGAAGAGGTAGGCGCACAGGTAGATCTTGTCCATCAACATCAGGTAGCCCACGTCGGGCACGTCCTGGTTGAAGGTCATCTGGAGCGCGACGATGGTGAGGAGGGCGGTGATGCCGACGTCCACGCGGGCGTCGACGTAGGAGGGCGCGAGCAGGAACATGAGCGCCGCGCACACGATGACACAGAGCACCGGGAGGAGGAGCTTGGTCGCGTAGGCGACGGGCGGGCGATGGATGGGGATCTCGACGGTCGCGCGGGAGTAGGTGCTCGCCGCGGGGCTGTCGGCGTCGCCGAAGTTGGTGGGGTAGGTCTGGGAGGAGAGGGTCAGCACGGGGACGTCGATCTCGTAGCCGGGCAGCACCATCTTCGGGTTGACGGTGACCCCGGCGCCGTCGGGCACGTAGACGAGGCCGGCGCCGTCCTCCACCGAGTCCTCGAAGCCGATGGTGAGGGTCTGCTTGTCGAAGGGGTAGTTGTACAGCGGCAGCTTCTGGCTGAACCGGCCGGTGAACCGGACGACCTGGTAGAGGTCTCCGTTGGCGAGCACGCGCGGCTCTTCGTAGTTGGGCGTGAGGATGTGGCCCCAGGACTCGTAGGGGTTCACGAACTCCATCGCGGTGGCGGGGTCGAGGTCGGGGTTCTTCCAGCGGAACCACACGTACGCGTCGACCGCGTAGGAGTGGGTCTTCAGGTCGATGGCCTGGATGTCGTTGAGGTAGACCCCGACCGTCACCTTCTCCGGCTTGTCGTAGGTCTTCTCGGCCTGCTCCGGCGCGGCGGCGTCGGGCGGCGCTCCCGCGTCGGGCGGGGCGGCTTCAGCGCCCGGGGTCGCGGCCTCCGCGGTTGCGTCGGGCTCGCGCGCGGAGGGCTCTCCGACAAAGAAGACGAGGAGCGCAGCGAGCACGAGGGCCCATCGGCGGAAGGAGATCGGGGGGCGCATGCGAACCTCGGGGCGGATTCGGATCAGGGTACCAAATTCCGCGGCGGGGCGGGCACGCGCCGGGAGCAAGCTCAGCCCTCGTCGTACAAAAAGCTCGGCCCGAGGAAGCCCACGCCGCCCGAGGTGGCCCCGACCTGCTCGGGGTAGGAGAGCCAGAAGCCGTCGTGATAGACGCCGACCGCGGAAGCTGTCAACGATTTGAGACACTCAGGTGATCACTTTCTCCGACTCGTCGTCGGGAATGGCGCCGCCTACCCGCTCGCCTCGGCCACCGCGTCCGGCTGCGACTGCCGCTCACCGTGGGCGACGCCACCTGGGAGGCCACCTACGATCCGACGGCGGCGTGTTCCTCGGTGGTGAGGGCATCCCGCACCCCACGGGCCACTACGCCTGGGAGCCCGACGCCGACCCCGTGATCGAGCCCGGCCCCGAGTATTGGGACCGGGGCGACGCGCTTCACTGCGAGGTGCTCTACGACGACGCCACCGCCACCTGGTTCCTCTACTGGTCCGGCGCGCACCCCCGCGACGGCTACGGCTACCGCCAGATCGGGCTCGCCACGTCCCCCGACGGTGTGAACTGGACCCGCTACGCCGGTAATCCGGTGATCACCATCGACTACGACCGCACCACCGTCGACGGCATCCACGTACACATGCCGACCGTCGTGAAGGACGGTTCGGACTGGCACATGTACTACGCGTGCTACCAGAACGACGTCGGCAACCGCATCTGCCACGCGACCTCCCCGGACGGGTACGCGTGGACACCCCAGGGCGTCGTCCTCGACCGAGGCGACGTGGGCACGTTCGACTCGGGCAGCCTCCGCATGCCCGATGCGCTGATCGGCCCGGACGGCACCTGGCACATGCTCTACAACGGCACCGATCCGGACGGCCACGCGCGCACCGTGCCCGTGCCCGGCGCCTGGTTCGACCTTCAGTTGGCCTGGGACGGGGCGGACCTCTCCGTCACCCAGAACGGCGCGGTCCAGCGCGTCGCCGCCGCCGGCCTCACGAGCCTGCGCCTCGAGGCGACCGGCGACACGGGGCCCCGGGACACGGGCGCCGGTGACACCGACGTGCCGGAGGACACCGCCGGCGACGTCCCCGAGCCGCGGGGCGGCTGCGGCTGCGCGGGTGGGGAGACTGCGGTCGGCCTCGTGGGGATGTGGATGGCGGGGGTGGTGGTGATCCGTCGGCGGCGTTCAGGGGGGTGAGCGCCCGGGGGAGCGCGCAGGGCGCCGATCGCACCCGGGGCGGCCGAAGTGATCGCACCCGGGGCGGCCGAAGTGATCGCACCCGGTGCTGGTTGTTCGCCGTGTTGGGGCGGGTTTTTGGGCGCTGGCAACACGGGCTGTCATCGTTTCGGTGAACGCTAAGACGACTGCTGACGTGCTTGGGGCCTCCGCGCGCGTCCCCGCGCGCGGGCCATCTTGGCCCCGTCCCCCTCGGCGTCTTCGCCGAGGGGGCGCAGGTCCCGGGCGCACTCGACGAGGCGGACACCCGCGGCTATGCTTCGTGCGCCCGGGCCAGTTCGGGCGTCTTCGCCCGAACTGAGCAGCATGTCGGCCAGTTCACGGA
>CAJBVW010000388.1 GCA_903959175.1 uncultured Pseudomonadota bacterium
CCTGGCCCTCCCCCCCGTCAACCGCGCGCTCGGGCCGTTCGGGGCGAGGCGACACGTTCGACGCGGCCGGACTCGCGGGGTTCTAGGGGCGCTGCGCACGGCTCCGCCCCCGGTCCCGCGTGTTCACGCCCTCCGGTCGTCTCCCACGGCATCGAGCCCAGGTGGGCCGGTCGCGCGGCGGAGGCCGTCGAGGATGCGCCGGGTGGCCGGCGGGTTGACGACGACGCAGCACAACGTGAGCGGGCCGCCGCAGCCGGGGCAGGCGAAGCGGTCGGCCGCGACCTGCCCCGGCTGCGCGAGGAAGTCCCAGCAGGGCCCGCCGTTGTTCACTGGGTTCTCTTTCGCGCGCCACTCTTCCAGATAGCGCAGCGTCCATCGCGGATCGTCGGCGTTCCCGTCCCTCGCCCCGACCGCCACGTAGCCGAGCAGCACGAGCGTGGGGGCGACCGCTGGCGCCAGCAGCGTCAGCAGCCGTTTGCGACGCGAGGCGCGACAGCGCCGCCCCGAGCGCGCACAGCAGCACCGGCGCCACGAACCAGCCGAGCATCCCCATCGCCCAAGCGGACCGCTCGTCTACGGCCGCCGCGCCGAACCCAGCCGCCGGTCGCGCCCCCCTACGTTTCTGGATTCTCGGGTCGACCGTTGACTCGCAGGGTATATACTTCGGAGTATATACTCTCCCAGAGGTGCCGATGACGAGCGCAAAGCTGTTTCGCAACGGGCAGAGTCAGGCTGTCCGGCTGCCCCGAGAGTTCGCGCTTCCGGGCCGCGAGGTGTTCGTGCGGCGGGTCGGCAACGCCGTGCTGCTGGTGCCGATGGAGGACCCTTGGACGGCCTTCGAGGCTGCTCTCCACCAGTTCAGCGCCGACTTCTTGTCCGAGCGGGTGCAGCCGGTCGCGGACGATCGGGAGTCCTTCTGATGTGGCTGCTCGACACCAACATCTGCATCTACCTGATCAAGCGGAAGCCCCCGGGGCTCTTGAACCGCCTCCGCGAGATCGACATCCACACGATCGCGGTCTCCTCCATCACCGTCGCCGAGCTCCAGTACGGCGTGGCGAAGAGCGCGCGGCCCGAACAGAACGCGCTGGCCTTGGCCGCCTTCCTCGCGCCGCTCGGCGTGGAGCCCTTCGACGACGCCGCCGCGGCCGCGTACGGCGCCGTGCGCGCGCGGCTGGAGCGTGCGGGCACGCCGATCGGGAGCATGGACCTCCTCATCGCGGCGCACGCCATCGCCCTGGGGCGCACCGTCGTGACCAACAACGTGCGTGAGTTCGAGCGTGTGGTGGGGCTCAAGGTCGAGAACTGGGCGGGGTGAGGGGGCTGTGTCCGGTTGACCGCGCCCTCTCGCTCCCGCCGCTACAGCGCCCTGAGTGTCGTCTGGTCCTGTGCCCGCAACGAGATCCGCCCGTAGTTGGTGGTCTCCAGGTCGTCGATGTAGCTGAGCCGGAGCATGAATCCCTCCAACGCCTCGCCCTCCCCCGGGGCCCGGAATTGGATCGTCACGGCGCCGTCGTCCCGGAAGACACCCCCGGTGGTTCGCCCGTCGGCTTACGGATAGGAAAACTTAACCCCGCCGACATCCTCGCTCCTGACCCTCCCCCCCGTCAACCCCTCCGCCCCTCCGCCCCTCCGCCGGGTGGCCGGCAGGTTGACCACGACGCAGCGGAGCGCGAGGGCGCCGCCACAGCCGGGGCACGCAAAGCCGTCCACGCGGAACACCCGCTCCAACAGGTCGTTCCAGCTCGGGCGCTCCCCCGCGAGCCGCATTCGCGGATGCC
>CAJBVW010000389.1 GCA_903959175.1 uncultured Pseudomonadota bacterium
CCGGCGAAGCCGGCGCGCCCGCCCACGGAGAGAGGGTCAGTTGCGACGATGGGAGGATACGGCGTTCATGGTTCCTCTCCGTCCGTTCATGAAGAGTGCTACCTACCCGCGGACACCGCACCCCCAGAGACTCCATGGCGCGCACCCCCTTGTTCTCTTCTCTCCGCTCGGCCCTCGCGAAGGGCTGGTGGGCGCACCAGCAGGGGGTGCCTGTCGACGCGGACCTCGACGCCGTCTGGCGCGCGGCGCGGGTCTCCCGTCGCGAGGTGGTCGCCGGGGCCGGATTGCTCGCCCTCGCCGCCTGCGGCGGCGACAAGGACGCGGAAGACACCGAGGACGCGGGATCCGTGGCCCGGCCGGGGCGGGTGGTGGTGGTCGGCGCCGGCATCGCGGGGCTGCATTGCGCGTACCGCCTGCAACAGGCGGGGGTGCCCGTCACCCTCTACGAGGCCTCGGACCGGGCGGGCGGGCGCATGTACAGCGGCCGCGGGATCTTCCGCGACGGGCAGGTGTGCGAGCTCGGCGGAGAGCTGATCGACACGAACTTCGCGTCGCTCTGGGCGCTCGCCGAGGAGTTCCGCATCCAGATCGATGACCGCGCCGCCTTCGCGTCGCCCGGACAGGCGGGGGAGTTTTGGTACGTCGAGGGAGCCGTCGTGTCCGAAGAAGAGGTGACCCGCCAGTTCGCGGAGGTCGCCGGCACCTTCGCCGAGCAGGCCGCGCGCGGCGAGGAGGACGACGCCTTCTTCGAGGAGATCGACACGATGGGCCTCGATGCGTGGCTCGCCACGTACGTGCCAGTTGACGCCTACCCGGCCCTCCACAAGGTGCTCGCGGTCGCCTACCGCGGGGAATTCGGGTTGGAGCTCGACGAGCAGTCCGCATGGAACCTGATCTACCTGATCGACTACGAGAACCCCGAGCCCTTCCACATCTTCGGGGACAGCGACGAGCGCTACCACACACACCTCGGCAACGACACCTTCACGACGGCGCTTGAGGGCGCGCTTGCGGAGGGCGTGCTCGTGAAGGGTCACGCCCTCACCGCGCTCGCGGACGCCGAGGGCGGGTACGCGTTGACGCTCCGCAACGCGGACGGAAGCACGGTCACGGCAACCGCCGAACACGTGGTCCTCGCGCTTCCGTTCACGGTCCTGCGCGAGGTCGACCTCGCGGCCGTCACCCTCTCCGACGAGAAGCGCGAGATCATCGCCGAGATCGGCTACGGCACGAACGCCAAGGTAATGGTGGGGTTCGACTCCCGCCCCTGGAACACGCTGCACAACGCAAACGGGAGCATGACGACGGACCTCCCCGTGCAGCAGACGTGGGATGCCTCCGTGGGTCAGGACGGCGAGAGCGGCATCCTGACGAATTTCCTCGGGGGCGACCAGGGCCTGGCGTGCGGGGAGGGCACCGCGGAGGCGTGGGCAGAGGCCGTCACGGTGCCGGGGGTGGACGAGGTCTGGCCGGGGAGCGCAGCCGCGTACACGGGGACCGCGGTGCGGATGCACTGGCCCACCGCCCCCTGGGCGAAGGGGAGCTACACCTGCTACAAGCCGGGCCAGTGGGCGTTCTGGGCGCGCGAGGGCGTGCGCGAGGGCAACGTGCACTTCTGTGGCGAGCACACGTCGCTGGACTTTCAGGGGTGGATGGAGGGCGGCGCCGAGACGGGGGCGCTGGCGGCGGCGGAGATCCTCGACGATCTCGGGGGGACACTGTCCCGCACGCATCGCCGCGCGCTCGCCGGAAAGCTCGAGCTGCCGCAGGCCAGCTACCACGGGGACTCCCACCCGCGGCTGCGGTGGATGGAGCGTCGACGCATTGTCCGCGCACGCATCGGCCACCGGCGCGGGTAGGCGCACGGGGACGCGCGCCGCTTGCGCCGGCAGCGGCGACGCCGGACTACCCGACTCGTCTTCCTGGAGACGTGGTAGCGGTTCCGCCCCCCTGTAACCCGGGCTCGGGCCCGGCCTGAGGGAGCAGGCGCGGCAGGGGCCCTCCGCGGCGGTGCGCGTGCCTTGGGTAATGCGGCGCCAGATCACGGCGCTCCATAGGCCCTGCTCCGCGGGGTTGTTCGTGGGCTCCATCAGGAGCGCGGCGAGGGCATCGCTCTCCATGGCGGCGAGCATGTATCTGACGCCCCAGGACTTCCGTCATCCAGGCTACACGCGGATCAACTCTCGACCGAATGCGTGGGAGGGGTCATCCCCGCTGAACCGCTACGGGCCACGCAGCCCTCGTCCCCGGGTTCATCGAGAAGCGGCACCCCGGCCTCGGAGGAGACGCGGGCCCTATCAGCCTCCCCTCAGAGCAGCTCGGTCTTCGTGCCCGCCTGCGACGAGCTCGTCCGCGTCCCCGTGCCCAGATTCGCCGTGAGGAAGAACGGCTCGAAGCCGTCGCCGCAGCCGTCGCACTCCCACCCGTAGACGCCGCCCGAGGCGTCCGCGTCGAACACGAACTCGCCCTCGAAGATCGACACCGTCGTCGCGAGCGGGAACGTGATCTTGGACACGGCGAAGTTCGACGCGCCCTCGGTGACGAGCACCGCCACGTCGAGGTCCGCCCACACGGCCGGGCCGCGGGTGCTCACCGAGAGGGTGCCGTCCCAGGCGTCGTCGCCGGGGCCGGTGAGCGCGGCGTAGGAGTCCACGACGCCGTCGCCGTTGCTGTCGAAGGGGATGTCCTCGCAGTCCGCCGGCGCGCCGCCGCTGCAGGTGACCACGCCGCCCGCGCGCGTCACGGTGAACAGCGCCGCGGGCTTGTCGAGGAAGCCGACACGGTGGAGGTTCACGGTCAGCTTCTCGGTCTGGTCGAGATCCTTCTGGCGGGCGAGGCTCGTGGCCCCGGAGAGCCGCTCGCGCGCCGGCACCGTCACCCACACTCCCGTGGCACGCGGCGCCAACGCGCCGTCGCTCACGGAGAGCGTGACGTACACGCCCTCCGGCGAGGCGTCCTCGACGCGGGCGACGAACGGCCACACCCAGGTCTCGGTCGCGGCCTCGCGGAGGCCGAGGCTCACGCTCTTCCACTTGGGCTTGCGCGCGGAGCCCTGGAGGACGAGCGACTCGGTCCAGCCGAGCGTGCCGTCGGCAGGCGCCTCGACGCCCTCGGGCAGGCACTGGTCGGAGCTGGCGCGGAGCTCGAGCTTCGTGTCTGCGTACGCGGTGTCCACCGCGACCTCGCCGGACCAGGTCTGGCGCAGGCTGTTGACCACGCGGTAGTCGTCGAGCACGGTCATGTGCCCGCCCTGACGGCCGGGGCCCCCGAGCGCGAGCAGCGCGGCGCCCTGCTCCACGGGGTCGCCGAAGAGATTGGCGCCGTCCGCCGTCACGTCGGTGATGCCGATCACGACCGTCGCGCTGGCGGCGTCATCCGAGAGGACCACCGGGATCGTGTAGGTGCCGTCTTTGTTGCGCCGGATCTGGCCCGTCGTGAAGCCGTCGCCCGCGGCGTCGAGCACCTCACCGGTGGCCATGTCCACGTCCACGACGGCCTTCGCGACGATGTCACCGGAAGCGGCGTGCGCGGTGAGCGCGAACGACCGCACCGTGCCGCTCACGTCCACGTCGTACTCCACGTCGAACCTCGTCTTCGCCGTGGTCTCCACGAGCGTGCCGAGCGTCGCGGTGCCGGCCACCTTCCCGTTCGTGCCCGCATAGGCGACGGTGAGCGGCGCCTTTGCGGACGGGAGCCCGCCCGCGGCGTCGCAGTCGCGCCGGATCGTGAGGTTCGGGGTGGCGGCGAGGGCAGTAGCGGCGAGGAGGGAGGTGAACATGGGGCTCCGAGCGTTGGAGACCAACGTCACCCCGTTCGCCGCTGCGGTCATCCAAAGCGGATCAGAACCGGGGCTCCGGCGCTCGGGCGCGGCGCTCGGCCTCTGTCTTGGACGCCGCGCCATCGCCTGCACCAACGCCGTGAGCTCGGCCTGCTCCGCCCGTCCGCTCGCCGAACCCGACGCCCGTGGCTCCACCGCAGCACGTTTGTCGACGCGGACGGATGTGCGGCTGCGGGGGCCGGGCGCCCCCCGTAACGCCCCTGCCGGTGCCCCTCGGACCCCGTGATCCTCACGCTTCGGGCAACCTTTGTCGCCCGTCGGCGTCACCGAACGATCACCGAGCCGTGGTCCGTCTCCTTCCGCACCGTCACCACGTAGTCCTTTGCGATGAAGCCGCCCCCGAGGATGACCGCGGCGAGCAGGACGAGCTCGCTGTGGTCGAGGGTGACGGGCTCGACGATCCCGAGCGCGGTGACGCCAAGGGCTACGGCGATGAGCCCCAACCCGATGGTCGATTCGGCGCAGAGGCAGGCGATGCGCCGCTTCTCGGTGGACGCCGCCCGGTTGACCGAGAGCCGCGCGAGGTCGCGCACCAACCCCTGCCCGAGGAGCAGCGCGGCGCAGGCCCCCACCACGGTCCCGAACGCCGCGGTCCAGCTCACCTCGCCAGGCCACGCGGCGAGCGTGCCGACGGCTCCGGCGAGGAGCGCCCTCTCGACCTTCTCCATCCGAGTGAACGACATGGCCGACTCCGAGACGCAGCTCAACGTCGCACCCTTCCGGCCCCTTGTCGACCGGCGCGCGCCGCCGCGCGGAAACGGGCTCACGTCTCGGCGCGTTCGGGTACATGGTTCCACTCCCCACGGACGCCCCAGCGCTCGATTCTGCACGGCATCCAGCTCGACGCCGCTCACCCTGAACATCCGGCGCTCGATCCTGTTCCACTTGTCGGCGCCGGGCGGCACCCCCGGTCCCCGCTATCGCTGTCGCCACAGGGGCCCCCATCCGCTACCAAATCGGGCGACACGAGGGACGGGGAGCCCTGGCGTGACGCAAGGCGCGTCCGCCGCCGGCGCCCAGAGAGAGCAGGGCACGCCGCGGCCGGGCGGGAGGGTGCGGAGGTGGTCGAGCAGGTTCAGGAGCGGCGTGTCGCTCACGATGTCGGCGCCGACTCGGCGACACCTCTTCGAAAAAAGCCGGACCGCCGCTGCGCGGGGCCCTGTCGCCGGTGGGCCGGTCCCTGCCGCGGCACCTCCGGCACCGATCAGATGTCGCGCCCGAATGTGTACGGATCGTCGTGACGCATATGCAACTGAACGCGCGAGAAGCCCTCGCGGCGTAGCTGTTCACCGAGGGGTGTCCGGCTCCGAGCCTGCCGGCACGGCGATGCGGTGTCGCGACCTTGACGCGTCCAGGGGAAAATTCTTCGCAGGGCGGCGCGCGGTGGTGCGGGCGTTCTGGCGGGAGCGCGGCGCGTGTGCGTCTTGAATGAATCGCCATTTTACGCTACTCTGCACCGCGACGATGGAGTCCCGAGTGCATTGGCTGTTCGCCACGGCCGCAGTTGCGTCGTACGAGGGCTCGGCAGGTGTTTCCACTGCGTGCGGCAGCACGTTCGGGATTTCCGCTTCCCCGCTCACACCGCCCCTGCAGGCGGCTCCTCCAATTCAACCGCCGAGAGTGTGATGGGTGATTTAGCGCAACAACAGGCCCCGGTCGTTCAACCCCCTGCCCCCGAGGTCACAACAGGGGCGGCCAGCACGCAGGGGGGGCGCGGCAATGGCGCCGCCCAGGACGCCCTGCTCGCGGGGGGCGCCGCGGCCCCGAACTACGACCAGCGCGAGTTCGATCGCATTTGCCTCACCATCTCCAACAAGTACACGCAGCTGCTGCTCGAGCGCGCCGCAGGCGTGGAGGAGCTCCGGCAGGACGCCGGCGTGGAGGACGCGCCGCCCGCCTGGCAGTCCATCGCGATCGCCGTCGGGATGATCGCGCTGTCCGCGGCGAGCGCGGGAATCGGCACCGTGGTTGCGGGCGCGATCGTCGCCACGACGACCAAGATCGCGGCCCAGGCCGCCACGGAGATGGTCAAGGTAGCGACGGAGGAGGCGCTGAAGACGGGCCTCACCGCCGCCATTGGCGGAGCGGCCGGCCCCGCTACCAACGTCAAGGACTCGTTCTTTCGCGGGCAGTCGGACGCGCTCCGCAACGCCAGCGCCAAAACGCAGGACGCCTTCACGCTCCGTGGCAGCAAGGCGCTGGAGACGTCGGCCGATCCCATCGGCGCGGCGACGAACCTTCTCAATGCGCTCGAGGCAGGGCGTACGGCGTCGAAGGGCAAGCAGAGGCTGGAGACCCTCGGCTCATGGTGCAACTTCCTTGCGCGTGCGGAGTCGGGGACAGATCGGCAGGGCACGGAGCACGAAGGCACGGCGCTGGGCGGCCAGATGGGCGACACGAGCGGCAAGGGGGTCCTCGGCGTACGGATCGAGGCCACGAGCCCCTCGCGGCCTGTCACCATCGTCGGCGCCGAGATCGAGGGCCTCAACGAGACGCTCCGCGGCCAGATCGCCTCCCAGTCCATCGGCAGCCTCCACATGTCGGTCAACATCGTGGGCCTCGTGAACCCGGCCGGGTGGTTGGAGTGGTTCTTCAACAGTCGGTCGGACGACGGGAGGCTCCGCTTCGGCATGAACGAATCGGGCACCCTCTGGAACGACAGCAGCTACGGCGCAAACCGCTGGCTCCACTCCAAGTCCAGCGGCGGACAGCCGCAGATCTGGGGGGAGGACGGACCGTCGAAACAGGACCTTGACGCGATGTCTATGCAGGCGGCGCGGCAGATCATCGACCGCGAGATCAAGCCCAAGACGCTCACCCAGCTGGGCGTGGAGCTGGGCGGTTGATCCGAGAAGCGCTGCTGGTGGCACTCATGGGTTGTGCAGCCCCAACCTACACCGCGGTGACGCCCGCTGCTCCGTCGTTGACGGCCCGCGACGCCCGCGAGCGCATGTCGGCCGTCAATGGTCTCGACGTTCCGGGCGTCTTCCGCGAGCGGGAGCGCCTCCGGGCGATGGCCCGGGACGACGCCTCCCCGGAGGTACGCGCGGCCGCCATCGCCAACCTGGCTTACGTCGCGGGGGATGTCGATAGCGTCCCCGCGCTGATCGGGGCGCTCGCCAGCGAGCAAGATCCCACGGTGCAGCCGCGGCTGTTCGCTGCGATCGCGCGCTTTCGGACGGCCGAGGGCGTAGATGCCCTCGTACAGCGCTACCTGGACGGGGGCCTCGTCCCCGCGCGGGAGGCAGACCTGGCGAGCGCGCTCGCCGGCCTCTCCGACGCCGACGTGAAAGCCTCCATCGACCGCCACCGTGCCCGGAGCCCGGAGCGCGCCGCGCTCCTGGAGGCGGAGGCGCTGTGATCGCCCTCTCCGACGTGACGGTCCTCCGGGACGGCCCCGTTCGCGTGGTGCGCGGCCGCCTGGACGACCGGGCCGTGATCGCTCGCCTGTCGGCCCCTACGCTCCCGTGGCTCGACCCCGGCTCCCCCTTCTACGGTGGCGCCGGGCGTGAAGAGGAAGTCCTCGTCGAGCGGGGCGTCGAAGTCGTCCGCAATCCAGCTTTTTCCCTTGAGCGCCCCCAGAACGCGCGGCGCCCCGAGCTGGCGACCGGCGTCCACAGCATCGCGCTCCGGACCATCGAGCGGTGGTACGCCGCGGCGGGCGGCGACGGCATCTACACCCGCGTCGCCGACGACCGCCTCTCCTTCCGTCGCGTGGTGCCCCACACCGAGGACATCGAGCGTCTCGTCTTCCGACGACACCCAAGCCGTGACCCAACAGGCCTCTTCTCCTTGGGCAGGCAACCCTCGGCGAGCGGACAGGGAAATGGGCTCGGCGCGTGCAGGTGCTGGGCGGGAAGGAGCTCCCGCTTCCACCGCGGTTCGCGAGCTTCGCCGGGTACAGCCTCCATGCCGGAGTGGGCTTCAAGGCGAGCGACCGCGCCGGCCTCAAGCGGCCGGGACGGTGCGTGCTCGGGACACCACGCGCGAGCAACCGCGAGCGCGACCAACCCGAGATCGAGGGGATGGGGGGGATCCCC
>CAJBVW010000390.1 GCA_903959175.1 uncultured Pseudomonadota bacterium
GGCTACGAGGGCCACGGGCCCGTGCGCGTCGGCAACGGCGCGGCGATCCAGCGGCAGAACGACATCTACGGCGAGATGGTCCTGGCGCTCGCGCCCGTCTTCCTCGACCAGCGCTTCAGCCAGGAGCAGACGCCCCACGCGCTCGAGCTGTTGCGACGCCTCTCCGACCGCGCCATCGCCGTGGCGGGCACGCCCGATGCCGGCATCTGGGAGCACCGCACGGCGCCGCGCCCGCAGACCTTCTCGTCGCTGATGTGTTGGGCGGCCGCGGAGCGCATGTCGACCGTGGCCCAGCGCCACCTCCCGGATGCCGCGGGCTACTACGCGCAGGCCGCGGAGCGCATCAAGGACGAGCTCCTGGAGCGGGCGTGGAACCCCGATCTCCACAGCCTCGTCGCCACCTTTGGGGGCGCGGACCTCGACGCCTCCCTCCTCCAGGCGGCCAGCCTGCGCCTGCTCAAGGACGACGACCCGCGCCTCCACGCGACCATCGACACGCTCAAGACCGAGCTCGCCACCGAGGGGTGGATGTTCCGCTACCGCGACGACGACGGCTTCGGCAAGCCCACCGTCGGCTTCATCATCTGCACGTTCTGGCTGGTCGAGGCCCTCGGCATGGCCGGCCGCGGCGACGAGGCCCGCGCCGTGCTCGACCGCGCGTGCCGGGCCCTCTCCCCCCTCGGCCTGCTCTCCGAGGACTACGAGGTCGCGACGGGGCGCATGTGGGGCAACTTCCCGCAGGCGTACTCCCACGTGGGGTTGATCCACGCGGCGTTCTCGGCGTCGCCGCGGTGGGGGGAGGTTTAGGGGGGGGCGGGAGTGCGGGGGCGATCACGCGGACGCGCGGCGCGTGGGTGGGCGTCGATGGAGAGGGCGATCCCTGGCCCAGCGGTGGCCTGGCCCGCGTGGACGTGGCCACCGCCGGCCTGGACGAGGCCGTGTTCCTCGATGAGGGCTGGCCCGAGGCGCGCGTGTTCGCCGGTGCCACTCTCGCGGCCGCGTCGACTTCGCACTCTACGACGGCGGCGGC
Organism: uncultured Pseudomonadota bacterium; assembly: GCA_903959175.1. Classification (GTDB taxonomy): domain Bacteria; phylum Myxococcota_A; class UBA796; order UBA796; family SXON01; genus CAJBVW01. The sequence goes on from CAJBVW010000390.1 coordinate 1,031, forward strand.
GGCGACCTCGTGCTCGTCGACGCGGCGGCGTGGGTGCACGGGTACACCGTCGCCGACCACCTCGGCGCCTTCCCGGGCGGCACCGGGATGAGCCCTTCGCCCGCGCCGGCGTGCCTCGGGGACATCGACGGCGACGACCTGGCCGCAGGCATCTCCGTGAGCGCCGGGGTGTACGCGCCCGTGCTCTTCGACCCCGAGGAGCGGGTCGGCGACATCGCGTGGGACGGCATCACGCTCGGGCCCGACCTCCGCGGCAGCGGCCTGCGGAGCTTCGTCGTGCGGTGGGAGGCGGCGGGGACGGGGCGGTCGACGGTGGCGGTGATCCTGGGCGGGTGAGCGGGCGGTTGGGCGCGCCGGCTTCGCCGGCCGGGTGCTATCGGGCGGAGGCCGCCCGACGGAGCCCGGCGCCGTCGGTGGCACGCGCGTGCCCCCCTCGACCGGGGGGCGAGGGCGGTGCGTGGGGCGCCGGTCTCCGCCCGTCGGGTGACGCCCCCTCGCGCGGGCGGTGCGCGGGGCACCGGTTCGACGGGTGGGGCGACTTTGCGCGCACCGCGGCCAACGTCGGGGTACCTGTCGGTCAGGTCCCCCCTGCGTGGCCGCACCGCGGCCAACGTCGGGGTACCTGTCGGTCAGGTCCCCCCTGCATGACCGCCCGGCGGCCAACGTCGGGGTACCTGTCGGTCAGGTCCCCCCTGCGTGACCGCCCGGCGGCCAACGTCGGGGTACCTGTCGGTCAGGTCCCCCC
>CAJBVW010000391.1 GCA_903959175.1 uncultured Pseudomonadota bacterium
CGCAGCCGCGGCGGCGCCAAGGACGCGCCACCGAACGCCCCATCGCGGGACTCGATGAGGTGGATCGGCTGCTGAAGACCACCTCGGGATGGCTTCAAGGATTGGTGCTGCTGCGCGTGGTGACCACCGTGCCGGACACGGCGGGGGGAACCCCATGATCTCAGGTGCGTGCGAGTCTACGGGCGCGTACGCGCGCGCGCGAGGGTTTTTACTGGCGACTCAGAGTTTCTGGGCTGCACACGCCAGTCCGGATCCGTGGCGGCTCGGAGAGGCGGCGGCGAGCATGCGGGGGTGGGTCGCGGAGAACATAAGGGGGTAGGCAAGTCGTTCACGATGAACACCGAAGGTGATCTATCAACGCTGGACGCCGCTCCAGCTCCGCGCGCCGCAGTAAAGAGTCTTGACAGTCTCACGTTCCGGTGTCATGTGTAGCGCATGACGCTTGCTGAGCTCGCCGACGCCGCCGAAGTCACGCCCAGAACCGTGCGGTACTACATCGCGCAGGGGCTGTTGCCCCGGCCGGTGGGGACCGGCTCCGCGTCGGCGTATACCGAGGCGCACCTTCGCTACCTCAAGACAATCAAGGCGTTTCAGATGCAACATCTCCCTCTCGCGGAGATCCGCAGCCGCCTGGAGCAGGAGCCGCCGTTAGAGCCTGGCCCCGGGTCCGAGGTCGCGGCCTCGTCCTCGGCGCTCGACTACCTCGATCGTGTGCTCCGGCCCGCCTCGCCGCCCGCCGCACGGCAGGTTGGCCTTCACCTTGCACCCAAGGCGGGCTGCGCCGTCGCTGTGAGCGCGTCGTCCGCGTCGCAACACCCGTCGGCCTCCGGCAGTTCGGGCGTACGCTCGACCTGGGATCGTCACCTTTTGGTGACGGATGTGGAGATGCATGTCCGAAGGCCCCTACCCCGCGACATCCAGCGCAAGTTGGACAAGCTGCTCGACTACGCTCGCCACCTTTTTGAGGAGGTTCCATGACCGGTCTCTCTGTTCGCTCTGAACGTGCCCTGGTTCGCGCCAAGAGCGGCGGCCATCGCCACCTCGTCGTCAGCATCGACGCGCCGAAGTTGGCGAATGTGGCGGCCCGGCGGTCGATGAACCTTGCCTTTGTCCTGGATCGTTCTGGCTCCATGTCGAGAGGCAAGCTGGACCATGCGAAGGGCGCCGCCCTCGAGGGCATCGGTCGCCTGCGGCCAGACGATCGCTTCGCCGTCGTGGTGTACGACGAGCAGTTCACCGTGACGACGCCCTCCACCTTGGCCACCGAGGCAGCCCGGCGCCAGGCCGGCGTCGCCCTCTCCGATGTGCAGCCGCGCGGCAGCACCGACCTGTGCTCGGGCTGGCTCACCGGCTGCCGCCAAATCGCGGAGCACCTTGGAGACCAGCAGGTTGCCCGTGCGCTCTTGTTCACCGACGGGCAGGCCAACCACGGGGAGACCGACCTGAACGCGCTTGCGGTGCACGCCTCGGCGCTCCGCGAGCGCGGCATTGTCACGAGCACCTTTGGCATCGGCCTGGACTTCGACGAGCACCTGCTCCGCCGCATCGCCGACGCCGGCGGCGGCAACGCCCGGTTCATCGAGTCGAACGGGGACTTTGCCCGGCTGCTCCGCGAAGAGCTGTCGGATACCCTGGACGTGGTGCATCGTGGCCTCGTGCTCCACATCCACGCGCCGGCGGGGCCGCTCGGCGAGGCCATCGGCGTCGAGGTCGTGGGCCCGTGGCCCGTGTCCAAGCGCGAGGGCGGCTTCGACGTGGCGCTGGGGGATCTCGTGAGCGAGGAGCACCTCGATCTCGTGGTGCGGATCATGCTGCCGCCGGGTGCGGTGGGTGCCACCGCCGAGTTGGGGTTCTCGCTGAGCGATCGCGATGGCGCGGTGGACTCGCCTACGACCTCCGCACAATGGGCGTGGGCCACAAGCGACGCAAACGAAAAGCAGCCGCGGGATGTCGCGGTGGATCGGCTCGTGGCCGCGCGCCACGCCGACCGCGCGCGCGAGCTCGCCGTGCTCGCGAATCGCCATCGCGACTACGGCACGGCGAAGCGGCTGCTTACCCGGGTCGCCGATCGAATCGACGGGTACGCGGGGCAGGACGCGGTCCTGCGCGAGCTGGAGGCGGCGCTGCGGCGCGACGCGGTGAAATACGGCACCGTGATGGACGGTCGCTCGCAGAAGGAGGCCTACTACACCAGCACCGCTTCGCTGCGCGGTCGGACTGCCAGCGGGAGCGCCACACGAGCGCCCAATCGCGGGGAGCCGGTGGAGTAGTGGTTGTGTGCGTGACTCGGCCACGGTCGGTGTACTCTGAGTGCGACCCCTCGGAGATGAGATGAACGAGCGCCAACTCGAGCTGTGTTAGGGCCCTCCGTACGACAGTCGATCCGGCTCATGCGGCGTGGGGGAACACCGTGGCTCCAGGAGGGCGTTGAGCGCAGGCAGTAGCCCCGGGTCCCGCTCCGTGAGGCGCTTGGGGTCGCCACCCGGCCTTCGCTGGCGTCCTTCTGGCGGCGCAAGGCGCTCGAGGTCGTTGAGCTCCTGTATCCCACGGTAGATCGTTTCCTTCGACAGTCCGGTCGCCCGCGCGACGGCTTCGGCTCCTCCGAAGCCGAACGCGAGCGCTTCGTTCGCGGCGAAGAGCCGACGGCCGCGCTCATCGAGCGTGGGTGCGATGCGGGCGAAGCGTTCGCGAACGGCCTGCTCTTCGTCGGAGTAGCGGCTGGGCATCGCGTGAGGAGACCACCCTCCGTCCTGCCGCGCAACCGCCGGCCCGACGTCATGCATGCCCGCTGATGCGAACATCAGCTTCGCCGGTTCGTTGCGGCGAATCAGCGAGTTCTCGCGAGATCGAGGCCGCGTCGGATTGCCGTTGCGCGCGATCCGTTCCGTCTATCGTACGGTGAGCCGTAAGCCCCCGGTCAACCCCAGCCGCGATCTCGCCCCCACCCCCCGGAGCGAGCGCCGGAACCTACGTTTCGTCGCGAGTCGCGAAGTAGCAAGTCCCCTTCTTCGCTCCCTCCTGACGCACCTGGTTGGAGCTACGGAGCGCGGCGATCGCTACTGTCCACCGCGCGTCGGAGATCCCGAGGGCTGCTGTCACTTCGCCTCGGCGCGCCCCGGGGTGCGCGGCGATGTACCCAAGCACCGCAGTCGCATCGCCAGAGGTGGCCGCGTCCGGGTGCGGGTACCCTGTGTGCTCGTACCCGGTGTGCTCGTCGCCGGCGCGCTCGTTGCCAGTGTCGCGGGCGCCCCCTGCCTCCGGTGGCACCGGCAGTCGGAGGGGCCGCCCGCGCTTCACCGGCGCCACGGGCGTGCTGCCGGTGCGGGGGAGGGCGGGATCGCGCGGGGCGAGCCGGCCAACCGAGAGCCCTCGGTCTCCCAGCGTGGCTCTCGCCACGTCCTCGAGATGCTGGTGATGGGTGAACATCACCACCTGCGTCCGCTGGGCCAGTGTGCGGAGCACGCGGAACAGCGCTGCGGCCCAGGTGTCGTCCATGTTTACCAGCACGTCGTCGAACACGACCGGCGCCACGATGCCCCTGTCCAGATGGTGCTCGATGACCGCGATGCGGAGCGCGAGCCAGAGGTGGTCGCGCGTGCCGTCGCTCAGTTGGTCTGGCGAGAGCCGCTCCCCGTTGGGCCGCCGCGCACACACATACTGCACGGCCTTTCCACCCTCGCCCTCGGTCCACGCAACCAACCCGTCGAAGGCCCCGTCCGTCAGCTCGGCGAAGCACTCGCTCGCCCGGCGGAGGGGGCCGTCGGACGCCTTGTCGGCCATCTCCTGGATCGCCTGCTCGAGCAGCCAGGCCGCCGCAGCCTCCTCCAGGTACTCCTCCACACGCGCCGCCAACTCCGCACCGAGGGCCGCGCAGCGCTCCGCGTCCTGGGCGGCCGTATCGAGCCCACTGACCTCGTCGAGGCGCTGCTGCGCCTTCACCCGCTGCTCGAGCGCGGGTTGCCACTCGGCATCGGCGGCAGCGCGCTGCGCGGCGACGAGGTCGAGGGCGTCCGCGAGCGAGTCAGCGGCGCGGCCGGCGATCAGGGCCTCGAGGGCTTCGAGCTTCCCGGGGAGCGCGCGCCGCAGGTCGGCGAGTCGCGTGCCCAGCGCGGTCGCCTGGGCCACCCGGTCAAAAACCGGCTGAAGCTCCGCGCCGGGTGACAGCCCGGCCTCCGCCCGAAGCGCTTCGAGCGAGGCACGGGCGCGCCCGGCAGCGCTCGTCTTCCGTTGGATCTGCTGCTCCTGCCCGCTGATACGGCCGCTCACCACGCCGCGCTCCTGGTTCCGGAGCAGTGCTGCCTGCAGCCTGTCGACCATCGCGTCGAGCGCGACGCGTGAGGGCAGGCGTTCGTCGGCGAGAGCCCGCACCTCCTGTACGGAGGCCTCGAATTCCGCGACGATGTCGGCGGCGCCCTTCCACGCCCGGTCCGCCGTGTCGAAGTCACTCAGCGCGGCGCCGAGGTGTACCCAGGCGGCGACACGTTGGTCCCCCGCGGCCGGCGGGGACCCATCCGGGAGCCCGAGCGCCCGCGGGAGCGCGGCCCATTCCGTTGCCCACGCGTCCAGCGCGCGCTGGTGCCGGGCCACGTCCCGCTCGCCAGCCTCCACCGAAGTCTCGGCCGCTTCAATCCTTCCGACGAGGTTGGCGCGGGCTTGCTTCGCCACCTCGTGCTCCCGGACCCGAACGTCCGCGCGTCCGATCAGCGCCGCCCAGCTCGGCGCGCCGGCCCCGTCGTCCCCGAGCGCCGCCGAGAGCAGGGCTTCGGCGCGTGCCTTTGCTCCCACGCGCTCGGCGAGGATCGCCTCGGCGGCCTCGAGGTCGGACAGGGCGTCGCCAAGGCTCAGCGCGTCGGTCGCCCAGCGTCCGGCTTCGCGCACGTTCACGTTGGGTAGACCGCGCTCCGCCAGTAGCCGGCCCCAGCGCTCCAACGCCGCGGCCTCTCTCGCGGCAGCCAGAGTGCCAGCGGCCTCGGCGTCGCCGAGACGAACGCGCGCGCTCACCAGCGTCGCCTCCATCAACGCGAGCTGCGTCACCGCTTCCGCCGATCCGAAGCGCTCGTCGGCGACGTCGTCCGCGACCTTTACCGCGGCCCTCAGTGCCGGCCCGGGCGTGGGTGACCAGGCGCCGAGCGGGCCCGGTCGGCCGGCTTGCGCCTCGATGAACGCCTCGATGCCGGCGTTGCGCTCCCCTCGTCGCGCGTTCAGCGTCTCCAGATCCGGCGCTCGCCCGGTCGCGCGGATCTCGCGGATACGAGCCTCGGCCGAACGGATCTCGATGTTCGCGGCCTCCACCTCCCGGGCCGCCCGCTCCCTTCGGGCCTCGCAGTCGTCGGCTTCCGCCACCTCGGCCGCCACCAGCTCGGCGGACGGCAGAGGGAGGGCGCGAAAAAACCGCGCCTCGCAGCGAGCGATCCGGAGGCGCTCGAACTCGGCGGCCGCGCGCGCCCGCCGGCGCGTGACATCGGCTGTCCTGTCGCCCACGTCCCGCTCGATGTCACCGAGCGCGCGGGCGGACTCCAGCGCCTCCCGAATCGCGCGCACGTCGCCGAGCGGCGACCCCGCATCGCGGTCCTTGACGGCGCTGCCAAGCGTGCTCTCGGCCGCGGCGAGTGAGTCCTTGGCCTGCCGCACGCGATCCTCCAACCCGGCGCGGCCTGCGAGTGTCTGCCGGGCCGTGGCGATGGTCTCGGGGGTCGGCATCGTCAGCCGAAGCGTGTCCAGCGCAGCGGAGCCCAGCACCTCGGTGCTCTGGCCAGCGGCCCTCGCGGCGGCGGCCAGCGCGGCCTCTGCGGATGCTCGCGCGAACGTGAGCGCGGGAAGGTCCCTGGCGGCCCCGTCCACGAGCGCGGTGCGGCTCCGAAGGTCGTCGATCGCCGTCGCGTGCGCGAGCACCTCGGTGTCCTCAGGCAGCGTGGACAGCTCCTCACGGGCGCGCTCCAGCGCCTCCTCCGCCTCGCGGAGGGCCTGCTCTGCGCTCTCCAGCGAGGCCACCTCTCGTCCGGCGCGCTCGACCCACGCTTGGTCGGGTAGCGGGCCCTGCCCGCGCACCGAGGCGAGGGCGGCCTCTGCGTCGCGAACCGCGTCCACTTGGGGGACGGCGGCGCGCGCCGAGGTGAGCTCCGTCACCTGTGCGTCGAGCCTCCGGCGCTGCGCGGCGAGGTCGTCGGTACGCGTCGTTGCCGCATTCGCCGCCGCGGTGCGGGCGACCATGTCCACCACCTCGTGGCTGCGCTGCGCCTCGATGGCACGGAGCAGCCGGTCGCTCGCCGCGTTGATCTCCTTGGTCTTGCCGTTCGCGTTCGGAGAGAAGAGCTTCGTCGTCCGGGCCTCCAGCGTCTCCCGTGTCTTTGCGAGGATGTCGGCGCCGATACCGGCGGCAAAGAACAACGAGCCCAACTCCCCGTCGGAGCGCGCGAGCTCCCTCCCCGAGCGGTCGAGCCCCTCCCGGTCGAGGCAGAACACGGCCGCGTACACGTCGCGGGTGATCGGCATCCAACCCTCCGTGTCGGTGAGCGGCCGGCCGTTCGCACCCAGCCACGCCCGCCCGCGTTCGATGCGGCCCAAGCGCTGAACATCGTGCTCCTGCCCGTCCACCAGCACCTTCGCGCGCAGCTCTGCGCCGGGGAGCGCGACCGGCAGGGAGTCTTCCCCGTCCATCCCCTTCAGGATCGACAGGAAGCCCCGTCGGGCCGTGCTCTTCCCCGCCTGATTGGGCCCGATGACGAGATGCACGGTCTGCTCGTTCGGGAATTCCAACGAGCGCCCGGCGAAGTGACCCCATGCGCGGAGGTCGAGCGTCAAGATCCGCATTTTCAGCTCCGGGGCGTGGGGCGGGAGGGGCGAATCCGGGCAGCGAGGCGCTGGGTTGCCGCCTGAAGGAGGGCCTCCACGCCGTCCGGATCGTCGCTGGTGGGCAGCCGCAGCCCTGCGTCGGCGAGGGCCCGTGCTCCGTGGGCGCCGAGGATGTGTCCGAGGCGGTTCCCGATGGTGTCGCACAGCTGTTGGCGAAGGTCCCGCTCGCTCTTCGCCCGAGCGACGACGCCCGCGATCGACGCGAAGGTGTCGTCCACCCCGGCGGCTTCCTCGACGTCCCGGGTGCTGCGGACGATCTTCTCCACGTACGCGCCTTGCCCGAGATGGGCGCCGAGTCCGGCCGCGATCTCCCGCTCGTGCATCGCCCACTCTCGGTGGAGCGGCGTGGCACCGGTGACGGTCACCCGGGCCACCCCCGCGCGCCCCGTGGCGCGAACCGCGGTGGTGACCCGCTCGGCGATCTTGCGGACGATGTCGTCGCGGGAGGAGAGCCCGGCGATGTCTACCTCGCATGCGAGCCAGCGCACCACGTCCAGCACACGGTGCTCGACCCGGGTGATGCTCGCGCCGTCCGTCGTCACCAGCGTCGCCCCCTTGCCCTCGGGGGAGACCTCGCGCGCGTGCCGGCCCTGAAGGTTGCCGGGGTAGACGACGTGCGTGCTGCCGAATTGCTCATGCCTGCGGGAGTGCACGTGGCCGAGCGCCCAGTAGTCGTAGCCGCGGGTCCGGAGGTCGTCCGTCGAGCAGGGGGCGTAGTTGCCGTGCCCGACCTGCCCGTCGAGGTTGGTGTGCAGCACCGCGACGTTGATCGCGCCCGGTACGGGTGGTGGGAACCGCCGCGCGACGTTCTCGTTGACGGCTTGGCGGTCGAAGCTCCACCCGTGCACGGCGAGCCCCAGCGCCGGCAGATGGACCGTCTCGACCGCGTCGGAGCCGAAGACCGTCACGTTCTGCGGGAGGGTGACGTGCCGGGAGATCTGGCTCTCCGCATCGTGATTGCCGCGGGCGATGAACACGCGCACGCCTTGCGTCTCCAGCCGCTTGAGCTCGCTGGCGAAGAACACGCCCGTCTGGTGGTCCCGCCAGTCTCCGTCGTAGATGTCGCCGGCGAGGAGCAGGACGTCGACGGATTCGGCCAGGGCGAGGTTCACGAGGTTCACGAACGCCCGGCGAGTGGCGGAGCGCACCTCTTCGGCGAGGGCGCCGTCCACCGCGGAGAGCCCGCGCAGCGGCGAGTCGATGTGCAGATCGGCGGCGTGGAGGATCTTCACGGGGTGGGCCTCGGATGGGGAGAGGGGGCGCGCCAGCCACGTCGAGCGGTGGGCGGCGTCAAATGTAGCACATCCCTTCGCGTCGGCGCTCGCACCGCCGGCGGCGTGCGCGTGGGGGTGACAGGGTGAGCCAGGGCGAGGGCGTGGTGTGCGGCTACTGTCAGCTTGAAGGGCGCCCTCAAGGCCCTGGCCGTGAACGTGAAGCGCGCCGTCCAACACCACACCAAACGGCTTCGAGCCACGCTCGACGACGCCAATCGAAGCGAGATGGTGTTCGCGTAGAGGGCGGGGCACGCCCACCCCCAAGCTGGCCGCCCGGTGAGGCTGTCGGGCGACCGAAGCCGGACCTCTCGAAGTGTCTGACTCATGTTGACATGCAGGGGACAGGAGAGCCGTGGACGGGTTCCCTCCGACCAGGAGCGGGCTACCGCCAGCCCTGACGTGTCAACCAGATCGCAATATCGCGCTCGTCACTATCGGAGAATGTAAGGTTTTTGAACGAAACCATGAGTTTTCGATACCCGCGGCCCCTCGGGTCACGGTCGGGGTGCGCGACGTAGACGTCGACCGGATACCCGCCAGCGCCAACGCGAGGATGGACCGCCGGCAATTCGGGGAGACCTTGCCAAACACCCCATTTGCAGCCCTTCACAACCGGTGGCCCCTCCTGAGCCGTCGCGTGGACCTGTCGCGCGAACATTGCGGCGAGATCGTCTCCGGCCCACGCGCGCGTACGAGCCCCCTTTTCGTGGGCCTCGTGGAAGCTGACGACGACCGGGAACCGGATGTGCTCCCGCGCGAGGCGTAGGAGGTTCTGAATGGCCGGAGCGCAATTCGGAGACCAGCCGTATACGTCGAAAGACTTCGACGGAGCGCTTTGTTTCGACTGCAGCCATTCGCGCGTGGCGAGGTGTAGGGGATGGCCGGTTTGCGTTCCCCCCGCGCCGGGGGCGAACGCCGACACGATGCCGGTGCTGCGCCCATCCGCGTTTCCATGGGCGACATACGGAATGCCTGGGAACAGCTCTTCAAAGGCCGCGCGAGGGACATCACGTTGAAGATTGTTGTATTGCGGGGGAAGCGCCCCGCGGATCCGTTCGAGAACGGCGATCTTGTCTGCCGCCGCAGCATCCTCTGCCCGAGGGGTTTCTGCTACACCCCGCCCCGCTGCGGGGTCGCCCGCCGCTCGGCTGACGATGGATGTCCCAAGATTCTGCTGAGGCGGCCGCGTGGTAGTGGATTCAGGCATCGCTCATCCTACCACAGCATGCGCTTTCGGGGACCGGACCTTGTAGGGGTGCATGAGACAGCGTCGCCAGACGCGTCGATGTACAACGACCAGTGCCGCATCAGGATGGCCGACGTTGGTTCGAGGGCGTGGGGAGACGCAAGCGCATTGATCATCCCGGGGGCCGACGAAGGTGCCACGGGGCGGGTGTGCGAGCACTCGGGACGACGCGAGCACGGGGGCATCGCAGCAGCTCATTCGAGGAGCCGGCGCGACGCGCTATGCTGCGCGCATGATCCAACCTGCGCTTCACCTCCACCTCGACGAATCCGGCGGCTTCGAGGGCGCCCAGCGCGCCGAGGTCATGGTGATGGCCGTCCTCTCCCGATGGGCGGATCGACCCGCACCCGCTGCCACCCTCTGGCAGCAGGCCTGGAGCGCGGTGGGGCACGCCCAGGCCCCCTCGCTGGGGAGCTTCCACGCAACGGACTTCGGCGACAAGCCCACCCTCCACAAGATGGCCGCCCACCTCGCCGCCGGTTGGCTCCAGCACGGTGCGCTCACCGTGGCGACGAGCCCCTACTCCCCGGGGAGGATCGCCCCGCCGCACTGCCTTGAGATGTTCGTCGAGGCCGCTACGCGCGCAGCGCTCGACGCCGTGGCGAAGCGCTACGGACCGGGCAGACTCTCGCCCCTGTCGATCCGCGTCGAGCTCGCCTACCGGGGCGGCTTCAATACCTGGGCCGCGGAGCGGGAGCTCATCCGCCGCATTGGCACGGGCCTGCGGCCCGCGTACGGGGGGATCTCCACGAGCGTGAACCTGTGGGTGACGGACGTCCAGCGAAGCGCGCTGCTCGTCTTCTCCGACGTCCTCTCCAACACCGCGTTCCGCGCCCTGCGGGGCGGCGCTCCGACCCCGCCTTTCGGAGCCCAGGCCCGGCTGGCCCCCGACGGGCCGTGGCGCCTCTCCCCGCCGGACCTCGCCTGGCTGCGCGGGGCCGCGGCCGAGGCGCCCACCGACCCGACGCCCGCCCCGCCTCTCCCGTCGACGCCCGAACCAAGGCCCGAACCGCCGCCGCCGCCGCCGCCGCCGCCCACGCCCCTGCCCCCGCCCCCGCCGACGCCCGGGGGACGCCCGACCCTCGCCGGGCTCTACGCCGAGCTGATCGGCCCCACGGCGCCGACCGCCGAGGCGTGGTTCGCGGCGCACGCGCCCGACCCCGCGCAGCTCCAGCCCCAGGAGCGCGCGGGCACGGTCATCGACATCCTCCTCATGGGCGACCTTCTCATCGAGACGCGGCGCGCCTGGGAGCCCGCCCGCCGGGCGCTGGCGCTGGCGCGCGACCTGTCCTGGCACCCGGCGTGGAACGAGGGTTGGAACACGGTCCTCGAGGACCGCGTGGAGCTCCGTCTCGACACCCTCTCGCTGGTGATCGCCAACCACCAGGGCGGCGTCGCGGCCACCGAACCGGACCTCGTTCGGAGCCGGGAGCGCGCCGCGCGGCTGATGGCGGTGGAGACCGACACCGAGCAGGTGCTCCACCATCACAACCGCGAGGCGATCGGGCTGACCAACACGTTCCGGTTCGCCGACGCGGAGGCCCACCTCGCGCCGGTGCTCGAGTGGCTGCGTGCGCGAAGCGCGCAGTCGCCCTTCGGTGCCCGCTCCGTACAGCTCGGGCAGTTCCTCGGCACCGCGGGCCAGCTCCACACCCTCCGCGCCCACGCCGAGGGGGCCCCCGACAGGCTCGACGAGGCGCAGCGCTGCTTCGAGCGCTCCCTCGCCCAGGACAACGACCCGGCGCACATCCAGCGCCAGGAGACCTACCTGCTCCACCTCCTCGCGGATCGGGTTCGCTTGGGCGCGCCCGGGGGATCTCCCGCGGAGGCGGTCGCCGCGGCCCAGCGGCTCACCTCCCCACCGGGCGCGCTGGAGCGCCTTCTCGACGCCCCAACTGACCAGCGCTCGTTGGCCGACGCGTTCACGGTGCACGCGTGGGCGAAGCTCGCGGTGCTCACCGAGCAGCCCATGCCGGCCGCCGCCAAGCTCGCGGCGCGGTTCGCGGAAGAGCTACCGTCGTCGCACCCCTGGCCGCTGCTGGCCGCCTGGCTGCTGCCGCTGGCGAGCGCGGCGCGCCCCTCGTGGCGGTTCGACGTCGCCGACAAGAAGCTACGGACGGCGCTGGCGGCGCGGGCGGCGGGGCCGGACCTCGTCGGCTTCCTGCTCGACGTGCTCCTCCTCGGTAACAACCCGACGCCGCAGGCCGCCACGCGCATCGCGGAGCGGGTGCCCGCGTCGATCGCCGACGGGTGGGCCGCAGGCGGGTACGCCGCGCGTCTGGCCGCGTGCGGCGAGGGCCACCTGTCCGCCAGGCGGTTGTTGCCGTTCAACTTCTGCTGAGGTGAGGGGAGGGGGGGGGCGGCCGCACGGCTCCCGATGATCGAGCGCGGCCGAGCACGAGGAGAGGATGGCTCGGGAGGGGCGCAATCACTCCGCTGACTCGGGCTCGGCGGCGGCGAGTGAGCCGGCGAGCGCGAGCGCGTCGCCGCCCGCTTCACCGTCGCCGCCCGCGACGCGCACCTCAACCGCGTCTAACTCGCGCGACGCGTCGGCGAGCGCGAGCGCGTCGGTCTCTTTACGAGCGTCGGCGTCGGCCGCGGCCTCGCCGAGCGGCACGGCGTCGCCGTCGTCCAACAGCACCGCGTCGGCGTCTGCGGCGGCATCGGCGGCCGCGAGCGCGAGCGCGTTTTCGTCCGCCTCTGGCGTCGCGACGCCCTCGCCGTGCGCGACCGCGAGCGCGAGCGGCGCGCGC
>CAJBVW010000392.1 GCA_903959175.1 uncultured Pseudomonadota bacterium
CCGGCCGGGGGGCACGCCGCCGAGGGTGCGGGCGAGGCGCCGCCGGAGCTGCCCCTCGGGAGCGGGGCGTGAGGCGCGTCGGGATCGCGGCGCTGCTCGTCGCGGGCGGTGGCGCGGGGGCGGCGGCGGGGGCGCCGACGGCGATCGGGTGGGCGCTCGCGGGCGAGGGTGTCGAGGCCGCGCGGATCGGGTGGTGCGCGGAGGGGATGTGCCTCACCGGCCTGACGCGGGGCGAGGCGACGGCGGCGGGCGTCGTGCTGCGCTGGGACCGCGCCGTGCGCGCGGTGGACGTGTCGGTGCCGCTCGCGACGGTTATGGCGGCGGGGAAGGGTGCGGGCGAGGGGGCTGGCGAGACCGGTGGGGGCGGCGGCGGATCGTGGGCCGCGAACCTGCTGACGCGGGTGGACGTGGAGAACGTCGTGATCGTCGGCGCGCCGGTGCCGCCGCTCTCGGGGCAGGTGTGGCCGACGCGCGCGCTGACCGGCGAGGGCGTGACGGTGGAGGGCTCGACCGTGCGTGCGACGGTGCCGACGGAGTACGGCTCCCTCGACCTCGCGGCGTCGCCGGGAGAGGGCGGCATCGTGCTGGAGGTCGGGTGCGCCGCGTGCCGGCTCCCGGCGCCCAGCGAGGCGGACACGGACCTCGTGTTGCCGCCCGTGCGCGCGACGGGGACGTGGGCGGACGGCGCGCTGACGGGGACCGTGCGGATCGGCACGGTGGAGGCCGGGATCGTGGCCCGCCCCACCGCCGGGGCCGACGGCGCCGCGCCCGCGGGCGGTACCGCGACCGTGACCCTCCCGGAGACCCCCATCGCCGACGTGTACGCCGTCTTCGCGTCGATCGTCCCCGAGCTCGGCCGCGCGCGCATCGGCGGCACGGTGCGCGCCGAGGCGGACGTGGCCTGGCCCTTCGCGCTCACGCGGCTCGACCCACACATTGCCGACTTCACCGTCGACGGCCTCGTGCCGGACGGGCTCGCGGGCGGGACCTTCTCCTTCCGCGCGGTGAACGCCGCGGGGGACGAGGGGCTGGTCACCACCGGCGAGGGCACCTCCGGGTGGGTGTCGCTCGCGACGGTCGGGCCGTGGCTGCCCGCCGCGGTGATCGCCGCGGAGGACGCCGCCTTCCGCGAGCACCCCGGCTACTCCGTCGAGGGCATGCGGGACGCCGCCGCGAAGAACGCGGAAGAGGGCGCGGTGGTGCGCGGCGGGAGCACGCTCACCCAACAGTTGGCGAAGAACCTGTTCCTCGACGGGACGCGGAGCTACGCGCGCAAGCTCCGCGAGCTGCTCTACGCGGTGGAACTGGAGCGCGAGCTCGGCAAGCGCCGCATCCTCGAGGTCTACCTCAACGTCGTCGAGTTCGGCCCCGGCCTGCGCGGCGCGCGCGCGGCGGCGCAGACCTACTTCCTCAAGGAGCCCGCCGGGCTGCTCCCCGAGGAGGCCGCGTGGCTCGCGAGCATCCTCCGCTTCCCGCGCACCGCGTGGCGCACCCAGTACCTGACCGACCGCCCCGACGACCGGCGCGTGGACTGGATCCTGGAGAACCTGCGCGGCGTGCCCGAGGAGGCGCGGCTCGCGGCGGTGGGGCGGCCGGTGCGGTTGGTGCCGCCTCCGTAGCGTTCCGCCTCCGTAGCGTGCCGCGCGGACGCGTTAGGGCTGCGGTGCCCACGGGGACCTCCGCATGTTCACCCTCCTCCTGCTCGCGGCCTGCTCTGCTCCCTCCGGTGACGACTCCGGCAAGGCCGACGACACCGGCACCGTTGACGAAGACGGCCCGAAGTCGGCCCCCCTCGCGGCGCGCTCGAGCGGCGAGTGCCCGGACCTCACCGTGTCCGGGACGTCGAGCTTCACGTCGAGCGGCGAGGCCCGGCAGGTCACCATCATCGTGCCGGAGAACCCCGAGCCGGGCATGGCGGTCAACTTCTTCTTCCACGGCGTGACGGACCCCGCGTCCACCGACAACCCGGGCGGAGAGACGGCCGCGGGCCTCGAGCTGCAGGGCGAGGCCGACGCGACCAACACCGTGTGGATCGTGCCCGACGCGCCGGTGCAGGACCTCTACGGGATGATCTCCGTCTACCTGTGGGACCTCTCGCTCGTGCAGGACCACGACCTCGTCCTCTACGACGACCTCCGCACCTGCGTCGGCGAGGGCCTCGACGTCGATCTCGACCGCCTCTCCGTCGTCGGCTTCTCCGGCGGCGCGCTCTGGAGCACGGTCATCGTCGCCAACCGCGGCGACACCCTCGCTACCGCCGTCGAGCTCTCGGGCGGCAGCGACATCGAGGCCCCCGGCTTCGACGACCTCTTCGCCGAGTACGTCACCCCCACGTCCGACCTCCCCGTGCTCTTGACCTCCGGCAGCCCCGAGGCGGACGTGTGGCCGAGCGCCAGCTTCGTCGTGGTGAACTTCGCGGAGGCGACCGACGGCCTCCAGGCCGAGCTCGCGGCGGACGGCCACTTCGTCGTGCGCTGCCAGGACGACGGCGGGCACGAGATGTCGCGCCAGGAGTGGAACCTCGCGAAGGACTGGCTCGCGAGCGCGCAGTTCGGCGAGCCCTCCCCCTACGAGGCGGACGGGCTCGGCGGGGACGACGACTGGTGCGCGGTGGTGGCCGCGGGGGAGTAGGGGCCGCGGCGGGCGCCTGTCGGACGTCCGTCGGACCTGACGGACGTCCGTCACCCTGCTCGGAATAAACAGAGGTTGGCCGTAGGCACGCGGCTTGCTGGGCCCGTGGCCATGCCCCCTCTCGTCGTCCTCGCGCTCGGCTCGGCCCTCGGCTCCGCCCTCTACCCGGCCCTCCAACCCGCGCTCGGCCCCGTGTTGGTCGGCGCGGCGCTCCTGCTGGGGCTCGCGGCGTGGGCGGGGCGGCGGGGGGCGGGCGTGGAGGGGCGGTTGGCCCTCGGCGCGGCGGGGCTGCTCGTCGGGATGGCCGGGCCCGCGGCCCTCCCCGAGCCCCCGATCCTCGAGGGCGAGTGGCGCGCGCGCGGCCGCGTGATGACGGCGGCGTGGGGGGCGGAGGCGGACGTGGCGCTCTCGGCGATCGCGCGGCCGGCCGCGGCGTGGGTGCCGGCCGAGGGGCGCGTGCGCGTGCGCTTCCCGGGGACGCCGCCGCCGCCGGGGACCGCCGTGATCGTGGACGGAAAGGCCGCGCGCATCGATCCCGGCGCGCTCGCGGGGGCGCCCGACCCCGTCTGGGAGGCGGCGCGCGCGGGGGTGGCAAGCCGGCTCGTGGCGCGCGAGGCGGTGCGGATCGGGCCGCCACCGCCGGTCTTCGAGTTGGGTGCGGCGACCTACGCCGGGCTCCTCCGCGCGATGCTCGACGGCGACCGCTCGGGGGTGTCCGACGACGTGGCCGCGCTCATGCGCCGCACCGGGACGTGGCACCTCGTGTCGATCTCCGGCCTCCACATCGGCCTGTGCGCCACGGTCGCGTGGGCGTTCGCGTGGGTGCTCACCCGGCCGCTCGTGTGGGTGTGGCGGTACGGCGGGCTGCGTTGGTTCTGTGCCGTGGCCGCCATCGCGGCGGCGGTGGCCTACGCGGACGTGGCGGGGTGGCCGCTCCCGGCCCGGCGCGCCGTCTGGATGAGCGCGGCGGGGGCGATCGTGGCGGCGCTGCGCGTGCGGCCCGGCGCGGCGGAGGTGCTCGCGCTCGCGTGGCTCGGCACCAACGCCGCCGAGCCCGGCACCGTCGCGAACGCGGGCGCCCAACTCTCGTTCACGGCGCTGATCGGCATGGCGTTGGTCGGGCCGCGCGTGACACGTTGGCTCCCGCCCGACACCGGGTGGTGGATCCGGTGGCCGGTGACGGGCCTCGCCACCACCGCCGGCGCCACCGCGGGGACCCTCCCGACCGTCGCCTGGTACTTCCAGGACGTAGCCCCCACCGCGCCGATCGCGAACCTCCTCGCCGTGCCGTTGATGGGTACGGTCGCGACGCCAGCGCTCCTCCTCTCCCAGCTCCTCCCTGCCCCGTTCGGCCCGTGGGCGCTCTGGGTCGCCGACCGATCCATCGCCCTCGGCCTCGCCGCCCTCGCGCCCTTGGACTGCGCGCCCGTCCACCCCGCCGTGGGCCTGCCGGGCGCCGTCCTCCTCGCCGCCGCCGTGCTCCTCCGCAAGCACGTCGTCGCCGCCGCCACCCTCGCCGTCCTCGCGCTGGGGCTCACCGAGAAGCCCGTCGGCGTGCTCGTCGTGCGCTTCCTCGACGTGGGCCAGGGCGACGCCGCGCTGATCGAGTGGCCCGACGGCCGCGCCTGGCTCGTGGACGCGGGCCCGCCGGGGAAGGACGTGCTCCTCGCGTTACGACGGTGGGGCGTCCGCCACCTCGACGCCGTCGTGCTCACCCACCCGCACCCCGACCACATGGGCGGCCTCGTGCCGCTCCTCCGGGAGCTGCCCGTCGACACGAT
Source organism: uncultured Pseudomonadota bacterium (assembly GCA_903959175.1). Lineage (GTDB taxonomy): Bacteria > Myxococcota_A > UBA796 > UBA796 > SXON01 > CAJBVW01. The sequence continues at coordinate 4,413 of CAJBVW010000392.1, forward strand.
CCGCCTCCCGCGCCTGCCGCTCCCGGGGGAGTCGTCCTACCTCGACCTCCTCGCCACCACGCGCGCCCGGCGGATCCTCGGCGCCTGGAGCGTCGCGACCACAGGAGACATCGGCGGCGCCACCTTCACCAGCCTCCACCCCCCGCGCGCCTTCGACGAGGACGGCAACGCCAACGACATCAGCCTCGTGCTCCGCGTGGACTACGGCGCCCGCCGCTTCCTGTTCACCGGCGACATCGAGGCCGCCGCGGAGGCCTCGCTCCTCGCCTCGGGCGCGGACCTGCGCGCGGACGTGATCAAGGTGCCCCACCACGGCAGCCGCACGTCGTCCTCAACGGCGTTCCTCGCGGCGGTCTCTCCGTCGGTGGCGGTGATGGGCGTGGGGCGGGAGAACCGCTACGGCCACCCGCACGCCGAGGTGACCGCGCGCTACCGCGGGGTGGACGTGTACCGAACCGATCGCGACGGTACGGTGGAGGTCCGCACCGACGGCACCTCGCTCACCGTGACGCGGAGCCCGCCGGAGGCGTGGCGCTTTCGGGGGGTGGATGTGCCGGTTGCGCCGGCCAAGCCCGTCTTCGAGGCTGGGGAGGGGGCAGATGGACGCGCGCGGACGCGCGCCACTGCGGGGGCAGGGTGGGAGGGGCGGGGGCCGCCGGAGCTCTCGCGCGGGGGGTGACGGCCGTCCGACCCCCCGATGGCGCCCGGATGTGGTCGAGCCTCGCGAACGTCATGGCGCACCATCCACGCAGGGGGGGCGGCGCACCGCGCCGATCGCGGCGCTCAGACGGCGCTCGCGGCCTTGTGCCAGGCGCGCTCTCCGGCGTCGAGCCCCGCCGCGATGACCTCGCGGGAGAAGCCCAGGCTCCGCAGGGCCTGGAAGCCGCCCACGGTCTGGCCGCTCCGCTCGGCCCAGCTCTCGTGCGCCGCGATGCTGGCGGCGCGGGTGGCCA
>CAJBVW010000393.1 GCA_903959175.1 uncultured Pseudomonadota bacterium
GGTCATGTCGGTTAACCGGTCTTCACGGTACATCCGGAGCATGTGCGCGCTGAGCGCGTCTGGGCATCGTGTCGCGTCCTCCGTACAGCGTCGTTTCATCTTTTTTTTCGCTTTTTTTTTGGGGTTTTTGGATCCGCTCGTCAAGGTGAAAGTTATGGGGAATAATTCGATATTCGTGGGGTGCTCCTTCTTCCGCGCAGCCACTTCGTCACCCCCTTTTTAAGATCTCCATTTTCGAACAATTCGTCAAAAAAGTGTCCCACAAAAACCCGGGTTTTTGAAAAATTTTGACGAATTGATCGAAAATGGAGATTTGTCTATAAAAAAGGTTTCATAACCCCAGGCCCTCCGTTGGACTTTGCGTTTTGTTTTGCCCGCACAAAAACGCAAAAAGCCGCAAATGGAGCCTGCGCCGTACCCTGTGCAGCTCGCCGTCATGCTCGGCGAGCCGACGTTCGTCGCCGAAGACTACGCGGCGCTCCGCCAGAGGCACGGCGCGTACGCGGTCATGTTGCTCCGCGGAGCCGAGGTCACGGCGTGCCTCGTCGCGACCTCGATCGTCAAGGTCGGGGCACTCGGCATGCACACGAAAGCGGTGCCGACCGAGGCCGTCGCGCCGTTCCTGACGGCCCAAGAGTACGTGCTGCTCGCGCCGCACGCCGAGGCGCTCGTGTGCACGCCGCCGGTCGATGCGGCGAAGGCGCTCGTCCTCGCCGACCTCGCGGCGTCGGAGGACAACTTTTTCGCGACGAAGCTCCAGACGCTCGCGGCGCTGGACGCCGTGCTCGGCATCACGCCCGAGCGCGTCGCCCTCGTCCTCGCGGAGATGGTCCGCTACCTGACCTCGGCGACGGAGGCGCGCGGGCGCCTGGTAGAGCGCGTCTCGCCGCCGCCGACCGAGTGGGACGTGTACGCCGAGCTCACTCTCTCGGCGGGCTCACTCCAGGACCCCATGGACTCCCTCGCCGCCGCCATCAGGAGCTTCGCGGCGAAGCAATGCGTGTGGCCGCCGCTCCCGGACGTCGACGACGCCGAGGTCGAGGCGCTCTTCCGCATCCACGACATGCTCGTCGAGCACGGGCTGACGTGCGAGGCCGGCCGGCTCGCGGGCGCGGCGCTCAGCGCGCCCGCGCACGCGCGGTGGTGCCACCGGCCGGACATCTTCGCAAAGGACAGGTCGCCGCCGTTACAGGCGCGCTGGGCGAGCTTCGGCATCCAGATGCTCGAGCACCTGCTGTCGGAGGAGGTGACGCGCCGCGCGTCGGAGCCGGTGACGCTCGCGTCGCCGTACGTGCTGACGCTGCGCGAGCTGATCGCGCTGGGCGTGCCGCACGCGCCGGAGTCGGAGGCGCGCGCGTTCGAGCGGCTCGACACGTACGTCGGCGGCTACCTCCGGGAGCTCGACCTCTCGAAGACGCTCGTCACCGGCAGCGCCATCGCCGCCGCGCTCATCGCCACCGACGTCGAGGCCGCGCTGGCCGTAACGACGCGGAGCTACGCGCTCACGCGCGAGACCACTGCGCCCTCGCGTGCACAGCTCGCCTTCGTCGACGCCAAAGCCCCCGACGCGTTCGAGCGGTACCTCGCGTCGTACTACCCTACGACGAGGACGGTGCCGCGCGACCGCGACGCGTACGCCCGGCTCGTGCGGCTGCTCTGCCATCACTCCCGCTGGTCCTGGCATTCGCACGCCCCCGCGACGCTTGAGTATGAGACCGACGGCGCCGTCCTCACCGTGACGGCGCGTCTCGGCGCGAGCGAGGAGCGCGCGGTGCTCGACATGCACATCGGTGCCGACGTGGACATGGCCGTCGTGGTGGATACGAACGAGGCGTTCGATGCCGTGGCGCGGGCGCACCACGCCGTCATCCGCGCGCGGTACCCAGAGGCCGCGCTCGCGGTGGTGCCGCGCGGCGACCCCGCGCGCTACAGCTGGTCGATCACGTGCGCCGGGAGCCACACGTTCCGGCCGGTGGAGCTCTACCGCGCGAGCTTCGACCACGTGGCGACGCACCACGTCGGCATGGTCAGCGGCGCGTACACGGCCCTCTTCGCGGCGGAGGGCAGCGAGGCCCCGCAGTTCGTCGTGACGGCGCGCCTCGCGCTCTCGATGGCGCGCCTCGCGACGCCCAACTACTACTACTTCGCGAGCCGCAAGACGACGCCGCAGGACGTCGTGGTGAAGTACCTCAGGCGCGGCTTCGGGCTCTCTGCGTTCCCGCCCGGCCTCCGGTGCGCGATACGACACTACGCGGACCGTGACGCACACTCTGGGCGGGCGAGTACCCGGACCCGGTGCCTCTGGAAGCCCGCGTTGGCCGGGCGGGGTCATTTTAGCGCATTCTCCATACCGACTGAGCTCGGGTGGGATTAAACGAGAAGAGGGGCCAGCCGAGTTTATGCTCCCCAAACGAGGACTGTGAGGAGGGCCTGGGGGTGTCCATTTTCGATGAACAGTTCGCGCGCGGGCGGACTCGTCGCGTTTGTATTTGCTCCGTA
>CAJBVW010000394.1 GCA_903959175.1 uncultured Pseudomonadota bacterium
CGGTCGCGTGCGGGCGCCGACGCGGTGGTGGGGCCTCTCCCGCGGCAGGCGACCGCAGTGCGGCCGCCGTCCGCGGCGGCCGGTCCCCGCCGCCGCGGCGGGACCGAGGCGCAAGCCGAGCACGAAGGGCACCGACGGCGGCGTCCGCGCCGCCGGGCCGCCCAACTCTCGACCCAACTCCCCACCCAACCCAATTTGTGTCACCTCAGCTCGACCACCGTGTACGCATCCCCGCCCTCGTCCACGTCGGCCGGGCGCCAGGCGCGGGCGTAGCGACACTTGGGCAACCAGTCACGGACGGCCTGCTTCAGCGCGCCGGTGCCGTGGCCGTGGAGGAGGAAGACGGGGGAGAGGCGTTGGACGGAGAGCTTGTCGAGGTAGCGCTCGGCGATGTCGAGGGCGTCTTCGGCGCGGAGGCCGCGCAGATCGACGGTGTTGGCGGCGGTGCGCATGCGGGCGGTTGCGACGTCGGCGACGGGCTCGGGGGCGGGGTCGAAGCAGGGGTTGGCCTCGCGGGCCTCGCGGGCCTCGCGGCGGCGTTCCTCGCGCTCCTTGCGGTCGTTGGCGCCGACCAACACCTTGCCGGTGACACCGGTCGGGCCGGTGCGGGCGGCCTTGGCACCCAACATCTCGATCTGGTGGGGCGGGACGCGGATGCGGACGTGGCCGACCTCGACCTCGATGGAATCTCCCACCTTGAGGACGCGGCCCACCTGGCCGATGGAGCGCACGCGCACCTTGTCACCGACCTCGATCTCGGCGGCGGGCGGCGGGGCGACGGGGGCGGGGAGGGCGAGGGGGGCGCGGACCTCGGCGAGGGCGGCGCGGATGTCGGCGAGGGTGTCACCGGCGACGCGGAGGTCGGCGCCGGCTTGGAGGGCGGCCACCATGGTGCGGACCTCCTCCTCGCGCTTCTTGAGGCGGGCGGCCGTCTTCTCGGTGAGGGCGGCGACGCGCTTCTCGCTCTCACGGACGATGCGGGCCTCGGCCTCGGCCAAGGCGCGGTCACGGTTGGCGATCTGGCGCTCCAACGCCGCCATGCCGTCGGCGCGGCGGCGGACCTCGGCGCGCTCCTCGGTGAGGCGCTCGAGGCGGTCGGCCAATTCGCGGGCGCCCTCGTCGAGGAGCTGGCGGGCGCGGTCGAGGATGCTCTGGGGGAGGCCGAGGCGCTGGGCCATGGCGAGGGCGTAGGAGGGGCCAGGTACGCCGAGTTCGAGCTTGTAGGTGGGCTTGCCGTCGGCGTACTGGGCGGCGGCGACGACGAAGCGGTGGTCGGTGACAGCCTTGAGCTCGGGGTAGTGCGTCGTGACCGCGACACGCGCGCCGGCGTCGACGATGGCCTCGAGGACGGCGCGGGCGAGGGCGGCGCCCTGGGCGGGGTCGGTGCCGACGGCGACCTCGTCGAGGAGGATGAGGGCGCCGGGGCGGGAGGCGGCGATGGCGATGTTGAGCGCGCCGACGTGGGCGGAGAAGGTGGAGAGGCCGCCGGAGACGGACTGGGCGTCGCCGATGTCGGCGAGGATGGGGTCGAAGAAGTCGACGCGGCTGCCCTCTTCGGCGGGGACGGGGATCGAGGCGCGGACGAGGAGCGCGGCGAGGCCGAGGGACTTGAGCGCGACGGTCTTGCCGCCGGCGTTGGGGCCGGTGAGGACGAGGCCGGGGTGGTCCGTCGTGAGGGAGAGATCGTTCGCGACGACCTCGCCCTTGAGCGCGAGCACGGGGTGGCGCGACTCGCGGAGGAGGATGACGCCGTCGGTGCCGACGGTGGGGATGGTGCCGCGCAGCTCGGCGCCGAGGCCGGCGCGGGCGCAGGCGAGGTCGATGACGGTGGCGGCCTCGATGGCGCCGAGGATCTGGCGGGCGCGCCCGGCGACCTCCTGGGTGAGCTCGGCGAGGATGCGACGCTCGAGGCGCTGGAGCTCGCCCTCGGTGACGCGGAGCTCGTTGTGCATCTCGACGATGACGGCGGGTTCGACGTAGGCGGTCTCGCCGGACTGGGAGGTGCCGTGCATGATGCCGAGGCCGCGGCGCGCGCCCATCTTGACCGGCACGACGAAGCGGCCGTCGCGCTCGGTGAAGTAGCGGTCCATCAGGGTGTCGCCCCACTCCTCGCCGCGCACGATGTCGTCGAGGGTGCTGCGGATGCGGTCGCGGAGGCTGTCGATGCGGCGGCGCATCTGGCCGAGCTCGGGCCAGCGCTGCTCGGAGAGGCGGCCGAGGGCGTCGAAGGCGCCGTGGAGGGTGCGGAGGAGCGCGGGGTCGACCACGACGGGCTCGGCGAGGGCGGCGAGGCGCGGGGTGAACTTCTTGTAGTCGTCGGCCCACTCGCGGAGCTTCGCCTGGCCGAGGAGGGAGGTGTAGATCGCGCGCAGGTCGAGCGGCTCGAGGACGGAGCCGACGGCGGCGCGCTCGACCTCTTCCACGACGTCGACGACGCCGCCGACGGGGATGCGGTCGCCCTCTTCCTCGGCGAGGAGGACCTCGGCGACCTCGACGTAGCGGTCGCGGGCCTCCTGCGCGGTGCCGGCGAGCACGAGGTCGGCCGCGCGCGCCAGACCGCGCGTGGTGCGCGCGTGGCGGGCCAGGGCGGCGAGGAGCACGTCCCAGTCGAGGGTGGCGAGGGTGCGATCCGACATCGGTGATCCGTGAGCGCGGCCTACTACAACGTGGAGGGGGGCGGGGCGAGCCCGGGGGCGATGCGGTCGGCGTCGGCGACGCGCTACGTTGGCGGCATGTCCATCGTGAAGACCGTCCTGCTCGTCGTCATGGCCGCGTTCTACGTGGGCGCCGGGGTGATGCACTTCCGGAACCCAAAGTTCTTCCTCGACATCGTGCCGCCGTTCCTGCCGTGGCCGGGCGCGATCGTCGCGGTCTCCGGCGCCGTCGAGATCGCCCTCGGCCTCCTGCTGCTCGCCCCCGCCACGCGCCCGTACGCGGCGTGGGGCGTCATCGCGCTGCTGGTCGCGGTGTTCCCGGCCAACATCTACGCCGCGATCGCCGACATCCCCGGGAAGGGCGGCTACGGGCGCCTGCCGTTCCAGGCCGTTCTGATCGCGTGGGCGTGGTGGTACACGCGGCGGTGAGCCGGTGAGGCCGCGAAAGCCCCCGGCCAACTTGCCCCGAATCCCCCGTGGCCGTACCCTCCCGCTTCCCTTCGGAGCCCCTCATGCCCGTCGCCTTCGTCATCGGCGCCCCCCGCAGCGGCACCACCCTCCTGCGCGTGATGCTCGCCGGGCACCCCCAGCTCTTCTCGCCGCCCGAGATGGTGATTGCGCCCTTCGCGACGATGATGGAGCGAAAGGCGCGCCTCGACGAGCGCTTCTGGGAGAAGGGGGGCCTGCGCCGCGCGCTGATGGAGCTCGACGGCCTCGATGTCGACGCAGCAAAGGCGCGCGAGGCGAGCTTCGACGACAAGACCGTCCCCGAGGTCTACCAGTACCTCTGCGATCGGCTTGGGGACCGCGTCCTCGTCGACAAGTGCCCGCACCTCGTCGCGACGCCCGAGGCGCTCACCCGCCTCGCGACCTGGTACCCCGACGCCCGGTGGATCTGGATCATCCGCCACCCGGGCAGCGTGACCCGGAGCGTCGAGAACATGCCGATGGCGGAGGTCATGCTCCAGGGCTACGCGCCCGAGGCCCGCAGCATCTGGTACCACGCGAACAAGAACCTCCAGCGCTTCTTCGCCACGATCCCCGAGGATCGCAAGGCCTTCGTCCGCTACGAGGAGCTCGTGGCGGACGCCCGCCCGGTGATGGAGCGCGCGTGCGCGGCGCTCGGCGTGCCCTTCCACGAGGCGGTGATGGACCCCTACGAGGGCGACCGCATGCGCGAGGGCCCGCCGGGCGCCCGCGCCGTGGGCGATCCCAACATGGCCGGCCGCGGCAAGATCGACCCGGAGCTCGCGACGAAGTGGCTCGCCGGCTTCGACCCCGCCAGCGTGAGCCCCGAGACCCACGCCCTCGCCCGCGAGCTCGGCTACGACCTCGGCGCCCTGCCCGCGCCCCCGATCACCCACGTCACGATGGCGATGAACGCCCTCTTCGACACCGCGCGCGAGCTCGAGGCCCGCATCAAGGTGCCGGCCGACCTCGACGCGGTGGAGGGCCGCCGCTTCCTGCTCCGCATGGTGTCCGCGAGCGTGGACCTCTTCGTCGAGGAGGGGGACGTCGAGGCCCCGCACTTCCACCACTCGGAGGGGCCGACGCGGAAGATGTTCGCCGACAACCCCGACGCCGACTACCTCCGCGCGCCGATCCGCCTCGGTCCGGGCCGCGTCTACCGGGTGTGGGGCAGCGTCCCGCCGGGCACCGTGTACGTCGGCATGCTGCTGTACCGGCGCGGCGGCGTGGTGGGGAACCGCCTGCAGGACTTCACGTTCGTACGGCCGGACGGCACGTTCGAGGTGCACATCTCGAGCGACGCCCCCTCGGGCCCCGGGGTGTGGTTGAAGGGGGACGGCGACGAGACCGCGGTGATGATCCGCCAGTACTTCACCGACCGGACGGCCCAGCCGCCCGTGATGTTGCACGTGGAACGTTTGGGCGCCACCGCACCTGGGCCCTTGACGCCGCAAGAGATGACGCGCGGTCTGGAGCGCGCCCGCCGCAACCTGACGACCGTGTTCGACCGCACGCTCCAGGGCTACACCTTCGCCTCGCAGATGGCGCTGAACCGCTTCGTCGCGCTCGACGGCGAGCAGTTCTTCCCCACGCCCGACAACTCCTACCTGCTGTGCTGGTACCGCTTCGGCGAGGACCAGCTCATGTACGTGCGCGGCCGGCTGCCGAAGGCGCGGTACTTCAGCTTCACCCTCTACAACGCGTGGATGGAGAGCCTGGACTACACGCGGCACTCCAGCGGGCGCAGCCGCGTGTCGCTCAACCACGCGCAGATCCAGGCGGACGAGCACGGGAACTTCGAGCTCTGCCTCGCCCACCGCGATCCCGGCCACCCGAACTGGCTCAACACCACGGGCCACGCCGCCGGCTACCTCCTCGCGCGGTCGCTCCTGCCGGAAGAGGCGCTCCCGGTGCCGACGATCGAGGTGCGCTACGAGCGCGAGGTCACGAAGGGCTGAGGACGGCGGTGGGTGGGGCGCCGCGCGCGGGGCGTGGAGGGGCGCGCCGGCTTCGCCGGCCGGGTGCTATCGGTCGGCGTGGTCGCCGCCCGACGGAGCCCGGCGCCCGGGACCTCACGCGCCCGAGCGGGCCAAGGGGCGCCTTGTACGCCGGTCTCCGCCCTTCGGGTGACGCCCCCTCGCGCGGCATCCGCCCCCTCCTACCCCACCCACACCACGCGCTCGCCGTCGCGACGCGCCCGCCCCGCCCGCACCAGGACGTCGACGCCCGCGGTGAGCCGCTCGTCCAGCTTGGCGCCCACGCGCGCGAAGCCGAACGCGCGCGCCACGTCGCTGTGGAGGCCGGCCACGTCGATGGCGAGGTCCGTCGCGAGCACGCGGGCGGCGGCCGCCGCGATCTCTTCGACGGGGAGGGCCTCGGCGGGGCGCGTGGTGCCGTCGGCGGCGGCGCCGCGCACGGTGGTCCACGCGGCGGGATCGACGCCGGGGGCCCACGCGAAGCCGTCCACGATCCGCAGCTTGCCGAGCGCCGCGAGGGCCTCCGCCTCGACGCGCACGCGCTCGCGCGGCTTCGCGGTGAGCCGGGTGATGCCCCACGCCGCCGAGACGCGCCGCGCGAGCTCGTCCAGCGAGAGCGGCGCCTCGATCGCGACGACCTCGAGGATGCGCGCGCGGATGGCCGCCCGTGCCGCGCCGAGGTCGAAGGCCTCGGGCTCGCCGGCCGTCGTGAGCGCGGCGTACACGTATGGCGCCGACGTGGGCGCCTCCGCGACCATCGGCGCCGCCGCCGCTTCCGGCGCGACCTCGACCCCCACCGCCTCGACCCCCACCGCCTCGACCCCCACCGCCGCCACCGGCACCGTGGCCACCGGCGCCGCCGCCTCCACCTCCACCGGCGCCGCGATCGCGGCCTCCACCGCGGCGAACAGCTTGGCCGACTCCCGCGCGCGGTCGAACCACCAGTCCGACGACCACACCCGGTGCAGGCGCCACCCGAGGCCCTGGAGCACCTCGGCGCGCAGGCGGTCGCGGTCCCGCGCGGTGGGCGCCGCGTGGTAGGCGGCGCCGTCGCACTCCACGCCGATCGCGTAGACGCCGGGGTGGTCGGGGTGGGTGACGGCGAGGTCCACCCGGTAGCCGCCGCAGCCGACCTGGCAGTCCACCGTGTAGCCGCGGGCCACGAGCGCGTCGTAGACCGCGCGCTCGAAGGGACCGGCAAAGCCCGCGCGCCGCACCGGCGCCTCGCCCGCCGCGCCGCCGTGCTGGGCGACGTACTGGAGGAAGGCCTTGAGGTGCCGGGCGCCGGTCGCGTTGGTCTTCGAGAGGTCGATCTGATCGGCGGTGAGCGTCGAGTAGACGCGCAGGGCCCGCCGCGCGCGCGTGACCGCGACGTTGAGGCGGCGCTCGCCGCCGGTGCGGTTGAGCGGGCCGAAGTTCATCCACACGCGGCCCGTCGCGTCGGGGCCGTAGCACACGGAGAACAGGATGATGTCGCGCTCGTCGCCCTGCACGTTCTCGAGGTTCTTCACGAACACGGGCTCGAGCACGGTGTCGGCGAAGTGGGCCTCGATCGTGGGGTCCGCGGCGCGGGCGGCGTCGAGGAGGTCCTGGATGAGGGTCTGCTGCGGCACGCTGAAGGTCACGACGCCGAAGCTGCGCGCCCCCGGCGCCGTGCGGCGGAGCTCGGCGACGAGCCACGCGACGAGCGCCTCCGCTTCCGGACGATTCGAGCGGGTGCCGCCCTTGCCGTACACGCCCTCCGCGGTGTGCACCCACCGCACGCCCAGGCCCTCCACGCGGCCGTGCGCGGCGGGGAACACGTTGAGGCGCCCCTCGTAGTAGTGCCGGTTGGAGAAGTCGATCAGCGCCTCGTGGCGGCTGCGGTAGTGCCAGCCGAGCATCTGCTGGGGCAGGCGCGCGGCGAGGGCCTCCTCGAGGATGCTCTCGAGCTCGATCACGTCGTTCTCGTCGGGGACGTCGTCTTCAGAGGTGCCCTTGCTGAAGAAGGCGGTCGGCGGGAGCTGGCGGGAGTCGCCGACGATCACGACCTGCTTGCCGCGGGCGATGGCGCCGATGGCATCGTGGGTGCTGATCTGCGAGGCCTCGTCGAAGACCACGAGGTCGAAGCGGCGCCCGGTCGCCGGGAGGTACTGGGCGATGGAGAGGGGGCTCATCAGGAGGCAGGGTTTGAGGCGCGCGAGCAGCTCGGGGATCTCGGAGAGCAGCTTGCGGACGGGCATGTGGGCGCGCTGCTTGCGGGTCTCGCGGGCGAGGGTGCCGGTCTCGGAGCCCTCGGCGGCGGCGCGGCCGGGCGCGGGGCGGCGGGCGTCGAGGCGGGCGAGGACGCGGGTGCGGGCGAGGTCGACGTGGGCGCGGTCCATCGCGCGGAAGCGGAGCACGCGGCGGTCCTGCTCGGCGCCGTCGAAGTCGCGGAGGGCGGGCTCGGCGTCGCGCACGACGGCGACCCACCGGGTGAGCACGGCGCGCTCGGCGGCGTCGGACAGGGAGCCGGCGGCCACGGTGCCGTCGCGATGCGCGCGTACGAGCGGGGCGAGGCCGAGCGCGTCGACCTCGGCGGCAGCGCGGTTGTAGAGGCACCAGCCGCGGAAGCGCGGCATGGCGACCTCCCACGCGAGGAGCGCGGCGGCGGCGTCCGCCCACCACGTCGGGGAGACCGGCGGTGGGAGGGGGACCCCGAGGGCGCGCTCGACGTCGCCGAGCGCGGGGGAGAGCGCGACGAGCGCGGCGCGGAGGGCGCCC
>CAJBVW010000395.1 GCA_903959175.1 uncultured Pseudomonadota bacterium
CCGGGCGGACCGAGCGCGGAGCGCGAGCGTGGAGGGGGCCGACCGGGCCCGTCCGCGGGGCCGGGGGCGCCCGGATCCCGCCGCAGGCGTCGGCGGGAGAGCTCAGCCCCCCGCGAAGAAGTAGATCGTGCCGAGCCCGGCGACGCCCGAGTAGTCGCCGCTGGTGCAGCCCATCATCATCTCGTCGCTCCCGTCGGCGTCGAGGTCGCCGAGGCCGAGGCTGGTGCCGCAGGCGTCGCTGGTGCCGTCCCCAGGGAACATCGCGTCGTAGTCGTCGCCGGAAGCCACGTCGTACACGCCGCTGAGCGGACCGTAGATGAGCCAGGCGGCGCCGGACCCGGCGGTGGCGGCGGAGGCCTCCCAGTTCGGCGATCCCAGGAGGATGTCGATCTCGCCGTCTCCGTTGACGTCTCCGAAGGACGGCTGCCAATAGCCGAGGTAGTCGCTGCCGGACTGCCCCAGGATCTTCACCTCGTAGTGGGAGTTGAGGGAGTCCTTGGTGGCGGCGTCGGTGTCAATGTCCTCGAAGATGTAGATGACGCCGGCGTTGGAGCCCCCGGCATCGTCGCGCGGCGCGCCGACGGCCATGTCGGCCAGGCCGTCTCCGTCAACGTCGCCCGGGGCCGCCACACACCGCCCGAAGATCTCGCTCACGGACGAGCCTCGGATCTTCACGGAGGCCGCCGACAGGTCGAACGTCGAGGTGACCGGCGTCTCGACGACGTAGGCGGCGCCGGCGTCCGGACCTCCCGCGTCATCGCCGTACGCGCCGATGAAGATCTCGTCGTAGCCGTCCCCGTTGGTGTCGTTTCCGGGCCCTCCCGCGAGCCCGAAGCCGGCGGCGTCGTTCGCGTCCTCCCCGTTGATCACGTTCAGGAGGGTGAGCCCGGCGGCGTCGTAGGCGTAGAGGGAGATCGCACCCTGCCCGGAGCGGGCCGCGACGTCGGCGATGGCGATGTCGTCGTTGCCGTAGGTGTAGTCCTCGTCCCCGACTCCGACGGCAGGGCCCGAGGCCGTCACCTCGTCGTAGAAGGAGGAAGCGGCGAGCGGGGCGCCGAGCGAGGAGCCCTCGTACAGGTAGACGTAGGTGGTGGCTCCGACGACGCGCGCGGCGGCGAGCTCGTCCACCCCGTCGTCGTTGAAGTCGTCCACGCCCCATACGCTGGCGCCCCACGTCTCGGTGGCGCTCGTAGACCCGTAGAGGGTGCCGACGGCGTTGGTGGTCGCCTCGGCGCTCGCGGACGGCAGCCCCTCGTACACATACACGACGCCGTAGTTGGCGCTCCCGTACATCGCCCCGCTGGCCCCCACGGCCAGATCGTCCACGCCGTCCCCGTCGAAGTCCACGTCGGTCGCGAGGGTGGCGCCGAAGGCATCCGCGGCGGCCGCGCCGTAGTACACGGCGTCGGCGTCGGTTCTGCCCGAGGTCTCCGTCACGTAGCTGCCGCGGTAGTCGAAGGTGGGGCAGCCGTCGTCTGCCGTGCCGTCGCAGTCGTTGTCCGCGGCGTCCCCGCACACCTCCGTGGCGCCGGGGCTCACGGTCGGCTCGGCGTCGTCGCAATCGCTGCCCAGCGCGCTGGCGTGATCGGGGGTCGCCACGCACTGGCACGCCGCGCTGCCGCCGCCGTATCCGTCGAGATCGGCGTCGTCGTAGAAGTCCGTGCACGCGACCGCGTCGAGGTCGTTGGTGGAGCCCGAGCAGTCGTCGTCGTCGGAGGTGAAGCAGCTCTCGACGGCGCCCGGATTGACGATCGCGCTCCCGTCGTCGCAGTCGCTCCCGGGGGTGCCGGCCGACGGCGTTGCGTCGCCGTAGTCGTCGAAGTCGTCGTCCTCCATGCACGCAGTGGCGGAGTCGAGCGGGGCCGCGCCGGGGAAGGCGTCGGCGTCGGCGTCGTTGCAGTCGGTGGCGGTCGCGGCGTAGCCAGAAGGGACCTCGCAGCGTGTCGTCGGCAGGACGGGGGACCCGAAGCTGTCGCCGTCGCTGTCGGTGTAGACGATGCCCTTGGTCGCGGCGGAGGTGCTCGGATCGGCGTCGTCGGAGAGGCCGTCACAGTCCTCGTCCATGTCGGCGGCGTCGCATTCCTCGACGCCCCCCGGGTTGACGCTGCTGTTCCCATCGTCACAGTCGGCGGCCGCGGTCAGCGCGGCGGAGTACGCGCCGTCCGGCTCACACAAGCAGGCGGTGTCGGAGGGGAGGCCGTAGCCGTCCGCATCGGTGTCCGCGAGGTAGGTCGTGCAATCGAGGGCGCCCTCGACGTTGGTCGAGCCGTCGCAGTCGTCGTCGGCGGCGGTGGAGCAGTCCTCGGTGCCCACCGGGCTGACCAGGGGGTCGGCGTCGTCGCAGTCGTCACCGGGGACCACGGCGCCCGACGCGGAGGAATCGCCGTACCCGTCACCGTCTCCGTCACGCGTGCAGTCGAGGGGATCCTCCCCCAACGCGGCGCCGGGGAAGGCGGTGGCATCGGTGTCGTCGCAGTCGTCGGCGTTGTCGATGTAGCTCGACGGCGCGTCACACCGCGCGAGGGCGAAGCCGGCCCCGTACCCGTCGCTGTCGCCGTCCCGATAGAAGTCGACCTGCCCGGCGGAGGAGACGCTGTCGTCGGCGTCGTCGGAGAGGCCGTCACAGTCCTCGTCCAGGTTGGCGGCGTCGCACTCCTCGGTGGCGCCGGGGCTCACCGTCGCGCTGCCGTCGTCACAGTCGTCGCTCGTGGGCGCGTATCCGACCGGAGCGGCACAGGCGTTCGCGGTCAGGCTCGTGTCGCCGTAGCCGTCCCGATCCGTGTCCACGTACCAGGTGGAGGCGCCGGTCGCGCTGGGATCGGCGTCGTCGGAGAGGCCGTCGCAGTCCTCATCCTTCGCCGCGCTGTCGCACACCTCCGGCTCACCGGGGTTTCGCCCGGCGTCCGCGTCGTCGCAGTCGCTGCCGTCGAGCACGTAGTCGGCGACGGGCTCGCACAGCGCGGCGGCGCGCGCGAGGTCGCCGAAGCCGTCTCCGTCGAGGTCGGCGTAGGAGATGACGAAGGAGACGGGATCGGTGGTGGGGTCGGCGTCGTCGGAGAGGCCGTCGCAGTCCTCGTCGATGTCGTAGGCGTCACAGGTCTCGGTGGCGCCGGGGCTGACGAGGGGGTCGTAGTCGTCACAGTCGCCGAGCAGGGCGGAGTACGCGGCGGGCGCGTCGCATTGCACGAGGGTGAGTCCGGTCCCCGCGCTGTAGCCGTCGCGGTCGACGTCCCGATACCAGGTGGTCGCCGAGGCGGCCGTGACGCTGTCGTCGTTGTCGTCCACGAGGGCATCGCAGTCTTCGTCGACGTCGGCCTCGTCGCAGACCTCGTCGAACAGGGGGCTCCGCGCCCCGTCGGCGTCGTCGCAATCCTCGCAGGCCGGGGAGCCGTCGGCGTCGGCGTCGGCATAGCCGACGGAGGCGTCGCAGTTGTAGTCGGTCGGGTCCGTGCAGTCGGGCTCGGCCGCGTCGGGATGGACCGCGGCGTTGGTGTCGTCGCAGTCGGTCGACACCCCGACGTAGTCAGCGGGGAGCTCGCAGACGTCCATGAAGATCGCGGGGTTTCCGTACCCGTCCCCGTCGGCGTCCTCGAAGCCGCGCGACGTGTCCGACGCGTTGTCGTCCACCGTGTCGTTGCAGTCGTTGTCGAGGCCGTCGCAGACCTCCGCCTCGCCGGGGTGCACGTCGGGCGCGGCGTCGTCACAGTCGTCACCGGCGCGCGTGTATCCCTCGACGGGGACACAGCTGAGGAGCGGCTCGTCGGCGGTGCCGTGGCCGTCCCCGTCGGCGTCGAGGAAGTAGCGCTCGGCGTCGGTCGCGTCGTCGTCGATCGCGCCGTCGCAGTCGTTGTCCACCCCGTCACAGGCCTCGGTGCCCTCAGGATTTACGTCCGCGCGGGCGTCGTCGCAGTCCACCTCGGAGGTGTACCCGTCGCTGTCGTTGTCGACGCGCACCTTGAGGACGGAGATGTCCTGTGGGCAACCCATGAGGAGCGCGAGGAATGACAGGCGCAGGAGCATCAGTTGATGCGCATAGCCACGGGCAACACGGCACGCCACCGCGACCGCCCGATCTTGATTGGGTAGCGACCTGAGTCAGGGAGTGACACGAGCGCACGACCTTCCGTGATGCCCTCCCACCGCCTCCGCCGCCCGGCCACCAACGCCAGCGACGCCGCCAGCGCGATGCCGCCTCCTCCGGCGGGGCCCGCTGCGCACGCCCCCGCGGCGCGGAGGGTGGCGTCCTCGGCGGGGGCGTCGGCGACGGGGGCGTCCGCGGAGGGCGGCGTGGGGTCGACCTCGGGCGCGGTGTGGAGGTTCACCGCGGAGAGCCACGCGCCGTTGGCCCAGACGAGCACGTCGTCGTCGGGGGAGGCGAGGGCGAAGACGAGGCGGTCGGGCGACTCGGAGACGCGGACGAGCGGGTGGAGCGCGCGCGCGGGGCCGCCGATGGACCACGCCTCCGCCCCGGTGGCGAAGCCGGCGCCGTCGAGGGTGAGCGCGCCGTCCGCGAGGGTGGTGGCGGTGAGGACCACGCGGTCGTCGACCTCGCCGACGAAGAGCGCGCGGGGGATCGTGCCCTCACGCGTCACGATGGTCCACGCGCCGGGGGCGAGGGTCGTGGGGTCGATGGTCCAGGCGCCCGCGCCGTCGCTGGGGACGGTCACGAATGCGCCCTCGCCGGGCTGCCAGAGGGAGAGGGGTTGGTCGGCCGTGCCCGGGAGGGTGACGCGCACGGGGGGGCCGCCGCGGGAGAGCAGGCGGGGCGTGGGGAGGGCGGCGAGGAGGGAGGTGGGCGACAGGCGGGTGTCGCCGTCGAAGGGGGCGGAGGCGTAGCCGGGGGCCGAGGCGACGAGGGGGCCGGCGTCGGCGGCGAGCCAGCGGGCGGCGGCGCCGCCGGGGCCGGTGGAGAGCGGGTGCAGGGCGGTGTCGCCGCTGACGACGCCGGGGATGGGCTCGCCGGTGACGGCGTCGAGGAGGACGCCGCGCGCGTCGGCGGGGCGCGCGAGCCACGCGACGAGGGCGTCGAGGTGCCACGCGACGTAGGTCGCCACCTCCTCCGCGGGCGGGGACTTGTCGACCGTGAGCTCGAGCGTGAAGTCGTAGGCGCCCCACGCGCCGTAGGTCCAGTCGGTGGTGTCACCGCGGGTCTCGTACCAGTCCGCGCCGTTGGTGGTCCAGAAGTCCGGGGCGGCGCAGGCCGCGGCGTAGGCGTCCGCGAGGTCGGCGAGGAGGGGCTCCTCCACGGGGCGGGTCTCGGCCGTCCAGTTCCACACCCACCCGATGTTCTGGGCGCCGCTGTGGAGGGAGAGGCCGGCGTCGAAGCTGCGGGCGCGGGCGAGGGCGCGGACGGCGCGGGTCTCCGGCTCGGAGAAGGGGGCGTCGCCGGAGTTCGGCTCGTCCGGGCTCCACTCCCAGCCGTAGTTGCGGTTCAGATCCACCCCGTTGGCGTTGGTGCGGGTGCCGGTGTCCAGGCCGTCGGGGTTGACCAGCGGCACGACCCAGAGCTCGGTGTCCTCGGGGAGGGTCACGGCCCCGGACGCGACGGCCTCGGCGAGGCGGAGCGCGACCTCGACGCTCGACTCCTCGTCGCCGTGGTGGCCGCCGAGCACACGGAGGGCGCGCCCGCCCGCGCCGAAGCGCACCGCGAGGATCGGCGCCCCGCGCACGCTCTCGCCGAGCTGGACGCGGGTGCCGGCGCCGAGCGCGTCCATGCGCGTGACGACGTCCGCGGCGGTGAGCGTGCCGGGCGACAGGAAGCGGCTCTCGCGACGCCAGCGGAGGCCCGCGGCCTCGGCCATCGCGGGCGTGCCGTCGAGGAGGTACCAGCCCCCCTCCTGCCCTTCGGCCCAGGCGAGGCCGGCGGCGCGGGCGCGGGCACGGTCGTCCGCGGTCGGGGCCTCCACCCAGAGCGGCTCGGCGGCGCCGGCCAGGGGCGCGACGAGGAGAGAGAGGAGCATGCGGCGCGGCTATCGCGGAGGCGGGGGTTGGGGTGGTATCTTCGCGCCATGCGTACCCTGCTCCTCCTTCTGCCGGCCCTCGGGGCTTGCGTCGACTACGACCTCAGCGGCTCCGACGAGGGCGACGACGGCAACATGGACTCCGGCGGCACGGGGGACGTCGATCCGGACAAGGACGGCACCTGCGACCTGGTGGACCTCCCCGGCGAGGCCGTGCCCGCGAACGACGCGTGCGACTTCGACATCGGCGGCTTCGAGCCCGTGATCGAGTGGTCCGTGCCCGACAAGTGGTCGACCGCCCTCCCCGTCGTCGGTGACCTCGACGGCGACGGCCTCCCCGAGATCGTCGCCATCTGGTCCGGCATCTTCAGCAGCGGCACCATCGAGGCCTGGCACGGCGACGGCTCCGGGAAGCTCTGGGACAACCCCGCGATCGACGTGGGCTACGGCTCCGGCTCGGCCATCGCGGACCTCGACGACGACGGCTTCCCCGAGGTCCTCGTCGCGCTCGACAAGGGCTTCGGCGCGGGCTTCGCCGTCGGCTGCCTCGAAGGCGCCACCGGGGACCTGATCTGGGAGTCCGAGACCTACACCGACAACGAGTTCAACTACGCCGTCGGCATCGCCGTGTCCGACATGGATCACGACGGCAGCCCGGAGATCGTCGCCGGGCGCGTCATCCTCAACGCGGACGGCACCGAGCGCGCCGAGGGCCGCGGCACGGGCGTCGGCGCGAGCGCCGGCTTCGGCTCCCTCATCGAGGGCGCCCACCCCGCCGTGGCCGACCTCGACCTCGACGGCATGGAAGAGGTCATCACCGGCAGCCACGTCTACGACATCGACGGCAACGCCATCGTCCGCACCGGCGAGTCCGACGGCGCCGTCTCCGTCGCCAACCTCGACAGCGACCCCGAGGGCGAGTTCGTCGTGACCAACGGCAACGTGGTGCGCGCCCACGACACCGACGGATCCTTGCTCTGGGGGCCTATCACCAATCCCGCCGCCAACATCTTCCCGGTCGCGGCCATCGCTGACATCGACGGGGATCTGATGCCCGAGATCATCGTCGCGGGCGGCAACGAGATCTGGGCGTTGAACCACGACGGGACCCCGCTCTGGGACAACCGCATCACCGACGAGTCCGGCGCGACCGGCGCCTCGATCTTCGACTTCGACGGCGACGGCGTGCCCGAGGTCGTCTACATCGACGAGGTGGAGATGGTCGCCTACAACGGCGCCGACGGCGTGGTGAAGTTCCAGAGCTACGAGCACGCCTCGGTCACGATGTACGACTACCCCGTCATCGCGGACCTCGACGCGGACGGCCACACCGAGATCATCGTCGCCAACCAGGGCTCGGACGGCCTGACCATCTACCAGGACGCGACCAACTCCTGGGCCCCGTCCCGCGCGGTGTGGAACCAACACGCCTACACCATCACCAACATCAACGACGACCTCTCGGTGCCCGTCACCGCGACGCCCAACTTCACGACCTACAACAGCTACCACTCCGCGCTCCCGACGATCGCCGGCGAGACGCTCGGGAACGAGCTCGAGGCCGAGATCCTGGAGATCTGCGCGGACGACTGCGACGCGGGCTACCTGCGCGTCTACGGCCGCGTGCTGAACACCGGCAACGGGGACGTCGAGGCCGGCGTGAAGGTGTCGCTCTACGGCATGCCGGGGAACGTGCTCCTCGCCACCGGGGAGACCACCGCTGTGGTCCCCGCGCTGATGAGCTCCGACAGCATCGAGCTGCTCGCCGAGGCCGCCGACGTGCGGGCGCTCGACGGTATCGAGCTGCGCGTCGATGACGACGGCACGGGCACGAGCCGCATCGCCGAGTGCGACGAGCTGAACAACGCCTACGCGATGGACGGCGCGTGGTGTGACTGACCGCGCCTGACGGGGCGGCCTACCGCCCCCGCGCGAGGTCGACCGGGGTCCAGGGGGGCCGTGCCCCCTTGGCGGGGGCGTTGCGGGGGCGGAGCCCCTGCCCCAGACGACGAAGGCGGCAGGAATTTGAGGGTGAGATCGAAGGAATCTGCTTGCGGCCCACCCCGCGGTGTGGAACGCTGGGCCATGCTCACCGCCTGCTCGACCTGCGGCCGCCACCATCGCGCCGAAGCCACATGCCCCCACTGTGGCGCGCTCCGCGCCGTCACGCGCACCGCCGCCGCCGTGCTGCTCGGCCTCGTGGCCGCGGGCTGCGACGGCGTCGGGAACGAGGAGATGGTCGCGCTCTATGGCGCCGAGGTCACCTTCACGGACGACGACGGCGACGGCTGGGCCCTCGAGGACGGCGACTGCGACGACACGGACGACACCGTCCACCCCGAGGCCACCGAGACCGCGGGCGACCTGGTCGACTCCAACTGTGACGGCGAGGACGACACCTGATCCGCCCTGACGCCGACGGCTAGCGGCTACGGCTAGTGGCTACGGGGTGTGCGAGCGGCAGCGCTCGACGTAGTCCTCGGGGCACGCGTAGGAGAGCAGCCAGTCGCTCACGAGCGCGTCGATGGCGTCCGCGTGGGAGGGGGCGCGCGCCTTCAGGAGCGTGATCATGTCCTCCATGCGCGCCGCCGTGCCGACGTGCGCCGCGTAGAACTCGGCGATGACGAGGTCCAGCTCGTCCGGGCCGATGAGGTCTCCCACGTCCTCGTAGAAGCAGGCGCCCTTCATGTAGGTGGTGAGCGACCACACCGCGTCGTTCTCGAAGTCGATCTCGTTACAGGTGTCGGGGAGCACGATGGTGTTGACGAGGGTGGGGTCGTTGGGTTGGGTGCCCTCGCAGATGGGGACCAGGAAGTCGTCCACGTAGTAGGCCCACTCGCTCGGCCCGTCGACCTGCTCGAGCGCGCGGGCCGCGATGTAGGTGGTGGTGCCCTCGGAGAGCACGAAGTCCTCCCAGCACGCCAGCCGCACGCCGTCGCCGAACCACCCGTGCCCGGCCTCGTGCACCTGGGCCTCCTCGTCGTCGAAGTCGAAGGTGCCGACGTGGAAGTAGGGGTGGTGCTCCATGCCGCCCCAGGAGTCGCTGCCCCAGTCGACCTCGATCGTCCCGGCCTCGGGACCGAAGTTGTAGGCCCCGTAGGTCTGCTCGAAGTAGTCGAAGGCCGCGACGAGGTGCGCGGTGCCGCGGGCGGCGCGCGCGGCGGCGTTGGTGCCGGGCAGGTACCAGGCGTACAGGGCGGTGCCGGCGCTGGTGCTCCCGAGGTCGAGCCGGGTGTAGTCCCCGACAGCCACCGCGGCCATGTACGTCGGCCCGTCGCCGTGCGTGGAGCTCGGGTAGATCGCCGTCAGCCCCTCGTCCACCCCGCTCACGCTCATGGTGAAGACCAGGCCGTCCTCGAGCGACGGATTGCACGGGAACAGGTTGCTGCACGCGTACGGCCAGACGAAGCTGACGCCGAGGGCGGGCATCCACCCGTCGAACATGGCGGGGCCGCGGGCGGGGAAGGTGTAGTCCACCGCGACGCTCACGGTGTCGGCGTCGGCGGGCACCGAGAGCGTGCCGTCGACGATGTCCAGCGCGGCGTCCTCACCGTCGACCGTGACACGCGTCACGGTCAGGCCGGCGACGTCCAACGTCACGGCGCCGGCGGCGGGGCGCACGACCACGGTGGCCGTGCCGCTCAGCGCGGCGAGGTCGAGCGCGAGGTCGGTGGTCTGGATGTCCTGGGTGGCCGGGATGTCCGGGGACGGCGCGGGGCCGTCCTTGGCGGTGCAGGCGGCGGCGAGCGCGAGGAGCAGGGCCGGGGAGCGGAGGGCTTTCGTGCGGGGCGGGAGCATAGCGGAGCCTACTCGGGCCCGTCGTGTAGAACAAGGGCCGGGGTGGGCGTACACCGACCACGTCTGCGCGATCGAGACGACCGGCGGCATCCACTGTTGGGGGAGTGACCTGTTCGGGCAGGCGACGGTGCCGTGGCGCGTGCTGGGCTGCGTGGTGCTGGCCCTCGTGTTGGGGTTCGGTGCGATCGCCGTCGGCGTCCTCCAGGCTCGCTGTCGCTCGGTCCCGCCGCGGCGGCGGGGATCGGCCGCGCGGACGCGGCCGCCAAACCCTGACCCCCCGACAGGGCCCCGCCGCCGCGGTCGGCGCCCCCGTTCCAACCCAACGCCACGTCACTCTCCCAGGGCGCCGGGCACCGCGGCGTCGCCGCTCTCGAGCCCCCAGGCCTCCTCCACGATCTCGAACCTGCCGAAGTCGTAGGGGATCCCCGCCGCCGCCACCACCGGCACGAGGCGCTCGCGCTTGCCCTGCTTCTTGAGCGTGTCGGCGCGGTGGTAGCAGAAGGGGTTGTTGCCACGTTTTCCGAGCGTGCAGTGCGCGGTGAACGAGCAGCCCGCCTTGCAGATATCGGCGTAGTAGCAGCCCTTGCAGAAGCCCCAGAGGTCCTCGGTGCCGCGCTCGCGGGTGAAGGCGAGCTCGGGGGCGGTCTCCCAGATGGTCTCGAGCGACAGGTCGCGCACGTTCCCGCCCACGTAGGGCGCGGTGGGGAGCGAGGGGCAGCCCTTGACCACGCCGTCCGACTCGATGCCGAGGACGTGTTTGCCGGCGTTGCAGCCGCTCCACCACGCCTCGGTGCCGCCGGGGCGGCTGCGGAGGAGCTGCTCGTGCGGGCCGTAGTAGCCGACGTTGTTGCCGGCGATGACATGAAAAGCGCGGCCGGGTGGCACCCCCTTGGCGCGTGCCTCGGTGATGGACTCGACCTGGAGCGTGGCGAGGGTGTCGATGACCTCGAGGATGTGCCAGGGCTCGAGGATCCATTCGGGGTGGTCGGCGGCGCGGCCCATGGGGACGGTGAGCTGGGGGCGCCACACGCGCACCCCCTTGGCGCGGAGCAGCTCACACGTCTCGCGGAGGTGGTCCTTGTTGAGTTGGTTCACCTGGGTATTGACGGTGGTGACCAACCCGAGGGCGTGAGCGGCGTCGAGCGCGCGGAGGGCGGCGGCGTGGCTGCCTGGGCGGGCACGGAGGAGGTCGTGGATGGCGGGCGGGCCGTCGATGGAGACGCCGAGGGCGGCGAGGCCGGCCTCCTTGAAGCGGCGGGCGCGCTCGGGGGTGAATGCCAGGCCGCCGGTCTGCATGGAGACGCGGATGCCGTGGGTGTGGAGGTACGCCACGATCTCGTACACGTCGGGGCGGAGGTAGGCCTCGCCGCCGATGATGGTGACCTCGCGCGTGCCGAGGCGCACCAAGGATGCCGCCACCTCCAGGAGCGCGGCGGTGTCGAGCTCGTCGGAGCGGGCGCCCCCCGCGCGCGAGCCGCAGTGGGCGCAGGCGTGGTCGCAGCGGAGCGTGAGCTCCCACACGGTGTAGATGGGGCGGGCCTCGGCGTGATCTTCGGGCCGGAGCGTGCGGGGGGACTTCATCCGCGCAGCGTAGCCGGGGCGTCAGGGCTTGAGCACCACCTTCACGCAGTCCTCCAGCTTGTCGTTGAAGATGCGGTAGGCGCGCGGCGCGTCGTCCAGCGGGAGGGTGTGGGAGCGGATGTCGTCGGCGCGGAGCCGCTCCTCGACGAGGAGCGTCAGGATGGCGTCCATGCTCGACTGGGGGTCGGACTGGCCTGCGCGCAGGCGCAGATTCTTGTCGAAGACGCGGTGGAAGGGAAAGTTGTCGTAGTTGGAGCCGTAGAAGCCGAGCACGCTCACGCGGCCCGAGCGGCGCACGGCGCGCAGACACGCGTCCAGCGCGGAGATGCTGCCCGCCTGCCCGTGCAGGAGGTTGGCGGCCTTCTCCAGCGGGCTCCGGTGGACCTCCATCCCGACGGCGTCGATGCACACGTCGGGGCCGCGGCCGGCGGTGAGGGCCCGGAGGGCCTGGATGGGCGCTTCGAGCGAGGCGTCGATGGTCTCCGCGCGGGCGACGGCGCGGGCCTTCGCGAGGCGGTACGCCAGCAGATCGACGACGATCACGCGCGCCGGCTTCCGGAGCCACGCGATCTTGGCGGCGGCGAGGCCGACCGGGCCGGCCCCGAAGATGGCGACGGTCTCGCCGGGTTGGACGTCCGCCCACTCCACGCCCGCCCAGCCGGTCGGGAGGATGTCACCCGCGAACAACACGTGCTCGTCGGGGATGTCCTCGGGCACGCGCCGCACGGTGGCGTCGATCCACGGCACGCGCACGGCCTCGGCCTGGCCGCCGTCGTAGCCGCCGTAGAGGTCGCTGTAGCCGAACAGGCCGCCGCCCTTCTCCTCGAGCAGGTCGCCGTCGGGGCCGTAGCGGCTCGGGTTGGAGCGCTCGCACTGGCTCGGGTGGGAGCGGGTGCAGAACCAACAGGTGCCGCAGCACACGGAGAAGCCGGCGACGACGCGGTCGCCGACCTTGACGCGGTGCACGTCGGAGCCCACGGCGTCCACCACGCCCATGAACTCGTGGCCGAGCACGATGGGGCGGGTCGGGGGGAAGAAGCCGTTGTACAGGTGCAGATCGCTCCCGCAGATGGCGGTGGACGTGACGCGGACGATGCCGTCCGTGGCGTTGAGCAGCGTGGGATCCGGCACGTGCTCGACGCGCACGTCCTTCGGCTTGTGCAAGACGACCGCCTTCATTGGAGAGACCCTCCCCCCTCTCGATAGGGTGGGGGGCGCGGCGTTCAAGGTGGAGGGCGGCGGCGCGGACGGCGGCCTCGTCGGCTACGCGGGCGGCCTGCCGATGAAGCGCGCGCTGCTCAAGCACCAGGGGCGGCTGCTGTTCGCGGCCGCCAAGGACGACCTCGCCCGCGTCATGGGCAAGAACGGGATGACCGACATCGTCGCCATCTACACGGCAAGCTCATGTGGCGCGACGTCGAGTCGGACCGCAAGGAGTCCTTCCGCCCGAGCGACAACCAGAACGACCGCGCCGTCGTCATGTTCCGCGAGATCGTCGTGCCCGAGCTGGCGCGGCTCGGTGACACCCTGGCGAAGATCACCGAGGTCTACGGCATCACCGTCGGTGGCGGCCGGGGCGCGCCCGCCGCGTCGTGCCTATGGAGGAGGACATTCTCCCGGAGGGTCCCATGGTCTCCCACATCCTCGTCGCCATCGACGGCTCGGAGCACGCCCGCCGTGCCGCACACTACGCGCGTGACCTCGCCCGGCAGACGAACGCCCGGCTCACGATGCTCGTCGCGGTCACCCCGCCGAACGCGGTGACCCTCCCGCCCTTCGACGCCGTCGCCATCACCTCCTCCGTGCCCGACCCCGACCACCTCGCCGCCGCCCAGGCCCTGATGGACGAGCTCATCGCCGACCTCGGCCACGGGCGCGCCATCCCCCAGGTGACCGTCGGCCCCGCCGCCGAGACCATCGTTGCCGAGGCCGACCGCGTCGGCGCGGACCTCATCGTCATGGGCGCCCGCGGCGTCGGCGCCGCCGAGCGCTTCCTGGTGGGCTCCGTCAGCGACACGGTGCTGCGCGAGTCGGAGCGGCCGGTGCTGGTGGTCCGGTAGGCGGTGAGCCGCGGCGCATGACACGCGCTGACGTGCCCCCACCTCCGTCGCCGGCTATCCCGTGGGGGTGATGCTCTTCTTCCTCGCGGGCGCGGCGATGGCGGCCTCTCCGGCCCTGGCCGGGGCGTCGTCCGGCGCGCCTCCGAAGGCCCCACCGAAGGCCACCGAGTCTGCCCCCGTCCTCCCCACCACCTACGCCGCCGCCGCCTCCTGGCTCGCCGCCGAGGCCCCGCTCCTCGTCGGGTCCCTCGCCGCCCGCAACCTCGACGGGGACGCGATCCTCGCCACCGCGCGCGTCCTCGCTGCGGCCGACCCTCGCCTCGTCGACCTCCTCGTGCCCGCCGCCCCCGACGGCCCCCTCGTCGACACCACGGGCGGCCGCCCCGAGCTCGATCTGCTCGACGCCGACGTGTGGCTCGAGGGCACCACCCTCGTCGGCGTCGTACGCGGGCACGGCGTCGCGGAGCAGGGGGTGTGGCTCGACCTCGACCTCGAAGACGGCCCTGCGGCGGATCTCCAGCTCGGCTTCGGCCGCGGCTGGACCCGCGCCACCCCCCTCGATGGCGGGCCCGTGCCCGTCAGCGGCCCGTACCCCGCGGTCGACGGCGACAGCATCGCCTTCACCCTCGACCTCGCCGACTCCGGCCGCCCCGCCCGCGGCTACGCCGGCGCCGTCACCGCGCGCGTGCGCTCGCTCGACGGCCTCTACGAGGACCCCGGCCCCGGCGGCCTCCTCGGCCCCGCCCCCGACGAGGCCGTCGACGTCCTGTTGGCCCTCACCCTCGATGACACCCCCGTCGCCGACCCCGACCTCGCCGTCGCCTTGGCGGTCACGTTCGGCGCGGTGCGGCCGCTCGTCACGGACGACGTCGTCGCGACCGTCGACGCCGACGCCCTCGCCTGGCTCCGCTACGGAGAGGGCCTCGACACCTGGCTCGCCGCCGCCGGCGCGCAGTGGCGCTTCGCCGACCTCGACGCCTTCGGCCTGCTCACCTGGGCGTGGCCCGCCGCCCAGGCCATCGTCTACGGCGCGGTGCCCCTCGCCACCCAAGCCGACTTGCTCGACGCCGACCACTACCGCTTCGTCGTGCCCGACGTCGGCACGCTCGCCACGCTCCGCACCCGCGCGCCGGTCGCGCCCACCGCCGCCGAGACCGCCCGCGCGGTCGACGCCGCCATCAACGCCGGCCTCCGCTACCGCGCCCACGACACGCTGATGGCCGAATTGTGCCGCACCGGCGCCCGCACCGACACCGAGTGCAAGGGGTGGGAGGCCGACCTCCTCGCCAAGACCGACCTCGGTCAGTTGGGTGACCACACCGTCCACCTGTGGGAGGGTGTCAGCGCCACCTGGCAGGCGGGCGTGTTCCGCCGCTACGGCGCCTACGTCGGCGACTGCGCCACCGCCACCGGCCTCACCATCGCGACCCTTCAGGCGCTCGGCATCCCCGCGATCGGCATGGGGTGGTCCGGTGAGGACCTCACCACCCCCACCCACGACGTGCCGCTCTGGTACGACGGCGCCACCTTCCGCGCCACCCAACGCGGCCCCGGCCCCTCGTGGGCGCGCTCGTCGGCGTTCGTCTACGTCACCTTGCCGGCCGTCCACCCCGTCAACGCGTGGACCCTCGCCCGCGAGCCCGGCGCCTGGTCGCGCGGGGGCGCGGTTGCCGGCGGTTGGACCACCTACGGCCGCCTCACCCAAGTCTTGCGCGACGGACTCCCCGGCCGCGTGGTGGGTGGTTGGGTCGACACCCAAGCGAACGGCGGCTGGCCGAGCTGGTAAGGGTTCGCCGAAGAATAAACGATAGCACCGAGGGCGACCTGGGGCCGCGCACGCGAGTCCCGGGGCGGCCGAATGCAGCGTTTATTTTTCGGCGAGCCCTAAGCCCTCTGGGCGCGTCCCCGCGCGGACGCGGGGCCGGCGTGCTGCGGGCTCGGCCGGTCGGCCTCGGTCGTCCGGGCTCCGTGGCCACGCGTAGCGGCCGAATCGGACGCGTCGCC
>CAJBVW010000396.1 GCA_903959175.1 uncultured Pseudomonadota bacterium
CCCTCCCACGCGCTCCGCGCCCCGCTCTCCCACGCGCTCCGCGCCCCGCCCCTCCCACGCGCTCCGCGCCCCGCTCTCCCACGCGCTCCGCGCCCCGCCCCTCCCGCGCGCTCCGCGCCCCCCTTTGCGCGCCCCTCCCCGAGAGGCTACGCGTCGCGCCTCCGATGACGCTCGCCCCCCTCCGGTTCGGCCCCTGGCAGTTCGCGACCACGCGGCCCGACAACGCGCTCGGGCTCGTGATCGAGGGCCTGATCGACCCCCCCGCGGACGCGCCGGAGGACTACCTCCACGCCATCCTGCTCGGCTCCGAGCACCGGGACGCGTTCTTCGCCCTCGTCGACCAGGAGGGCCTCGTCGTGTGCAAGGGCGTCCCGACGGCGCACCCCACGTACCGCTTCGTGCGCGGGCGCTCCAGCCGCGGGCGGCTCTCCCAGGGCGAGTACTACCACCACGACGGCTGCTCCGGCCCCGAGAAGCCCCGCGTCGTCGAGATCCGCTTCCCCCACCAGAACGTCGAGCGGCACATCGCCACGGCGGTCGCCCCCTTCCCCGAGACGGTCGTCGCGATGCTCGGGGAGCTCCCCGCGGCGCTCGACGACAAGGACGGCCTGGGCGCGTGGCGGGCCCGCGTCGAGGCGGGGGAGCCCCTCACGCGCGACGAGTGGGACACGCTGCAGGGGCTGATCGTGCGCACGGTGCGCCGCGTCTACAGCGCGGAGGACGCCCGGGGCTACTTCCGGGGGGTGGACGCCCGCGCCCGCGCCTACGTCGCGCCGTGGAGCTGGGGAGAGAGCCGCTTCATCGCCAACAACAACGGTCGCCGAACCATGCAGCACCGCCGCGCCTACCTCCACGCCGCGAGCGACGGGCGGGCCAACGGCAACCTCGTCAAGCGCTGGCCGGCCGAGGAGCTGTAGGGGATGATCCTCCCTCCCCGCACGCTCGCCATCCGCCTCGTCCTCTGGACCGCGCTGCTGGTCTACGCGGTGTGGAACCTCCGCGGCCGCAGCGCCGACGAGGTCTTCGCCGAAGCGCCGCCCGCCGCCGCCCCGCTCCGGGTGTCGCTCCCCGCGCCGGCCGCACGCGTGGCGCCGATCCCGCTCGAGGTTCCCGCGATCGTCGACGTCGCCGCCGCGGTCGCCGCGATGGACGCCGCGACCGCCTCCGTGAGCGCGTGCGGCGCGCGCGGGACCTTCGGGGTGCGCCTCGGAGCGAGCGGCCTCGCCGAGGGATGGCTGATGCCCGAGGGCCCGCAGAGCGAGGCGGCGCCGCCGTCTCCGTCGGTCGCCGACTGCGCGGCGAAGGCCGCCTGGGCGCCGGCGTGGCCCGCGACGACGCAGGGCTTCGAGATGGAGCGCCCGGTCGGAGCCCGCTGAGAGCCCGACCGCTTTTCACCGCGTTCTCATGACTATCGGGCCCCTCCCCGCGTACAAGGGGAGTGAGTCACCCTTTGCCGCCGGTCTCCCCACGGATCCGCCGGCGTCGCCACAGAAAGCCTGCTTCGCGGGGCGACTGCGCGCAGTCTCCGCGATAGCGTCAACCCTGACTCGTATGGAGGTCCTCGTGATCCGCTCCGCTCTCCTCGCCCGCCGCGCCGCCTTCGCGGCCGCCCTCGTCGGTCTCTCGCTCTCCCTCGCCCCCGGTCTCGCCCACGCGGGCATGACGGTCAGCGGCAAGCCGAAGATCAGCTTCTTCGCCACGGGAAGCCCCGGCTTCCTCGACATCGAGGGCGAGTCCAGCACCATCACCGGCACCGATGACGGCACGCGTCTGAGCTTCGCCGTGCCGATGACCTCCGTCTCGACCGGCATCGACCTGCGCGACGGACACATGAACAACGAGTACGTGAAGGTCGCCCAGTTCCCGAACGCGACGTTCTCCCTCGCCAAGGCGGACGTGAAGTGGCCCGCCGTCCTCGCCGAGTCCACCACGGGCACCGTCAAGGGCACGTTCAACGTGCACGGCGTCGACCAGCCGGTCGACGTGACGTACACCGCGAAGAAGAGCAAGACCGGCTACCGCGTCACGGCGAAGTTCAGCTTCGACGTGTCGGCCCACGGGATCGCCATCCCGAGCTACCTCGGCATCACGGTCGATCCGAAGATGAAGGCCGATGTCCAGGTCGATCTCGTCGATGGCTAGTTCCCTCCGCGCCCCGCTGCGGGCGCTGCTCGCCTTCGGCGCGCTCCTCCTCGCGTTCCTCCCCGGGCAGGCGCACGCCTACCCGTGGATGATCCGCCACGGCTACACCAACTGCGCCCAGTGCCACGTCGACCCCTCGGGCGGCGGCGTGCTCACCGACTACGGGCGTGGCCAGGGCGAGATCCTCGTCCGCACCCACTACACGAAGATGGAGGAGAGCCCGGGCAAGTCGGCCGACTTCCTCTTCGGCCTCGTGCCCCTGCCGGACCCCCTCCTCCTCCAGGCGGACGTGCGCGGGCTCGTCATCCCCGAGCCCGGCAACGTGCGCGCCATCCTCATGCAGGGTGACCTCCGCGCCGCCGTCCAGGCCGGCCCCGTCATCGCTACGGGCACGCTCGGCGCGGTCAGCGCGGGCGCCCAGGGCGCGTGGGTCACCGGGAGCGACGCGGGCTGGAACCTGGTCGCGCGCGAGTTCTGGGCCGGGGTCACCCCCGCCAAGGGCTGGATGATCAAGGCCGGGCGGATGAACCTGCCCTACGGCATCCGCTCCGAGAACCACATCCTGTATACGCGCAGCGTCACGCGCACGACCACGAACGACGACCAGCAGCTCGGCGCCTCCGTCGCCTTCACCTCCAAGCGCTTCCGCGCCGAGGTCATGGGCATCGCCGGCAACTTCCAGGTGCGGCCGGACGCGTTCCGGGAGCGCGGCTACTCGCTCTACGGCACGTGGGCCCCGGAGAAGACGCTCGAGCTCGGCGTCTCCAGCCTGGTCACCGTCGCGCAGGCCGACGTCGACACGCTCGCGCCGCGCACCCGGCAGGCCCACGGTCTGTTCACGCGGTGGGCCCCGCTCGAGCAGCTCGGCGTCCTCGCGGAGGCGAGCCTCCTCGTCTCCAACGACGACGGCACGACCACCCGCGGCGTCGTCGGCAACGCGGTGCTCGACTGGGAGCCCAAGCAGGGCGTGCACCTCATGGGCATCGGCGGCTACTGCGACGCTTCCTTCGCCGACCAGGGCTCGCCCGCATGGACCGGCGGCGGCGCCGTCCAGTGGTTCCTCGCCCCGCGGGTGGACCTCCGGATCGACGTGTTCGACGGCGTCCTCTACTGCACCCCCGGCGCCACGGCGACGCCCATGGGCCTCCTCCAAGGCCACGTGTACCTCTAGGAGGCCCCGATGTTGTTCTCTTTGATCCTTGCCTCCGCGTGGGCCTCGGGCACCTACCCGTCTGCCCTCGAGTCCGACCTCGGCATGCCGTGCGCGCCCACATGCACGGTCTGCCACGAGACGAACGGCGGCGGCGGCGGCACCGTCACCCGCGACTTCGGCTTGGCGATGATGGCGCGCGACCTCACCGGCGGCTCGCAGACGGCGCTTCTGACCACGGCGCTCGACGCGATGGCGGCCGACACCGTCGACAGCGACGCGGACGGCACCACCGACATCGACGAGCTGGTCGAGGGCAGCGACCCGAACCCTGGCGCCTCGCCGTTCTGCGACACCGTGGTGCCCGTCTACGGGTGCTTCGGCGGCTCCTCGGCCGGTCTCGGCTTCGGCGCGCTGCTCGGCCTCGGCGCGCTCCGTCGCCGGGGCGTCCGCGGCGCTTGACAGGCGGTTGACAGGACCGGGTGGGGGTGCTCTGTTGGACGCCAGCTGATGTCCATGCGCCCCCTCCACGTCCTGCTCCTCGCGGTGGCGGCCTCCGGCTGCGCCGGCTCCGGCTCCGCGCCGGACGCCGACACCGACACCGCCGACGCGCCGGACACCGACACCGCCGACGCGCCGGTCGCCTCCGACGAGGACGGGGACGGCTACCTCGTGTCCGACGGGGACTGCGCCGAGGACGACCCCACCGTCCACCCCGGCGCCCCCGAGGCCTGCAACGGCGTAGACGACGACTGTGACGGCGTCGTCGACGAGGACCCCGCGGACGCCCCCGCCTGGTACGGCGACAGCGACGGCGACGGCTACGGCGCCACCACCGTGGCGATCGCCGCGTGCGACGCGCCGTCGGACGCCTTCGTGGCCACCGACGGCGACTGTGACGACGGGGACGCCGCCGTGCACCCCGGCGCCGAGGAGGCCTGCACCGACCCCACCGACCGCAACTGTGACGGCTCCGCGGGCGCGACCGACGCCGACGGGGAC
The DNA here is from genome assembly GCA_903959175.1 of uncultured Pseudomonadota bacterium. GTDB lineage: Bacteria > Myxococcota_A > UBA796 > UBA796 > SXON01 > CAJBVW01. The sequence goes on from CAJBVW010000396.1 coordinate 4,295, forward strand.
GGCACCCCCGCCTGCGAGGACTGCGACGACGCCGACGCCGCCGTGTCTCCCGGCGCGGTCGAGGCCTGCGGCGGAGGGGACGAGGACTGCGACGGCGCGACGGACGAGGCCGGGGCCGACGGGGAGCTCGAGGGCTACGCGGACGCCGACGGCGACACCTTCGGGGACCCCGCGGTGGCCCTGCTCGCCTGCACGCTGCCGGAGGGCTTCGTGGCGAACGCGGAGGACTGTGACGACGCCGCGGCCGGCGTGAACCCCGGCGCGGCCGAGGCCTGCGGCGGCGGCGACGAGGACTGCGACGGCGCGGTGGACGACGCCGACCCCACCCTGGACCCCGCGACGGCCGGGCTCTGGCACGTCGACGTCGATGGGGACACCTTCGGCGCCGCCGGGCCCTACGACCGCGCCGCGTGCGTGGCCCCCGCCGGCTGGATCGCGGACGCGACGGACTGCGACGACGCCGACGCCGGTGACCATCCCGGCGCCGAGGAGACCGTCGGCAACGAGGAAGACGACGACTGCGACGGCCTCGAGCTCTGCTACGCCGACGCCGACGCCGACGCCTACCGCACCGACGGCACCGTGGCGTCCGTGGACGCGGACTGCGCGGACGTCGGCGAGGCCGCGCTGGGCTCGGCCGCCGGGGACTGCGACGACGCGGACGCCGCGGTCTCGCCCGGGGCCGCGGACACCTGCAACGGCGTGGACGACGACTGCGACGGCGCCACCGATGAGGACGTGGGTACCGAATACTACGTCGATGCCGACGAGGACGGCTACGGTGACAGCGCCGACTCGACCATCGCGTGCTCCCTCCCGAGCGGCTACGCCGAGGCCGGCGGGGACTGCGACGACGACTCCGCGCTCGCGAGCCCCGGCGGCACCGAGGCCTGCGGCGACGGCCTCGACAACGACTGTGACGCTGCCTTCGACGACTGCAATCTCGCGGGGGAGCGCCTCGCGGCCTCGGCGGATCTCCAGGTCGGCGGCCCCAACGCTTCCGACTACTTCGGCCGTGCGCTCGCCACGGGAGACTTCGACGGCGACGGTGCGCCCGACCTCTTCGCGGGCATGCCCGGCGCGGACGGTCCGGGCAGCGCTGCGGGCGGGACGGCCCTGCTGTACGGCCCCATCTCGGGCTCCGGCGCCACGATGGCCCCGCGGCTCAACGGGCCCGCCGCCGCTTCCTACGCCGGCTTCTCCGTCGCCTCGGGGGACCACGACGGGACGGCACCGACGACCTCCTCGTCGGCGCCTACGGCATCTCCTCGTACGCGGGCGCCGCCTACCTCGTCTACGGCGGCGCGCGCTTCCTCACGTCGAACCAGCTCACGACCGTCGTGGGCACGCGCGGGGCCACGTTCACCGGCGGCGCCGCGCTCGACTACTTCGGCTTCCACGTGGCCTCCGGCGGCGACATGGACGGCGACGGCACCGACGAGATCGTGGTCGGCGCCTACCTCCAGGACACCGGCGCGACCTCCGGCGGCGCCGCCTACCTGCTCTACGGCTCGGCCACCCGCTCCTCGGGCACCGTCGCCTCGACCGCGGCGGACGCCACCGTGCGCGGCACCGTTGCCAGCGGGTACCTCGGCGAGGCGACCGCCTTCGTCGACGACATGGACGGCGACGGCCTCGACGAGCTCCTGCTCGGGGCCTACGGCACCAACCGCGGCACCGGCGTCGCGTACCTCTTCCTCGGCGGCACCACCCCGCTCTCGGGCGTCGTGAGCGCGACCGACGCCGACCTCAGCTACAACGGGAGCGCCGAGACGGACTACGCCGGCTTCGGCGTCTACACCCTCGGAGACCTCGACGGTGACGGCTACGGGGACGCCGGCGTGCACGGCTACGGCTACGACCTCGTGGACTCCCGCGTGGGCGCGCTCTGGGTGTACGGCGGCGGCACCTCCCTGGTGGCCGCGGCCGAGGCCACGGTCTACGGGGCGGGCGCGGGCGACTGCTTCGGCGGGGATGCGATGTCCCTCGGCGACCTCGACGGCGACGGCGCCGACGACCTCCTCGCGGGCGCCTACCTCGAGGACACCGCGGTCTCCTCGGCGGGCGCGGCCTACCTCTTCTACGGCCCCGTGTCGGGCAGCGTCTCGGCGGCTGCCGCGGACGCGACCTGGTACGGCGCGCCGACGGGGGCCGGCCACTTCGGCCGGCGCATGCCGCGCGACCCCACGGACCTCACCGGAGACGGCCTGACCGACGTGGTCGTGGGCGCGTACTGGGACGACACCTACGGCTACGACGCTGGCGCGGTCTACATCTGGGCGGGCCTCGGCGGGGAGTGAGCGCCCTCCGCGGGGTTCAGCCGCGGTCGAAGTTGCAGTTGAGGAGGTTGCACGAGCGCGTGCAGCGGTGGACCTCGTAGCGGCGGCGCATCGTCGCGACCGCATTCCACACGGCGGGCAGCGAGCGGCCGTCCGCCACGTTGCCGACGGGCTCGAGGAAGTAGCAGAGGCGCACGTTCCCGGCGGGGTCGAAGGCGATGTCGGAGTGCCCGGCCTTGCAGACCTCGCCGTTGTAGACCGACGGATCGCGGAAGTAGCCCTTGAACGCCTCGAGCTGCTCCACCGGGTTGCACACCTGGCACTCGTTGCGGCGCTCGTCGGTGAGCACGTCGATCGCGGCGTCGATCGCGCCGAGGTCCGTCGGCCAGAGCGGCGAGCGGCGCCACCACCCCGGATCGTGGGCGTTGGCCCCGAAGTTCTGGTAGAGCGGCTGGACGACGAGCTGGTAGCCGCGGCCCTTCACCCAGCGCAGCAGGTCGGGGATCTCGTGCGCGTTGTGGCCCGAGAGCACGCAGGTGACGACGACGCGGGGGTTCGGCACCTTGTCGAGCAGATCGCAGGCTTCGACCGCCTTCTTCCAGGATCCGGCGCGGCCGCGGGAGTGGTCCACCGTGGCGGCGGTGGCGCCGTCGATGGAGACGTAGGCGATGCTCACGCCGGCGTCCGCGAGGGCGTGCGCGCGCTTCTCCGTGAGGAGCCAGCCGTTGGTGTTGAAGGTGACGGTGAAGCCGAGGCGCGTGGCACGGGCCATCAGCCGCTCGAGGTCCTTACGGAGGAGGGGCTCGCCGCCGACGAAGTTCATCGCCGCGGGGCCGAGCCACCGCGCGAGGCCGTCGATGGTGTCGCTCCACACCTGCTCGGGGAGATCCTCGGTCTCGTTCTTCCAGATGTCGCAGTGGAGGCAGGGGAGGAAGCAGCGGTCGGTGACCGAGAGGTGGACCTGCGTGGGCTTCTCGACGGCGGGGCGCAGGCGCGCCTGGCCGAGGGCGGCGAGCGCGGCGCGGGCGGGGAGGGTGCCGATGCGGCTCATCCGTGGGCCTCGATCTCGGTGGTCGTGATGTCGGACGCGTTCGCCGAGCGCGGGATGAAGCAGGTGGCGCACACGGGGAGCCCCGCGTAGTCGACGCGCGCGACGCGACGGCGGCGTTCGGCCATCTCCGCGCCCCACCAGAGCTGCGAGAACGGCGTGTCCGCCACGTTCCCGAGCGCGTTCTCGAAGCGGTTGTCGCGGGTGCACGTCGTCACGCGGCCGTCCCATCCGATGACGGGGCTCTTCCAGAAGCAGGCGCACACTCCGGCGTTCTCGCCGTCCATCGCGGTGGGTGTGCGGTCCTCGCGCGGGAGGGGCAGCCCCTCGCGGGCCATCGCGTCGCGGAACACGGTGTTGGCGCGCGCCTGGGCCTCCGGCGTGGGGCTGTCGAGCTGCCGGAAGAACACGACGGCGTCCTCCCCCGGCGGCACGTGCTGGGCGGCGGTGCGCACCGGCAGCTTGCGCGCGCGGCACGCGGCCTCCCACTTCGCGCGGAAGGCGGGGACCTCCGCCACGTTGTTGTCCGACACGATGAACTGGAACACCGGCCGCGGCCAGCGGGCGCCCCGGGCGGCCTTCGCGTCGAGGAAGCCGAGGATGTTCGTGTCGACCAGGTCGAAGCGGTCCATCCCCTTGACCGCGCGGTAGGTGCCCCGCGTGGCGGCGTCGAGCGAGAGGTGCCACACCTGCGGCACCGGCGCGAGGTTGAGCGCGACGCGCACTTTGTCCGCGGTGAGGTGCGTGGCGTTGGTGTGGAGCTCGACCTTGCCGAACACGCCCGCGGCGGCGGCGCGGAGGGCCGACTGGTAGAGCGCCCCGAAGGCGGGGTGCACCAGGGGCTCCCCCAGCCAGAAGGGGATCAGCGTGTCGAAGCGGGCGCCGACGGCGCGAAGGTCCGCGAAGACGGCGTCGGCGGTCGCGAGGGGCAGGAACCCGGTGCGCGCGTGGTGCGGGTGGCCCGGCTCGGACACGGAGCAGTGCACACATGCAAGGCTGCACGTGTTGGTGGTCTCGAGGACGAGGTAGCTGCCGGCGAGTGCCGTGTGGCGCACAAAACGAGCATACCCCGGCGGAGGGCCGGGGCGTGCGGGGGGGAGGGCGGAGGCGTCAGCGCCCGCGCGCGGGGTCAGGGCGCGTCGTGGTGGCGGCTGCGGCTGGAGGAGCTGCTGCCGCGCTCGTCGCGGTCGCTCTCGCTGCGGTCGCCGCGGTCGCCGCGCGAGGCGCCGGTGCCCGAGCTGCGCTCGCCGCTGCTGGAGCTGCTGGAGCTGCTGCTGGAGGAGGAGCGGTCGTCGCGGTCGCTGGAGCTGGAGGAGGAGGAGCCACGGCCGTCGCGGTCGCTGGAGCTGGAGGAGGAGCGGCCGTCGCGGTCGCTGGAGCTGGAGGAGGAGGAGCCCCGGTCTTCGCGGTCGCTGGAGCTGGAGGAGGAGGAGCCCCGGTCTTCGCGGCGCTCACTCGCGTCTTCCCGGCGCTCGCCCGCGTCTTCCCGGCGCTCGGCGGCGTCCTCGTGGCGCTCGTGGCGGTCCTCGCGCGCCTCGCGGTAGTCCTCGTGGCGCTCGTAGCGATCCGAGCGCCACGCGTGGGCCGCGTAGGCCGACCGGCCGTACTCCCAGCCGCCGCCGACCCACACGCCGCGGGAGTAGTAGCCGTCGCGCCAGCCGTAGCCGCTGCGCGCCATGGGGCGCCAGTAGCCGTCGACGTAGCTGCGGCCGCTCCAGTAGCCGTTCACCCAGGCGTAGCCGCTGCGGGAGTAGGCGGGCGCCCAGTGGCCGGGGTTCCAGTCGCCGGAGCGGTCCCAGTAGCCGGCGACCCAGGTGTACCCGGTGCGGTGGGCGGGCACGTAGGAGGGGGCCCAGGGGTCGATGACGATCGAGACCGAGGGCACGCTCACGTAGATGCCGCCGCGGCCGTAGCCGTGGCCCGCGGCCGCGGTGGCGGGGGCGAGGAGGATGCCGGCGAGGAGGAGGAAGAGGGGGGTGCGCATGGTTGCTCCGTGTCTGGCAGTACGACGCGCGGCGGCGCGAACCATTCGAACGGATCTTCGAACGCCCTCTCCGCGCGGGTCGACCGGCGGGTCGGTGCACATCCAGAGCAGCAGGAATCCGCGCGTGGTCCCGCCCACGCGGCGCGCGGTGCTACGGTGGAGGAATGGACGAGCTCGACGCCATCGCCGCGCGCATCCAGGCGCGCGAGGCCGACGCCGCGGGGGGGCCCGGCCCCTGGACGCTCGAGCTGTACCCCACGCTGCGGTGCAACCTGTCCTGCGCCTTCTGCGACACCACGGATCGCCACCGCCCCGCGGTCAACGAGCTCTCCGTGGCCCGCCAGCTCGCGATCGTGGACGAGGCCGCGGCCATGGGCGTGCGCCGCGTCGCCATCCTCGGGGGCGGGGAGCCCCTCCTCTCCGCGGCCACGCCCCGGCTGATCGAGCGGGTCAAGGCGCACGGCATGGAGGGCTTCCTCACCACGAACGGCACCCGCCTGGACACCGTCGCCGCCGCGCTCGTGGGGCTCGGCTGGGAGGAGGTCCACGTCTCCATCGACGGCGCCGAGGCCGCCACGCACGACGCCCTCCGGGGCCGCGCCGGGGCCTTCCGCACGAGCGTCTCCGCCCTCTGCCGCCTCCGCCGCCGCCGCGACCTCGCTGCCGCCGTCTACCCGCGCCTCGGCCTCCACACCGTGCTCACCCGCCGCAACGTCGACGAGCTCGCCGGCATCGTCCGCCTCGCCGCCGCCCTCGGCGCCACGCGCGTCGAGTTCGACGCCCTCGTCGCCTACCGCCCCGAGCAGGAGGCGCTCGTGCTCGGCCCGGCGGAGGAGGCCCGGCTGCCCGCGCGCGTCGCGGAGGCCCTCGCCGAGGCCGAGCGCCTCGGGGTGAGCACCACCCTCGACCGCCTGCTCCGACCCGACGCCCTCCGCCGCGGCGCCCGGCTCCCCGAGGCCCCCGCCGCCCCCAACTCCGGCGCCACCCCCGGCACGCCCACCCCCGGCACGCCCACCCCCGGAGACACAGGCGCCATCGGCCTCGCCGCGGCCCCGTGTCTGAAGGCCTGGCACTACCTCGTCGTCCAGGCGGACGGCCGCACCGCCCCCTGCTGCGTGCTCGCCGGCACCGGCGGCTCGGTGGCGGACGTGCCGCTCGCCGAGGTGTGGACCACCGACCCCACGCTCCTCGCCGTGCGCGCGGGCATGCGCGCCGGGCGGCCCACGGGCCGGTGCGCGGAGTGCAGCGAGAACATCCTGGCGCACGAGCGGGCGATCCGCGCGCGCCTGCCCGGCCTGGCGGCGCTCTCCGTCGGGGGGGCCGCGTGAACGTCAACCTCGAGCTGACCGACCACTGCAACATCAAATGCAAGATGTGCAGCCAGTCCATGCGGGACGACGCCCACGGCGCGCCCAAGCGCTTCATGTCCTTCGACACCTGGCGCCGCTCCCTCCAGGGCCTCCGCGGCATGGACGACGTCTCCCTCTGCCCCCACTGGCTCGGCGAGCCGACGCTCCACCCCCAGTTCGACCTCTTCGTCGAGTACGCCTTCGCCGTCAACCGCGACAACGCGCTGTTCCGAAGCTTCAAGGTCCACACCAACGCCGTCCTCCTCTCGGCGGAGCGCTCCGCGCGCCTGGTCCGCCTCGCCGCCGCGCCGGGCCAGGCCCCCGACACGTTCACGGCGATCCACTTCTCGATCGACGCGTTCAGCGCCGCCACCTACGGCGTGGTCAAGGGCTCGGAGAAGCGGGACCTCGTCTACCGCAACGTCGAGCGCTTCCTCACCGTGCGCGC
>CAJBVW010000397.1 GCA_903959175.1 uncultured Pseudomonadota bacterium
CCGCACCCGCGCCGGTCGCGCCCCCCGTCGCGCCCGCGCCCGACCCCACGCCGGCGGTGGTCGAGCCGTTCGTTGTCCCCGTGGCCCTCGCCGCGCCCGTCGTCGAGGCCGCGCCGCCGCTCGAGACGCCCCGCGCCGCCGAGGTCACCGGCGCCGCCGCCCTCTCCGGGCTCTGGCTCGGCAAGATCTCCGGCGGCTCCTTCGCGCTCGACCTCTCCGTCGGCAAGGACGGCCGCGTCAGCGGCCGCGCGCGCCGCAGCGATGGCACCAAGGAGGGCCTCGTCGCCGGCCGGGTGAGCACCTCCGAGGACGGCCTGCGCGTCGAGCTCCAGGTGACCGAGGGCAACGTGACCACCAGCTACAGCGGCCTCATCGTCGGCAACGAGCTGCGCGGCCGCATCTACGCCGGCGGCAAGGCCCAGGGGCGCTTCACCGCCCAGCGGTGACCGTCCCGAAGCGCCGTCCTCGGAGGCGCGCGCGCGGGCGCCAGGAGGCAGGCTCGGCGTTAAGCCGGTCGACATGCACGCCATCGCTCCCCAGGGCCCGCAATGATCGTCGGAATCGTCGGCACCGGAGAGGGGGTCGACGCCCTCGCACGCCTCGCCCGGGCGGCGGGCAACACCGTGATCGTCGGCGGCGGCCGCGCGCCGGAGGGCTTCGCCGAGGCGGCGTCCCTGCCCGGGCTCGGTCGCGACGCGGATCTCCTCCTCCTCGCGATGCCCCCCGATCGCTTCCGCGAGGTCGTGCGCGAGCTCGATCCGGGGCCGGCGGCGCGCGCCGTCGTCGCCACCCGCGGGCTCGAGCCCGGCTCCGGGCGTCGCCTCTCGGAGATCCTCGTGGAGGAGTCCGCGTGCCTCCGCGTGGGCGCGCTCGCGGGGCCCATCCTCCCCGGCGAGGTGCGGCGCAACAGCCCGTGCGCCGCCGTCGTCGCGTCCCCGTTCACCGAGGTCACCCGCCTCGCCTCCGAGGCCCTCCACTCGCCCGCGTGCCGCATCTACTCCAGCGAGGATCTGCCCGGCGTCGAGCTCGCCGGGGCGCTGGTCGAGGTGCTGGCGATGGCGCTCGGCCTCGCGCGCGGCCTCGGCCTCGGCGTCGGCACGCAGGCGCTCCTCGTGAGCCGCGGCGTCGCGGAGGGCGCCCGCCTCGCGCGGAAGGGCGGCGGGGATCCCCGCACGTTCTCCGGCCTGGCCGGCGTCGGCGAGCTCGTGGCGTGCGCGGCGCTGCCCGACCACCCCGGCTTCGTGCGCGGCCTGGCGCTCGCCCGCGGCGAAGGGGATCCCGCGGCGGCGGCCCTCTGCGCGGCGCTGCTCGGCCGCGTGAAGGACCTCCCGATCACCCAGGCAGTCGGCGCACTCGCCACGGGCCGGGCCCGCGCGGCAGAGGTCATCGCCGGCCTGATGACGCGCGACCACCGCGAGGAGTTCGACGCGTGATCGGCGTCTACGACTCCGGCTACGGCGGGCTGACCGTGCTGCGCGCCCTCCGCGCCTCGCTCCCGACGCACGACTTCGTGTACCTCGGGGACTCCGGTCGCGCGCCCTACGGCGGCCGCGACACGGACACCATCCTCGACTTCGCGGAGCAGTGCGTCGAGCGCCTGTTCGAGGAGGGCTGCGAGCTCATCGTCGTCGCCTGCCACACGGTGTCGTGCGTCGCGCTCCGCCACCTGCAACGTAGGTATATCACAAATGTATCGCGTGATACGTCACCTGATACACCATCTGATACATCGGATGTATCACGGCGTATCCTCGGGGTGACCATCCCCGCCGCCGAGGCCGCGGTCGCCCGCAGCCGCGGCCACATCGGCGTCATCGGCACGGCGCGCACCGTCTCGTCGGGCACCTTCGCCACCGAGATCGCCAAGCTTGGCCCCCACCGCGTGACGCAGCGCGCCGCCCCGCTCCTCGCGCCGCTCGTGGAGGAGGGCTGGGAGGACGGCGAGATCGCCCGCCTCGCCGTCTCCCGCTACGTCGCCGGCCTCGGGGACATCGACACCCTCGTGCTCGGCTGCACCCACTACCCGCTGCTGACCGACGCCTTCGCCGCCGCGCTGCCCCCGAGCGTCACCCTGCTCGACCCCGCGCCCTTCGTCGCCGCCCGGCTCACCGACTGGCTCGGCCGCCACTCCGGCTTCGTCGCGCCCGGCACCGGCGCGCTCCGCGTGCTCTGCACGGGGGACCCCGAGCGCTTCCGCGCGCACGGCGAGCGCTTCCTCGGGGAGCCCCTCCCCGCCGTCTCGCACGTCGCCGAGGAGGGCGGGCGGCTCGCGCACAAGGCGCGGGTCGAGGTCCGCGTGGGGCAGGTCGTCCGGTAGGAGCCCGTAGCGCACCCGAGCGGCATTCCCGGCCCTCGGCGCCACGGCGCGCACCGCGGCCGCCGCGATTGACTCCCCCTCCCCGCGGCCGGACAATCCCCCCGTGCCCCCTCGACCCCCCCACGATCCTCGGCAGGTCAGCCAGTCCCCGACGCTCCCCGGCGCCGGCGCGAGCGGCCCCCGCCCCTTCGACGTAGCCGACCTCTACGCCGGCCCCGCCACCCGCGCGGACGCGCTGCCGGCCTCCCCAGCGCTCGACGAGAAGATGCGCCAGGCGTACTTCTGGATCGTCAACCACGCGATCATCACCCCCTACTACGACCTCGAATTCAACGACGCGCCGCCGACCACGGTGCGCTTCGGCGGGGCGGGCACGGAGGTGCGGCTGCCGACGGCGCAGTCCTACTCCTCCTTCGTGCTCCTGCCGCTCCTCACCTTCGCCAGTCGCAAGCGCTGCTTGTTCATCGGCGGGCCCGGCCGCGGCAAGACCGCCTCGGCCACCCTGATGGGCCTGCTCGCCGGCTACACCCTCCCCGACCTGCGCCGCGCCATCCAGCACGGCCAGCCGCAGATGACCGTAGCCGACCTCCTCGGGAACCCGCTCCCGAAGGACCTCATGGCCGCCGCCCGCTCCGAGGACATCCGGATCGCCTGGCGCAAGTGGCTCACGATGCGCGTCAAGATCGTTGATGAATACAATCGCATCCCGACGCGCACCCAGTCGGCGCTGCTCACGCTGCTCGCCGAGGGCTACGCCGAGATCCTCGACCAGACGATGGAGAGCCCCGAGAGCGCCTGGTTCCTCACCGCGAACGACGACATGGGCGGCGGCACCTACCAGGTCATCGAGGCCCTGAAGGACCGCATCGACATCGTGGTCAAGGCCCTCGACTTCAACCCGCGCTTCCTCGGGGAATTGCTGACGCGCGTGGAGGAGCGGGTGAAGCCGGAGGAGCTGGTCCCCCCGGAGATCATCTTCACGCCGGAAGAGTTGGACCAGGTCTACCGCCAGACGCTGAAGGTCCCCCTCCCCCGCGCCGTGCGCCGCCGCATCGAGTTCTTCGCCGCGCAGTTCGACTTCTGCGACCTCGCCGCGCGGGACCTCGAGTACAAGACCAAGGACACCATCCGCCTCGCCGGCAAGACGCTCGGCTCGGTGTGCGCCGCCGACTGCGGGCGAGACAAGGTCAAGGCGCTCTGCTCCCAGACGGAGAACGGCTTCTCCGTGCGCGGCCTGATGACGCTGCTCGGCTTTGCCAAGACGCTCGCGTGGTTCCGCGGCTCGGCCGAGGTGACCCTCCAGGACGTGCGGCAGATCGTCCCGTGGATCCTGCACGAGAAGCTCATCATGAACCCCTCGTCGCCCTTCTTCGACGGCGCGAACAACGGCGTGCTGCGCATCGACCGCATCGCGTGGATCCGGCAGGCCTTCGACGCCGCGTGCGCCGAGTACGACCGCCTCGACCTCGACCACGCCGACCCGCTGGAGGAGATCGACGCCACCTTCGACACCGGCCTGGACGGCGTCCCCGAGGCGGAGGTCAAGAAGCGGCTCGCGACGGTGGAGGCGCGCCTCGCGGAGCTGGCAAAGAACACCAAGCTGCTGGCGCACGTCCAGAAGGACGTGTTGAAGCTGAAGTACTACCACCAACGCTACGGGAACTACCTGCGTTGGCTCCAGTGGACCCAGTGACGCTCGACGGCGCCGCCTGGCTGGACGCCCGGCGGCCCGCGTTGAACGAGCGCTTCGAGCGCGCCCGCCGCCGCACCCCCGCGCTCGACGCGACCGAGGCCCTCGCCCGCCTCGCTGCCGCGCTGCCGGTCGTCGCGGGGCCCGAGCCCGCCGCCGGCCGCCTCTGCGACGTCGTCTACGATCTCGTGCTCCTGCACGCCGGGCGCGGGGCGTTCGCGCGCACCCCCGGCCTCGCGGTGCTCCTCGGCGAGACCTTCGCCGCCCTCCGCCCCGCGCTCCTCGCCGCGCCCGGCTCCCTCCCCGGCGCGCTCTCCAACGCCGTGGAGAACCTCGGCCCGATCGGCGAGGCCTGGGCGCGCGCGCTCCCGGCCGTGGCCTCCACCCTCCCCGAAGGCGCGTCGACGGACACGCTCCTCGACGCCGGCGCCGTCCTCGCGTGGCGGCTCGGCGAGGCGCGGCTGCGCGAGCGGGCCCTGGACCGGGCGCACGCTCTGCCGGTCGCGACGGTGCGGGCCGCCCTCGATCTCGGCGCGGAGGACGTGAACGCGGTCCTCGCCCGCCTCTCGGCGGACGCGTGGAACGATCCCGTCGCCCCCGCCGACGTCGCGTGGCGGCGCGTCGGCGTCGTCGGTGGCTTCTCCGGCTTCGGCGGCCCCTTCGACGCCCCGCCCCGCGTGCTCGACGGCGGCGAGCCGCACCTGTTCCACGTCGTGAGCGCCGGACGCTTCTACCGCGTGGACGCGGATCGCTACGGCGCCCACGTCCGCCCCGAGGCCGACCCCGGCCTCTCCGCCCGGGAGGCACGCAAGGTCGGCTTCCTCACCGGCCTGCTCGCGCCGAAGGGCGGCTGGGCCGAGCCGGACGGCACCTTCCACTTCAGCGAGGGGAAGCTCCCGTTGCGCGAAGAGGCGGGCCTGGAGACCTGGACCCGCATCGGCCACGTGCTCGTCGCGGCGCGGCGGGACAGCCACGCGCTGCGGGTGTACGCGACGGGGCGGGTGGGGTGAGGGTTGGGTGAGTGGGTGGCTCTCAGTTCGCCGCGTCGTCCCTCGGCCGCTCCACGCCCTTCCCCGCGATCGGCGACCCGTGGTGCAGCACCAGAAGCCACGCCGCGTCCTCGCGGACGAACAAGTTCGTGCTCGCGACGCGCCCGAGGAGCACGCGGCCGTCCGGCGACCAGATGTTCTCCACGCAGGACACACGGCCGGCGTCGCCGATCACCTCCGCCGCCACCTCCCCGACGTGGAAGCGGAGGGCCTGGCCGTTGCTGAAGAGGCGCGCCCACGAGACGTGGACCTCAGGCCCGCGGCAGATCTCCCACCCGGGGTGGATGCACACGTCCCCTGGGCGCCCCGCCCACAGGCTGTCCATCGCGGCGAGGTCGCGCCGGTCGAAGGCGTCGTAGAAGGCCGCGTTGGCGGCGACGAGAGCGGCGTGGGAGTCCATGCGTTCGTGTATCGCGGGGGTTGGGCCCCGGCGCCCGTGGCTGCGCCAGCCGCGCAGTTTGGGGGGGGGGGGGGCCGCGGTGCGGGCGGACTCGCAGCGGGCACCTGTCCAACAGGGGGGCGGTCCCAGTCCGCGGGGCGGACTCGCAGCGGGGACCTGTCGAACAGGGGGGCGGTCCCAGTCCGCGGGGCGGACTCGCAGCGGGCACCTGTCGAACAGGGGGGCGGTCCCAGTCCGCGGGGCGGACTCGCAGGGGGCACCTGTCGAACAGG
>CAJBVW010000398.1 GCA_903959175.1 uncultured Pseudomonadota bacterium
CGAAACATCGGGGCGACCGGGGCGGACGGGGACGGGCGCCACTCCGGACCGGAGCAGCGGGGGGAACCCCATGATCTCAGCTTTCCGCGCCCGCGTCTACGCGTGCGTACGCGCCCGGGAGGGTTTTTACAGGCGACTCAACATTGTCGCGAACGAGATCGACAAGTCCGCGAGCCGCATCGCCTACGTCGTGCTGCAAGCGCCTGCCGACGGGAACAGCAACCCTCAGATCGCCCGCGTGCACCTCGATCCCGAGAGCCTCAGCCCGTTCATGCCTGCCAGGGGCGTACTCGGAGCCGTCTCGGTTGACGGTGCGCCGTCCTCATGATTCAATGGTGCACCCCCGCTTCTTCGGCCCCGGGTTCTTCTTCCCCTCCACCCGGAGCAGACATGGCCTCTCTCTACAAGCGCCTGATGGACACCCGCACAATCGGCGGCAACGAGCTGCAGCCTCCCGCCGAAGCGATGGATGTGGGGGCGTACACGAAGCTGGAGATCCAGCCCCGCGTGCTGAAGGCGGCCACGACGGGGTCCTTGAAGATCATGCACTCCGCGGTCGCAGAGATCGGGAGCTTCGCGGAGTTGACCACGATCAGCCTGACCGCGACGTCGAACACGCCGCTCTCCTTCACCAACTTCCTTCGATACATCAGCTGGGAGGCGGTATCCGTGACCGGGTCCGCTGTTGTCGTCGTTGATGTCGTGGCGAAGCAGGGCTGACGCGCGTGAGCTGCGGTGGTGGGTGCGGCGGAGCGTGCGAGGGATGCTCGCACCATGAGGCGTCCGTGCCTGCGAGGAAACACGCGATCGCAGACCCGCCCCGGGTTCGTAAGCAGCGCCGTCATCGGGTGGGCGGCCCCAACTCGTTGATCGAAGCCTGGCTGCGGGAGCAGAGCCGGACGTTTGGCGGTGACGACGCGCAGGAGCCCGTATCGAAGGCGGCTCATCGGTGGCGCTTCCCTACGCCGGCTCACGGCGAGCCGCTGTTCCCGGCGCCGGACCCCGCGCCGATGTGCGAGGTGGGGATGGGACCTCCGCCGGGGACGTGGATCAACGGCGCCAGCAACATCCGCGCGCACGCGTCGTCGTCGTCGCTCCTGGGTGAACGGCTGTTCCCGGGATTCTCGGTGCCCGTCCCGCCCAATGGAAACTATGCCGCCGTCATGGACGAGGCCTGCACCCAGGTGTTGCGGAACATCGGCTCGCTCGTACGCGCCCCCGAGTGCGGGCCCGGCGTGCTGAAGCCGGTGCGCACCATACAGAAGCGGGGCGAGGAAGCCCTCTGGGCCGCGGGTGAGGACGATGACGCGGTGCCGCCGCCCGGCCCGGCGTCGGGTGTGTCGAAGGACACCCTGGATCTGGGGGAGGCGGCCTTGCGCAAGCTCGTGCCCTTCGGCTACCGGACAGAGTCGTTCCTGGTGCCCGAGCGGTGGTACCTAGAGTGGCTCTACGACTGGGTCAGTGTGTACAAGCGCGACTACGACACGTCCTACGGTCGGTGCGGGTCCGTCAACGACACGCTCGACATGTTGTGGTACGGCTTTCGGTCGAACGCGCACGGAGAGCCCGAGGACTACGACCACCTCATGGGCTGCTTCGATCTGCACCGGGAGGACTGGAAGGGCAAGAACTACCTGTTCTGGAGCGACGGGTGGGGTGCGCCGCGGGAGCAGTTTCGCACGATTGCGCAACTCATCTCCACGTTCTGGGAGGAGGCGGACTACACCGAGTTCGATTCCCAGGCGCTCTGCCTCGGATTCTCGGAGTTCCTGCGGGATGTCATTCGTGGGGACCGGGCGGTTAGGTTTCCGTATGCTGATGATTCGCCGTACGCGTGTACCGTGCGAATCGGGTATCGGAACGCACAGCCGGAATTCGGGGAGGTGAACGCGCTGTGCTGGGGGGATACGAGATGTGGGGAGGGATACAACTTCGACACTTGTTCGGGCGCTGACTGGGACGACTTCGACTTCGAGTTGACCTCGACCAACTGCTACACGGCACAGTCCTCGGCTGGGCGTGACGACTGCCTGGGCGCCGTTGGGGGATGTCGCTCCGGCGCCATGGGAGGCGATTGGGACGCCACGCTCTTGCCCAACACGCTCGCCTTCGACGCCATGTCAGCGGACCGGATCCTCTTCCTGGCGCGCCTGGGCTACGACTTTGGTAGGTCCAGATCCACAATCTCCCGATGGGCCGAGTTCTACGAGACGTCGAGCCGGATCGCTCGGTACGCGCTCCGCATCGCGGCAGGATCGTCAGAAACTTGGATCCATGAGATAGGGCACACGTTTCTGGGCGCCCCACACTGCGGATCAGGTAGGAACTGCTGCTTCGTCAACGCAGGGCATGCCTGGTTTTGCAGGGTGCGGGGGCGATTGGGCTTGGCTGCATGGGAGTACCGAATCAACCCTGACGGGCTCGACTATGAGAACCCCGTTGCACTTATTAACAACGGCTGCTGGTCGTGTAGCGAAGATGACGGAGTATCGCAGAAGAAGTTGCTCATCTGCGACACCATCGTTGATGGGAGCATCGGTGAAACCTCTATATTCCTTTCCTCGTCGTGCCGAACCGAGGAGTGTTCGTCGTGAGACGAGGCGGCGCCCGCTTGCTATTGCTCGCCGTTGGAATCTTCTTCGTCGTCTCTTGCAATGGCAACTCTAGTGTTGATACCAAGGCGAGCGATGACACCTGCATCAGCGACATCGATCGTATCTCGTGCAATCCGGACCGGAGCCGACTCTATTTCTGTGACAAATGCGACGACACTTGGTTCTGCAACGGAAGTTCGGGGAATTGGGGGTCTTCCGATGTGCCCTGCGACTGCATCGACGCCTCTGGCGTCAGAGACACGGCCACGCCTGGCTGCGCACCCTACTACTGATGACACGAATCATCCGAACCGTGCTGGTCACGCTCGCGCTGGGCGCCGCGGGGTGCGAGCCGAAGGCGGCCCCAGAGTGCATCTCCGTCCCCGCCGAGACTCCGTGCAAAGGCGACCGCACCTCCGACTTCTATTGCGACGCCTGCGGCCAGAACTGGTATTGCGCCTCGTTGCGCGGCTGGCAACCCTCCGACTGGCCGTGTGAGTGCAACCTCCCCGGCGGCAACCGCGACACAGCCGACACTGCATGTCGCGACCCGGATTATGCGGACTGGCCGGGTTGAGCGCGAGATAGATCCCGCCCATGGTACGTCCAGAACTCCCCGAGCACGAGACCGCGCAAGCGGTGGAAGGCGTTGGGGGCATGCTGCACCTACCTTGTGGGTGCGAGTCCCACCGCTGGGAGCGCCGAAGCGCCGGGCAGCAGGCTGTAGGAAGAAGGGGAGGCCCGAATTTCCGAAGCGGGTTGTTAAAAGCCTACAATGGATGAGACAAACGACCCGTCCGCAACGAAACTGACGGACAGGAAAAATGAAGCCCGCATCTCCCCATCCGCGCACCTGACCCTCCCCGTCGTCAACCCGTCCGCCACTCCCGTAGGGACGCGCCCAGCCGGTGGCCGGAGCCCGAAAATGCCCTTTCTCCGTGCCTCACGCACGGCTCCGCCCCCGGTCCCGCGTCGTCACGTCTTCCGGTCGTCGCCCGCGAGGTCGAGCCCGGGCGGGCCGGTCGCGCGGCGGAGCCCGTCGAGTATGCGCCGCGTGGCCCGCGGGTTGACCACGACGCCGCGGAGCGTGAGCGGGCCGCCGCAGCCGGGGCAAGCGAAGCCGTCCACGCGGAACACCCGCTCCAACAGGTCGTTCCAGCTCGGGCGCTCCCCCGCGAGCCGCATTCGCGGATGCCGCCTGAGCCACTTGGCGCGATGCGCCTTGGCCGTCTCGGGGCTCTCGGCTGGGGGGCTGGGGAACACCTCAGCGCGCCACGCTGCGTTCGCGGCGAGCAGGCCCCTGTAAATCACTTGGTTTGCCCTCGGTGGCGGTACGAGGGCAACGAGACGCTCGACGAGCTCGGACGGCGAGAACACGAGCGCCGACGCGCCGTCGCTCCACACGCGCTTGAGCCCGACCATGACGTTACCGTCCTCGCGGCGCTGGAGACGGTCCTTCGCGAGCGGGGGGCGGAGGATGTGGCGGCACAGCCGCTCGAGGCCGGCGCGGTGGGTCGCCTTGAAGCCCACACCGGCGTGCAGGCCGTACCCGGCGAAGTTCGCGCACCGGGGCGGAAGCGCAAGCTCCGTCCCCCCGAGCACATGTACGCGGCGGGCGCGCTTTCCCGCCCGTTCGCCGAGGGCCGCCTGCCCGAGGAGCGAGGCCTGCTGGATCACGGCTTGGGTGTCGTCGCCCTCGTCGGCGTCTCCCTCGTCCTCGGCGCCGAAGCCCTGGCGCGCCAGCCACGCCTCGCACGCCTCCGCGATGCCGACGACGAGGCGCTCGATGTCCTAGGTTTGCCGCACCACGCGTCGGAAGGAGAGGCGGTCGTCGGAGCCGAAGCGTTGGGTCGCGGTGAGTGAGCCGGTTCGGCCGGTCTTCGGGGCGCCGCCGGCCGCCGCGTACCACCGCTCGATGGTCCGGAGCGCGACGGTATGGACGCCGCTCGCGAGCTCGGGGCGCCGCGCGCGCAGCCAGCGACGCTTCCAGGGCACGGTCACAACCCATTGCCGCGGGGCCCTCCCGCACGGCGCAGACATCCTCCACGACCTCGGCCGCCTGCTCCCGCTGCTGCACAGCCTCACAGCGCTGCCCCCCACGTGGCGTAGCCCTCCCGATCCCCGGGGCGTTGCGGGGCGGGAGCCC
>CAJBVW010000399.1 GCA_903959175.1 uncultured Pseudomonadota bacterium
GACACCGACACCGACACCGACACGGCCACCGACACCGACACCGACACCGACACCGACACCGACACCGACACCGACCCCGACACCGACACCGACACTGGCACGGGCGAGTGTGGCACCGCGGACCTCGTGTTCTCCGCCGAGGTCCAGGACGCCTCCGGCGCCGCGGCCTCCACGTTCACGGCAGCGGACGAGCTCTCCGTCTTCGGCGTCGTCACCAACCCGTGCGCGGGCGACGTGTCCTTCGAGACCAGCTCGTCCTGCCTCGTCACCAGCCTCTCCATGACCGACTCCTCCGGCATGGGCATGGGCATGGGCATCGCGTGCGCGCCCGTGATCACGACGTGGACGGTCCCCGCCGGCGGCCGCACCGACGATGGCTTCTCTTGGGGCCGCGTCACCCCCGAGACGTACACGGTCACGGTCGACTTCGACTACGCCGGCATGAGCGCGAGCACGAGCGTCACCGTCACGCGTTGACAGTCGCCGACCGCGGCGGGGAATCGCCGGACGCCAGGCGCCTTCTACCTTCACGGGGGCGCCGGCAATGAGGCCAAGGACGGACCGCATGCGCGATCGGCTCGCGATCGCGCCCAGCAACGTAGCCGTGTACGAACGCTCGCTTCGCGCGTTGAGCGAGGGGTGTGTCCCCTTCCTCGTCGGCGGCGCCTGGGGCCTCGCCGAGCTCGCCGGCGTGTGGCGACACACCAAGGATCTGGACCTCTTCGTGCGCCCCGAGCAGGTGGGCCTCGTGCTTGAGACCCTGGTCGACGCCGGCTTCCGAACCGAGGTGCTCTCGTCGGTGTGGCTCGGGAAGGCCTGGTACGACGAGCTCTTCATCGACATCATCTTCAGCTCCGGCAACGGGATCGCGACGGTCGACCAGGCGTGGTTCGACCACGCCCACCCGGGGAACGTGCTCGGCATCCCCGTTCTCTTCTGCCCGCCCGAGGAGACCATCTGGTCGAAGGCGTGGATCATGGAGCGCGAGCGCTTCGACGGCGCCGACGTCGCCCACCTGCTCCGCGCCCGGGGGCCCAGCATGGATTGGCACCGCCTCCTCGAGCGCTTCGGAGAGCATTGGCGGGTGTTGTACGCCCACCTCGTCCTGTTCGGGTACGTCTACCCGGGCGAGCGCGGCCGCATCCCCACCTGGGTGATGCTCCAGCTCTCCGACCGTATGCACCAGGATCTCGCGGCGGAGCCGGTTCCGGATCGCCACTGTCTCGGCCCCCTCCTCTCCCGCCACCAGTACCTCGCGGACCTCGACCGCTGGGGCTACGTCGTCCCCGAGACGATGGCGGACTGCCTCGAGCTCCCCGACCGGCCGTGTCATGCGCCTCGCCGCCGCGGGTGACCTCCACTACACCGCGGCCAGCCGCGGCGCCCTCCGCCGGCAATTCGCGGACGTGGCCCGACGCGCGGACGTGCTCCTGCTCTGCGGGGACCTCACCGATCACGGCCTCCCCGAAGAGGCGGAGGCGCTCGCCGAGGATCTCCGCGCCCTCGCCCTCCCCGTGGTCGCGGTGCTCGGAAACCACGACTTCGAAGGCGGCAACGCGGAGCTGGTGACCGAGATCCTCCGGGAGCGTGGCGCCACCGTGGTGCTGGACGGCGAGAGCTGTGTCATCGACGGCGTGGGCTTCGTCGGGGTGAAGGGCTTCGGCGGGGGCTTCGGCCGCCGGGCGCTCGGGCCGTGGGGCGAGCAGGCGATCAAGCTGTTCGTGCAGGAGGCCGTGGACGAGGCGATGAAGCTGGAGCGCGCGCTCGCGCGGATCCCGGCGGAGCAGAAGGTCGTGCTCCTCCACTACGCGCCCATCCAGGAGACGGTGGAGGGCGAGGCCCAGCAGATCTGGCCCTTCCTCGGGTCGAGCCGCCTCGAGGAGCCCATCGACCGCTACGGCGCGCGCGTCGCCTTCCATGGGCACTGTCACCACGGCTCGCCCGCCGGTCAGACCCGCGCCGGCACGCCCGTCTACAACGTGGCGATGCCCCTGTTGCGGGCCGCCTTCCCGGGCCAGCCCCCGTTCCGGCTCGTGGAGCTTCCAAACGAATAGCCGAACTTCAGGCTGGACGATCGGATTTCTATCCCTATCTATGGCGGGCTACCCCCCCGAGGCCGCCCGTGAACCACATCGAATCCATCCTCGACGCCCACCCCCACCACGCCCAGATGGCGAGCACGCCCGGCTTCGCCGCCGCGATCACGGCGTGCCTCGACTGCGTCCAGGTGTGCAACACCTGCGCCGACGCCTGCATCGCCGAGAACAAGGCCACGACGCTCCAGCGTTGCATCCGGCTCGACCTCGACTGCGCGGCCATCTGCAACGCCACGGCGACGCTCCTCTCCCGCGCCTACGAGCCCGACGCCCGCGTCCTCCGCGCGCAGCTCCAGGCCTGCCTCGCCGCCTGCGTCGCGTGCGCCGAGGAGTGCGAGCGCCACTCCCGGAACATGGAGCACTGCCGCATCTGCGCCGAGGTCTGCCGCATCTGCGAGCGCGCCTGCCAGCAGGTGATGGGCCGCCTGCCCGCGATGGCGATGGCGTAGGGGGCCCCGATCCGGGCGCCGCCGCGCTACCATCGCGCGATGACGCCCCCCTTCGCCCCCCGCCTGCGCGCCGACCTCCTCGTGGAGCCCGGCGCGGACGGCGTCGTCGTGACCGATCCACTGCTCCGGCGACGCCTGAACCTGGGCGACATCGGAGACGTCCTCGACCGGCTGGATGGCCGGCCCGTCGAGGCGCTGTCGCCAACCGGAGGGCTCGCCGACCCGCGCACCGAGCAGGTCGTGCGGACCCTCCTGCTCTTGTCGATGCTGGAGGGCGCGGGTGAGCCGGAGCGGGCTCGCCTCCGCCGCTCCGCTCCCCTCCCCCTCGTGACGCTCCCGAGCGCCCGATTTTCGTGTCAGGGCAGCGGCGGCTGTTGTCGCAACTACATTTTCGGCCCCCTGACCGACGCCGACGTGGCGCGCGTCGAGGCCCTCGATCTGTCCGCGTTCGACCTCGGCTCCGGGCCCTTCTACACCACCCGGCCCCGCCCGGACGGCAAGGTAGACCGCTACCTCCAGACCACCGCCGCTGGCGCCTGCCGCTTCCTCGAGGCGGGCGATCGGTGCGGCCTGCACACCCGCTTCGGCGGCGCCTCCAAGCCGGGCTTCTGCCAACTATTCCCCCTCGTCGCGTGGCAGACCGTCACCGGCCTGCGGGTGTACGACGGCGGGGAGTGTGTGTCGTTCCCGGCGAGCGCCTCCGGCGCCACGATCGCGGCCGCGTGGGAGGATGTGCGCGGCCTCGTGCCCGAGCCGCCCCTCTCCAACCCCGTCGTCCACCTCGCGCCCGGCGCCCCGTGTGACCTCGCCTGGTTCCTGCCGGTGCTGGACGCGTTGGTGACACGCGTCGCGGACGACGTCTCCCCGGTCGCCACGCTCCGCGGGATCGGCGCCGGCCTGACCGCCGCGATCACGTCCCTCCGCCGCTGCCCCCTCACCGAGGACGGCCCCCGCGCCGCCGCAGCCGCCGCCCGGGACGCCGCCGCCCGGGACGCCGTCGCCGCCCCCGGCGCCCGCGTGGAGGAGGGCCGCGCCGCCATCGTCGCGATCAGCCGCGCGCTCGCCGAGATCTTCGCCGCGCCGCTCTCCGGCCCGGGCGCCGCCCCCCCGTACACGGCCGAGATCGTCGCCGCCCTGCGCCGCCTCGAGGACGCCGCCGGGGGCGGCCCCGCGCTCCCCGCCGAGGATCCCGCCACCCGCGCCCTCTGGGCCCTCGCCTTCCGCCAACGCCTCTTCGGTCAGCGCGCCCTCGTGGACGGCCGCCCCCGCCCCGCCGCGCTGCGCTTGTGCTTCGATTGGTTGGTCGCCCGCGCCTGCCCCGCCGGCGAGCGCGCCGGGCACCTCCTCGCCGCTCGCCGCCTCGACATGCCCTGGCAGCCCGTCCACCGGCTGTTCATCCAGGCAGAGTCGGCGTTGGAGCCCGTGTTGGACGCGCTCGACACCCTGTAGGCGCGCCGCCGCACGGGCGCACCCGCGCGGGCACGGGCTATCCTTTCCCGATGCTCGTGCTCGTCGCCGCCCTCCTCCCCGCCGCGCTCGCCGCCACGCCGCTGGTCGTGACCACCACCCCCGTGCCCCTCGCCCCCTTCGAGCGAGACCTCAACGGCGACAGCGTGCCCGATCAATGGACGCGCGAGACAACGGCCGGCGCCATCACCGTGACCAAGACAACGGGCCCCGGTGGGGACGTGGCGCGCCTCGCCTACACCGCCGGCACCAAGGGCCACCTCTGTAGCGCCCGCGTGCCCGTCTCGCCCGGCGCCACCGTCACCCTCGCCTCCGCCGTGCGCGGCGAGCCCTCCCTCGGCGACGTGACCGCCATCCACCTCCACCTCGACGGCCCTGCCGGCGTCCTCCACACCGCCCGCCGCCGCATCGACGTGGGCGACGTCGGGTGGGACCCCGTCGACATGCGCGCCACCGCCCCCGCGGGCACCGTCGGCGCGCGCGTCTGCGTCGAGGTCCAGATGGTCAAGGCCGACAAGCCCGGCGCCCTCCTCCTCGCGCCGCTCGTCCTCTCCGAGCTCCGCGCCACCTCCCGCACCGCCGAGCTCCCGCTCAAGCGCGTCGTGCTCGTGAGCGTCGAGACCTTCCGCGCCGACCACGTCCACGCGAGCGGGTACCCGCGCTTCACGACGCCCACGATCGACGGCCTCATGGCCGCCGGCACCTCGTACGACCGGCATTGGACCTCCGCCCCCTACACCCACCCCTCGCTCGCGACGCTGGTGACCGGCCTCGTCCCCACCCGCCTCGGTTTTGTCGACAACATCCCGACCATCGGCGGCGAGCTGCTCACCGCGGCCCAACTGTTCGCAAAGGGCGGCTATGTCACCGCCGCGTTCAACGTCCAATACGTGTTGTCCAACCGCTACGGGCTCAACCGAGGCTTCCACTACTACCGCAACCACCCCAACGACGTGCCCGCCGCGAAGATCACCGAGGAGGTCCTCCCCTTCCTCGACGAACACGCGGACGACAACCTCTTCCTCTGGCTCCACTACTTCGACCCCCACGGCCCCTACCGGCCGCCCGCCGCCAACCGCACCCCCTTCGTCGGGGATGCCACCTGGAGCGCCGACACCACCACGTTCAAGCCCGGCTCCGCGCAGGAGGGCACCCCCGACATCCCGCCCTATGTGCTCGACCCCGGCAAGACCGAGCGCCGCCACTACGTCGCCGGATACGACGGAGACATCAACTACCTCGACGAGGAGCTCGGCAAGCTCGTCCGGTACATCAAGACGAAGGGCTGGGCGGAGGACACGCTGATCGTCGTGACCGCCGACCACGGCGAGAGCCTCGGCGAGCACGGCCGCACCTTCTGCCACGGCTCGCTGTACGAGACGGATCTGCACGTCCCGATGGTGATGTGGGGCCCGGGCCGGGTGCCGGCGGGCGGCCACGTCACGGCCAACACCAACCACGTCGACGTGCTCCCCACCCTCCTCGACTACGCCGGTCTCCCCTCGCCTTCCACATTGCAAGGTGTCAGCTTGAAGGGGGTCACGACCGCGCGCCCGAGCGGCGCACTCCCAGTCAACATCGCGGTCGTGGGCCGTGGGGACAAGCTCCGGTGGGCGGTGCGCGACGGAGACACGAAGATCCTCGTCGATCGCGACGGGCAGCTCGTCTCCGCGTTCGACCTCGCGAAGGATCCGGGTGAGCTGCGCGATGTGTCGGGCACCCCGTCGAAGGAGGCGCGCACGCTCCTCAAGCAGGCCCAGGCCTGGCTCGCGACCGGCGCGTGGAAGCCGCCCGCGACGCGAGAGCAGACGTTGGACGACGAGGACGTCGCGCGGCTGCGGGCGTTGGGGTACGTCGAGTAGTCAGCCGACGGGCTCCCACCCGAGCGGAGTGAGGGCGCCGGCGAGGTCGACCCCCTCCGGCGCGTACACGTCCACGGTGACGACGCCGTGCTCGGGCCAGCTGTGGAGCGCGGCGCGGCGATGGGGCGCGATGCGCACCCAGGAGAGGCCGTGGGGCTCGAAGTGGTGCACGACGTCGACGCCCTCGGGCACCCCGAGCGCGCGCAGCGCCTCCGGCGCGTCAAGGGTGGCGCGGAACACGCCGCTCGTGTGCGCCCACCCGCTCACGGTTCGCCCCGCGGGCCGAAGGCGGGGCCGCGCTCGACCAGCCGGGCGTCGATGGCGGCGGGCGCGTAGGCGCGGGTGAGCACGGCCAGCGCGGCGTCTGCCGAGAAGGGAGCGCACGAGAACACGTCGGCGAAGAGGGTGCCGGCGTGGGGCACGGCGTGGAGGCTCGCGTGGGACTCGGCGAGGAGCACGACCCCGGCGACCCCGCCACCCTCCTGCGCGGAGACGACGGGCTCGCCGATGCGCGTGAGGCCGAGCTCGGCGGGCAGGGCGCGCAGGGTGTCGGCGAGCAGCCCAACGTCCGCAAGGCGCGCGGGGTCGCAGCCGGTGGCGCGGGCGATCCAGTGCAGGCCGAGCAGGGGGGCTCCGGGAGGGCGGGGGGCGACGAAGGGCGGGCGTGAGGCCTAACGCGGGAGCGCGCGGCGCCGCCGCACGTTGCCACCGGAGGCCGCGCCCCTACCTTCCGCCCATGGCGCGCGTCATCTCGAGAGGACACATCCGCTTCCGGTTGGTGCAGATCCTGGTCGGGCTGGCCCCCGGGCCACACCCCGGTCGAGCACGCACCCCCGCGCGCCCCGTCGCCCCCGTCGCGACGTGTGGGTGGGCGCGGTGGTCACCGCCGTGCTCTTCACCCTCGGCCGCGGCGCCATCGCGCTCTACCTCGGGCTCGCCGGCGTCGCGACCGCGTACGGAGCGGCGGGCTCGCTCGTGGCGTTCGTGGTGTGGGTCTACTGGTCCGCGCAGATCGTGCTGCTCGGCGCGGAGCTCACGCAGGTCTACGCGCGGATCGGGCCCGACGGGCGGGTCAGGCCCAGGCCGCCGCCATCAGCGACGCCCCCGCGGCCGCCGCGAGGGGGATGACGAGGTTGTCGTCCAGCGTGGCGGTGAGGAGCTCGGCCACCGCGCCGGCGATCGCCGCGGCGAGGGAGAGCGCGACCATCTCGCCGATCCCGAGCTGCGGGTAGTAGACGGCGAGGGTGGTCATCGCCGCGACGGTGGCGAAGCCGACGAAGCCCATGGCCCCCTCGAGCGAGCGGCCCGTCGCGAGGCGTGTGCGCCCCCACCGGCGCCCGATGAAGGCGGCGGCCGGATCCCCGACGCCCAGCACGATGATCGCGAGCGAGCACGCCATCGGCGAGGCGGTCAGCGACAGCGCGAGGAGCGCGGTGCAGTACCAGGTCGCGGAGTTGATCTTGTGGGTCTCGTGCGGGTGCGCGATGGGGCCGAACACCTTCATCAGGAAGGTGTTGACCGCGGGCGAGCGGCGGCGGCCGATCTCCATACTCCAGGCCCACAGGCAGAAGACCAGGGAGATCGCGATCATCGACGCGGGCGTCAGGAACGCCTGGAGGATCACGAGCGCGAGGATCCCGTTGAGGGCATGGACGAGGCTGCGCGTGTGGTTGGCGGGGCGCGTGCCGGCACGGTGAGCGTTCAAGGAACCTCCGCGCCAACGGTATCGCGCGTCTGTCATTGTCCCGTCACGGTGGCGGAAGACCGCGTTGCGCCCGCGACGGATCAGCGCCCGCGCGGATCGTCGGCGGTCCCCGATACCCACGTCGAGCGTACCTGTCCCCTGCCTCGACCCACGCACGCGTCGCCCCCGCCTTCGGCTTGCCCACCCCGGAGGGCGGCGGCAAGCTCAGCTCCGCAGCGCCCGCGCGTGCCACGCGACGGGCTCTCCGATGAAGGAGGCCACGAAGGAGTAGCTGTGGTCGTAGCCCTCGCGCATCCGCAGCTCGAGCGGGTGGCGGCCATGCGGGTCAGCATCAGAACACGATGACGGAGCGGATCGACTCGCCGTGGTGCATCAGGTCGAAGGCCTTGTTGATGTCTTCGAGCGGCATCAGGTGGGTGATCATCGGGTCGATCTCGATCTTGCCCTCCATGTACCAGTCGACGATCTTCGGGACGTCGGTGCGGCCGCGGGCGCCGCCGAACGCCGAGCCGCGCCAGACGCGCCCGGTGACGAGCTGGAACGGCCGCGTGCTGATCTCCTGGCCCGCGCCGGCCACGCCGATGATGATCGACTCGCCCCAGCCCTTGTGGCAACACTCGAGGGCGGTACGCATGACCTTCACGTTCCCGACGCACTCGAACGTGAAATCGGCGCCGCCGCCCGTGAGCGCGACGAGGTGGGCGACCAGATCCCCCTCGACCGTGGACGGGTTCACGAAGTGGGTCATGCCGAAGCGACGGCCCCAGGCCTCGCGGGCGGGGTTCAGGTCGACGCCGACGATCTGGCGGGCGCCGGCGAGGCGGAGGCCCTGGATGACGTTCAGGCCGATGCCGCCGAGGCCGAACACGACGCAGTTGGCGCCGGGGGTGACCTTGGCCGTCCAGATCGCGGCGCCGATGCCGGTGGTGACACCGCAGCCGACGTAGCAGGCCTTCTCGAAGGGTGCGTCCGGGCGGATCTTCGCGAGGGAGATCTCGGGGAGCACCGTGTAGTTGGAGAAGGTGGAGGTGCCCATGTAGTGGTGCACCATCTTGCCGTTGTAGCTGAAGCGGCTCGTGCCGTCCGGCATCAGGCCGCGGCCCTGGGTGGCCCGGATCTTCTGGCAGAGGTTGGTCTTGCCCGAGAGGCAGTACTCGCACTCGCGGCACTCGGGCGTGTAGAGCGGGATGACGTGGTCACCGGGTGCGAGCGAGCGCACGCCGGCCCCGACCTCGACCACCACGCCCGGCCTTCGTGGCCGAGGACCGCCGGAAACAGGCCCTCGGGGTCATCCCCGGAGAGCGTAAAGAGGTCCGTGTGACAGACGCCGGTGGCCTTGAGCTCGACGAGGACCTCGCCGGCCTTCGGCCCCTCCAGGTCCAGCTCCACGATCTCGAGGGGCTTGCCGGCTTCGAAGGCGACTGCGGAGCGGGTCTTCATGGGGAGCTCCGTAAAAGGTGCGCCCTCTTAACCTCGACCCCGCCCGCTCATAAGGGGCAAACGACGTCAGTGTATTCGTCTTCGTTGTTCGTCTCGTCGCACTCGGACACGCCACCTCGGTCTGCCCGTCGCCGTCGAGGTTGCCGATGACGGGCTGGGAGTAGGAGTGGGTCGCGCTCGCGTCGGAGGGGGCTCGTGGCTGGGCCTCGACCGAAGCACACGCTCAGGGGATCGGCAGCGTGAACCAGAACGTCGCGCCACCGGGCGTCGACTCGGCGCCGACGCGGCCCCCGTGGCGGTGGACGACCCGCTGCACCGTGGCGAGCCCGACCCCCGAGCCCTCGTAGTCTCGGGGGTCGTGGAGGCGCTGGAAGGGCTCGAAGAGGAGGTGTGCGTAGGCCGGGTCGAAGCCGACGCCGTTGTCCCGCACGCACACCCGGAGCCCCTCGCCCTCGATCCGGCCGTCCACCTCGATCTCCGCCTCGGCCCGGCTACGCGTGTACTTCCAGGCGTTCTCCATGAGGTTCTGGGCGACGAGGTGCAGGAGCGTCGGGTCCCCGAGCGCCGGCGGGATCACGCCGATCGTCGCCCGCACCGCCCGCCCGGGCTCCCTGCGCGCGAGCTCGGCGGCCACCTCCCGAAAGAGCGGCGCGAGGTCGACCGGCACGCGCTGGAGCGTGGCCCGGGTGACACGTGCGAGTTGGAGGAGGTCGTCGATGAGGATCGACATGCGTTGGGCGGCCGCGCGCACCCGGGCCAGCCAGTCGCGGCTCTCCGCGTCGAAGCCCGCAGCGTGCTTCTCCTGGATGGCGCTGCTGAACCCGTCGATCGCCCGCAGGGGCGCGCGCAGATCGTGGGACACGGAGTAGCTGAAGGACTCCAGCTCGCGGTTTGCGGCCATCAGCTCGGCCGTGCGCTCCTTTACCCGTCGTTCGAGCTCCGCTTTTGCCCTCCGCACCTCCGCCTCCGCGTTCCGTTGCTCCGTCACGTCCTGCATGACGCCCACCATGCGCAGGAGCGTGCCGTCGCGCGCGCGGTCGAGGTAGCCGCGGTCGGCGATCTCCGCCCAGGTCCCGTCGCGCCGCCGGAAGCGGTAGGCGCCGCGCCAGAGTTGGTCGCCGCGGGCCACGGCGGCGTCGAGGCCCTCCAGGATGCCGGCGCGATCGTCCGGGTGGATCTGCGAGGACCACCAGTCCAGGTTGTCGAAGCGCGTGTCCGGCGCGTAGCCGAGCGCGGCGAGCGAGCTCCACTCGATGCGGTTCGTGTCGAGGTCCCAATCGTAGACGACGTCCGTGGTCGCCAGCGACGCGAGGCGGAAGCGCGCCTCCGAACGACGGAGCGCCTCTTGCGCCTCGTACTCGGCGGTCGCGTCGTAGATCGCGGCCATCGCGCGCACGGGGCGGCCGGAGGGATCGAGGACGAGCTCCGCGTGGTCCACCACGCGCGCCCAGGCGCCGTCCCCCCGTCGCAAGCGGTACTCCACGCGCGCCGCCCCGGGCTGTCCGCTCTTCCAGGCTGCGAGGCGGGCCTCCACGGCGGGGCGGTCGTCGGGGTGCACGTCCGCGAGCCACCAGACGTGGTCGGGGCTCGTCGGGCGGCTCGGGAGCCCGAAGAGCGCGTCCATCCCCGCGCTCCGGAGGAGGCGACCGTCCACGAGATCGAGGTCGTAGAAGGCCACGCGGGCGGCCAGCATGGAGAGCCGGTACGCCGCCGGCGTGGGGCCGTCCAGCCCCTCCCGGGTGAGGAGCCAGGTACCGGCCTGCTCGCCGCCGTCCGGGTCGGGGCAGAGCAGGACGCGGTACTCGGTGGTGCGGTCCTCCAGCAGCACGGGCATGGAGAGGACCTCGTCCCAGCCCATCGCCCCCTCGCCGCCGAGGCGCGCGCGCACGCCCAGGAGGGTCTCGGCGAGCCACGGGTTCGCCTCGGCGAGGGCCAGCCCGACGTGCTCTTCGGGCGGGCGGCCGCGCAGGACGGCGAACGGCGCGTTCACGTAGCGGTAGCGCGCCTCCGCATCGAGGCGAGCGACGCCGATCCCGGCGTGGGTCAGGGAGCGCAGCAACGACAGGGCCTCGTCCTCGAGGCACCACGTCCCGGGAGGCACGCTGGGCATCTACGCTCTCCGCGTCCAAAGCTAGGCGCGGGGGGACTCGAAGGGAAGCGAGGAGCGAGGCTCGACCTCAGCGTCTCACGTCGACCACGAGCCGCGCGGGCGCCGCCAGCGTGAAGGCGCGGAACGGGGTCGGCGCCGTCACCCCCACCGCGAAGGCGACCACCCCCTCGAAGTCGCAGACGCGCTCGATCTCGCGCACCACGGGCAGCGCCGGGCGGACCTCCTTCGGCGTCGTGGCGGCCCCGGCGTCGTCGTGCCCGGAGGTCCCCATGAGCTGGACCTGCAGCACGCCCCCGCCCTCGACCTCGGCGGGCGCACCGGAGGCGCAGTTCGCGAGCGGAGCGGCGAGGTAGACGAGGCGGTATTCGGGTGCGCTTTCTCTCTCGAACTCCAGCACTATCCGGTCGAACCCCTCATGTGTCGCCGCACGTACGTCCTTCACCCGCGCGTGGCTCCCGGCGCCCTTCCCGACGAGCGGCGCGGTGGTCCAGGTCTCGGGTCCGGCCGGGTCGCTCTCGGGGACGTCCGCCGCGGGGACGGGCGCGCGGACGGGCGAGGCCTCGGGCGACGGGGCGGCGAGGGCGGTCTCGGCGGAGGCGGTCTCGGCGGAGGGGGGCGCTGGCGCCTCTCCGGAGCAGGCGGCGAGCGCGAGGGCGAGCAGGGCGGACATGCGGGGGCTCCGGCGAGACAGCCCTAATCGGAGAAGCGAGAAAAGATCGACCGACGGTGAAAGCCCGCCGACGGGACCGCCGTTGCGCGGGTGGAGGTCCCATGAAGCGTCTCGCAGCCCTGATTCTCCTCGCGCTCCCCACCCTCTCCTTCGCCCAGTCGACCGAGGATGCCTCGGCCACCGACGGCACCGAGGAGGTCGACGCCGACTCCGGCCGCCGCATCCTCCGCCAGAAGGTCACCGAGGTGGACTTCGACGGCCTCGACGTGAACGCCACCCTCGTCAAGCCCACCGGCGTCCTCGTGAGCGAGCGCCGCCGCGAGTCCTTCAACTCCCTCATCGCCCTGCGCGCCAATTTCGATTCCGAGATGGACGCCTCCGTCGACGACATGAAGTAGCGCCGCCCCCGCCGCGCACCTTCCGGCGGGGGTGAGCCCAGGCGCGAGGGTGTCTATATCAAGGCTCGAACCCGGGGATTCCGATGTTTCGAGCCTTCGCCCTCCTGACCCTCGCCGCCTGCGGCACGGACGGCCTCTTCGGCCAGCCGGACGGGCCGGGGGAGAGCGACCCCGAGCCCGACACGGGGCCCCCGCCCACCGTCCGCATCCTCACGCCCGCGGACGGCCAGGGCTTCTACGGCGCCGAGCTCCCCATCGAATTCGAGGTCTCCGACTTCGTGCTCGACCCCGAGGGCCTCGACGGCGCCAACGTCGCCGGGCACGGCCACGCCCACGTCTACGTGGACGGCGAGCCCAAGGGCGAGGCGACCGCGGGCCTCTTCACCGTCGACGGCGTCGCCGAGGGCACGCACACGCTCGAGGTGCGCCTCGCCGAGAACGACCACACCGAGCTCGACGCGTCCGCCGAGCGCGCGTTCCCCGTCGTCCACCCCGTCCTCGCCATCGACACCCCGAACGACGGCGCGCTCCTCACCTCCAGCAACACCCCGCTCACCTTCCGCGTCGCCGACTTCACCGTCGCCGCCGCCCGCGGCGAGCCCGACGTGTTCGGCGAGGGCCACGTCGTCGTGACCGCGGACGGTTCGTTCCGCGACTACGCCCTCGATCCCATGCTCCCCGTCGAGGTCACCGGCCTCTCGCCCGGCGCCCACACCCTCGCCGTCGAGCTCGTGGACAACGCCGGCGCCCCCCTCCGCCCACCGGTGCGCGCCGAGGTGACGGTCACCGTGCCGGACCTCGCGCCGGGCATCTACTTCGACCGCTCGGTGGCCGCCGAGCCCTGGGACAGCGCGGTCCTGCCGCTCGGCATCGCCACGACCAACTTCGTCCTCGCGGCGCCCGACGGCACCGGCCTCCCCATCGCCGGCACCGGCTACTGGCACCTGTTCATGGACGGCGTGTGGGTGGACGGCGCGGCGACCCCCGAGCGCCTGATGGAGAACATGACCGCCGGCGAGCACGTCTTCGACGTGATCCTCACCGGCAACGACCTCATCGAGTTGCCCGTCCGCGATCGCATGTGGGTCACCATCCCCGCGGATCGCCCCAACGTCGCGGTGTCCTACCCCGGCCGGGACTGGGCGATGGGCCCGGCGTTCGAGGTCGCCTTCTCGGCCGAGAACTTCACGCTCGACGCCGGCGCGATGGGCGGCGCCAACGCCACCCACGTCGGGCACGCGCAGGTGACGCTCGACGGCGTGCCCCTCGGCGAGACCGCGTCCGGCACCTGGCCCGTGAGCGGGCTCCTCCCGGGCTCCCACACCCTCCGCGTCGAGCTCGTCAACAACGACGGCACGCCCCTCGATCCGCCGGTCTACACTGAGTTCCCCTTCACGGTGACGTGACGTCGCGGCTCGCCCCGCGAGGAGCGGCCCCCGCACCGGGCGCATGCGTTAGACGGCGCGATGCCCGAGCTCCCCCTCCGCCTCGACGAACGCATCCCCGAGAAGGGCTTCGCCCACCCCGACGAGATGCTCGGCGCCTTCCTCTCCTGGGTCGCGGACACCGGCGTGACGCTCTACCCCCACCAGGAAGAGGCCGTCCTCGAGATCTTCGCGGGGAACCACGTCGTCCTCGACGCCCCGACCGGCTCGGGCAAGTCGCTCGTCGCCGTGGCGCTCCACTTCAAGACCTTCTGCGAGCTCGGCCGCACCTGGTACACCGCGCCCATCAAGGCGCTGGTGAGCGAGAAGTTCTTCGCGCTCTGCAAGATCTTCGGCCCCGAACACGTCGGCATGATGACGGGAGACGGCGCGGTCAACCGCACGGCGCCCATCCTCTGCTGCACGGCGGAGATCCTCGCGAACCTCGCGCTGCGCGAGGGCAAGGACGCCAAGGCCACCACCGTCGTGATGGACGAGTTCCACTACTACGGCGACCGCGACCGCGGCATGGCCTGGCAGATCCCCCTGCTCACCCTCCCTCAGACCACCTTCCTGCTCATGTCCGCCACCCTCGGCGACACGAAGGTCATCCGCGACGACCTCGTCGCCCGCACCGGCCGCCCCGTGTCCGAGGTCCGCGGCGTCCATCGCCCGGTCCCGCTCGAGTACGAGTACAGCATGCGGCCCATCCACGAGGCCATCGGCGAGCTCGTGCGCGGCGTGCGCGCCCCCGTCTACGTCGTCCACTTCACGCAGAGCGCCGCGGCCGAGCAGGCGCAGGCGCTGATGAGCGTCGACTACAACACGAAGGAGGAGAAGAAGGTCCTCGCCGAGGCGGTCAAGGGCTTCCGCTTCACGAGCCCCTTCGGCCCCACGATGCGCCGCTACGTGCTGCACGGCGTCGGCCTCCACCACGCGGGGCTCCTCCCCCGTTACCGCCTCCTCGTCGAGCGCCTCGCCCAGCAGGGCCTCCTCAAGGTCATCTGCGGCACCGACACCCTCGGCGTCGGCATCAACGTGCCGATCCGCACCGTGCTCTTCACGCAGCTCTGCAAGTTCGACGGCGAGAAGGTCGGCATCCTCAAGGTGCGCGACTTCAAGCAGATCGCCGGGCGCGCGGGCCGCGCCGGCTTCGACACCAAGGGCTTCGTGGTCGCCCAGGCGCCCGAGCACGTCATCGAGAACTTCCGCACCGACGTCCGGGTGACCGACCCGAAGAAGCGCAGGAAGATCGTCAAGGCCCAGCCGCCGACCAAGGGCTACAAGCACTGGGACGAGGAGATCTTCAAGCAGCTCGTCGAGCGCCCGCCCGAGGCCCTGGAGAGCCACTTCTCGGTCGACCACGGCCGTCTTTTGGCGCTGATGCAGCACGCCGAGGAGACGACGGGGGACGCCACCCCCGGCTACCAGGCGATGCTCGACCTCATCGACAAGAGCCACGCCACCGCGGCCGAGCGCGACAAGCTCCGCGCCACGACCGACACGATGCTCGAGGGCCTCCGGAACGCCGGCATCGTCGGCAAGGACGGCGACCGCCTCGAGCTCGACCCGACCCTCCAGCAGGACTTCAGCCTCCACCACTCCCTCTCGCTGTTCCTCCTGCACGCGGTCTCCAACCTCGACCCCGCGATGCCCGACCACGCGCTCGACCTCGTCACCTGGGTCGAGTCCATCCTCGAGAACCCGCGCGCCGTGCTCATGCGCCAGGAGGACAAGGCCAAGTACCAGCTCCTCCAGCGGCTCAAGTCCGAGGGCGTCCCCTTCGAGGAGCGCATCGCCGCCCTCGAGGACGTGTCGTGGCCGAAGCCCAACGCCGAGGCCATCTACGAGTTCTTCAACACCTACCGTGCGCGGCATCCGTGGGTCGAGTCCGAGGCCATCCGGCCCAAGTCCATCGTGCGCGAGATGGCGGAGTCCTTCATCTCCTTCGCGGACTACGTGAGGGATCTCGGGCTTCAGCGCTCCGAAGGCGTACTTCTCCGCTACCTCACCGAGGTCTACAAGGCCCTCGTCCAGAACGTCCCCATCGAGCTCCACACCGACGCCCTCACCGACCTCATCGCGTGGCTCCGCGCCATGCTCGCCCAGGTCGACGCGAGCCTCCTCATGGAGTGGGAGACGCTGATGGCCGGCGGCGACGCCCCCGTGGCCGACGCGGGTCGCCCCGTCGACATCTCCGAGGACCGCCGCAGCTTCCACGCCCGCATCCGCGCCGAGCTCCACGCCCTCGTCCGTGCGCTCTCACATCGCGACTGGGAGGAGGCCGCCGCCACCGTGCGCCGCGCCGAGGACGGCCCCTGGGGCCCCGACGAGCTCGAGAAGGCCCTCGCCCCCTTCCTCGAAGAGTACGGCGACGTCGCCTTCGACCACCGCGCCCGCCTCGGCACCCTCACCTCCGTCAAGCCCGACGGCCCCCACCGCTGGGTCGTCCGCCAGACCCTCCTCGCCCCCCTCGCGCCCCACGCGGCGGACACCTACGCCTTCGACACCGGCGAGGCCGAGGACGCCGGGCGTTGGTCAATCCAGGCGCGCATCGACCTCCGTGGCAACACCAACCCGGACGGGCCGCTGATCGAGATCGTGGCGTTCGGGGAGTAAAGATGCTCCTCCTGCTGGCGCTGACGCCGCCCCCCGCTCTCGCCACCGACTACGAACGTGAGGTCCGCGAGGGCATCACCAGCTTCAAACGGCTCACCTCGGGCGACCGCCCGCAGAACGTCTATGCTGTGCGCGTCGACCTCTCAGTGCCGAACATAGGCCTGCACGCCTCCGCCGACCGGCGGGGCTCGGAGTGGTACACCGACACGCTGAGCTTCGCCGAGGAGGTCGACGCGGTCGCCGCGATCAACGGGGACTGGTCATGCACCACCTGCAGCGGTGACAACTACCTGCACCCGCTGGGGCTGGCGATCTCCGACGGCACGCTCTGGAACGACCACATCGAGACCGACGCCATCGGCAGCCGATGGGGCTACCTCGCCTGCACCATCGACAAGCAGTGCGACCTGACCCGCGCCGCGCCGCTCTCGGACGCGAGCATGGTGTTCAGCGCGCTCCAGACGCCCACGCTCTACCCCCTGCGGTACCACAACGCGATGGGCGCGAACGGGGTGACGCTCGTGCAGGACGGGGTGGCCAGCAGCGGCTGCTTCGACACGAGCGAGACCAACCCCCGCAGCGCCGCCTGCGTCGAGGCAGACGGCACGCACCTGTGGATGGTGGTGGTCGACGGGCGGGGGGCGGGCGGCGGCACCGGGATGAGCTGCGACGACATGCGCGACCTGCTGCTCGGCGCGCCGTTCAGCTGTTGGGACGCGGTGATGCTCGACGGCGGCGGCAGCTCCACGCTGGTGGTGGAGGACACCAACGCCGACGCCAGCTGCAACCCCCGCGGGGCGAACGACCTGTGCGTCAAGAACCACCCCTCCGACGGCTCACCACGCACCGTGGCGAACCACCTGGCCATCACCTGGGAGGACACAGCGGACACCCGGTGCGTGGAAGCCAACGGCCTCTGGTGCGCGGGCACCACGCTCCGCGCGTGCGAGGGCGGCCGCTATCAGGCCGCGCGCGACTGCGCCGCGGAGGGGCTCGGCTGCCAGGAGGACGGGACCTTCGCCTTCTGCGTGGACCCACGCTGCCCGGAGGGAAACGGTCTGCGTGTGTACGGCTGCGTGGACGCGACGCAGATCGAGAGCTGTAACGACGGCGAGTACGGCGTGGGCGACTGCGCGTTCTTCGGGCTGGTGTGCGGCACCGACGACGCCGGCGCCGCCTGCATGGACGCGCGGTGCAGCGCCGGGCCCAACAGCGGCGTATGCCTCTCGGACACCGCGCTGGCCACCTGCGCCGACGGCGTGTACGCAGAGGCCACCTGCCCGGAGGGGACCCTATGCGTGGGCGACACCTGCGTCGCGCCGGGGAGCGACACGGGCGGGACCACGGACACGAGCGGGGGGGCGGACACCGACGTCGCCACCGACACGGATGAGGAAGCGCCCGCGGAGGCCCCTGGGGCACTGACCCGGCTGGACCAGCTGGGCTGTGGCGGGTGTGGCCCCCCTGCCGGCGCGCCGCTCGTTCCCCTGGGCTGGCTGGCAGCCGCGGGCCTCGCCTTCGCGCGGCGGTCGACC
>CAJBVW010000400.1 GCA_903959175.1 uncultured Pseudomonadota bacterium
CGTGCTCGCGCTCATCGACGACTACTCCCGGTTCGTGACCGGCTGGGCGCTCGACGACGCGGAGCGCGCCGACGCGGTGATCGGCGCGTTC
Source organism: uncultured Pseudomonadota bacterium (assembly GCA_903959175.1). Classification (GTDB taxonomy): domain Bacteria; phylum Myxococcota_A; class UBA796; order UBA796; family SXON01; genus CAJBVW01. Next base: position 92 of record CAJBVW010000400.1, read on the forward strand.
GAGGCCGCGGTCGCGCGGTATGGTCGGCCCGAAGCGGTGATGAGCGACGGCGGCTCCGCCTTTTGGGCGTGGAAGGGGTCGAGCCGCTTCACGCGCGTCCTGGAGGAGTACGGCGTCGACCAGATCGTCGCGACGACGCCGGAGCTCAATGGAAAAAGTGAGGTGTTCAACGCAAATTTGCAGAAGGAGCTCTTCCGACGCATCACGTTCACCGACCTCGGGGACCTGCGCCGGCACCTGGGTCCTCACTTCTCCTGGTACAACCAGCACCGGACGCATCACGCCCTGGGCGGTCTCCTGGTCCCCGCCGATCGCTTCCACGGGCGCGTCGACGAGGTCCTCGCGCGCATCGAGGCCGGCGGCGGCCCGCCGGACGCGCTCGACCTGACGCTCCGCACCCTCGACCTCTTCCGCGTGGTGTCCCACCGGGGGAAGCCCGAGATCTGGCTCATGGGGCGGAAGATCTTCGAGACGTAGGGAGAGGGGGCACGAGGGAGGCCACGGCGACGCGCCAGGCCCCCGACGGCTCGACATCGATCCGTGCCTCGCCCACGATGCGACGATCGTGAGGCCAGGCCCGGGCGCGCACCGTGATCTCGATGAGGTCGTTCGGGGTCATGGCGTAGTCCGCCAGGTCGTGCGCCCACCAATCCCGCATGTAGAGGTCTCGGTGCTTCGTCGTCATCCGGACGAGGTTCCAGACGTACTGCGCCCAGCGGAGCGCCGTCCGCGCCTCCTCGAGGTCGTCCTTGTCCCGCAGCCCGAACGGTTCGGCGACGTACAGCAGGCACATCGTCATCGACGGGGGTTCGTCCGTCCCCCCGTCGTACGGCGCCTCGACGGTGCGGTCCAGCTGTTCGTAGAGCCCTCGAAGTCCAGCCATCGTCTCCACCGGCCGCGCTACGAGCGGACGACCATGGTCGTAGCCAGTCAGCCCTCCGGCGTCGCGCCGGTCCTCGAAGCCGCGCTCCTGCTCGCCGCCAACCCGTCCCTGGCCCGCCTCGGCCTACCGCACCCGAACGCCGCCCAGGTGCTGGAGGCGACCGGCGCCGGGAGAACCCAGGCCTACGAGCTTTCCAGGCGGATCCTCGCGTTCCTACCCGCGCTCCTTCGTCCGCCCGGTCGTCCTCCCGCGCCGCCCTCTCCGCCCGTTGACACCGGTGCGATCACGCGGGAGGTCCTCGCTTTTCTCCGTGCCCACCCCGGCTCCGCGATCACCGCGGGCACGCGCCACACCTACAGCGACGGCTTCAGGCGCTTCGTCCTCGATCTCGTCGCCCGGCACGCCGACCTCGACCGCGTTCGCCTCGCCGAGGCCGTCGGCGTGCCCCTCGACACGCTGAAGGACTGGCTCGACGCACCTGCGCCCGTGCCTGCCCCGAAGGTGACCGTCGAGGACGACGCCACCGACGCCCGGATCGCCTCGATCGTCGAGGGCTGGCGGCGGTGGGAGGGCCCCTTCTCCGTCTTCTGCGTGTTCGTTCGCGCCGAGCTCCGCATCCCCTACGGCGACACCCTCATCGGACGCATCCTCGCGGTGCGCGCCGGCCGCCGCCCGAAGCGACGCCCCGGCCGCTCGCCGGACGAGAAGGCGATGCGCAAGGCCATGGTCTTCTTCCACGCCGGCGCCCAGTGGTTCCAGGACGGCTCCCCGATCACCATCACGCTCAACGGCCGCACCTTCACCTTCAGCTGGGAGCTCGCCGTCGACGGCTGGTCGGCCGCCCTCGTCGGCGCTTGCCTCCGCCGCGAGGAGGACGCCCGGGCCGTCGTCCAGGCCTTCGAGGACGGCGTCATCACCACCGGCGCCAAGCCCCTCGCGCTCAACACGGACAACTACGCCGCCAACCACGCTCCCGAGGTCGCCGCGGCCCTCGCCGACGACACCCTACACATCCGCACGACCCTCGGCCGCCCCCAGACCGACGCCCCCGTCGAGGGCGCCTTCGGCCTCTTCCAGCAGACCGCGCCCCCGCTCGTCGTCCGCGGCGACACCGACGAGGAGCTCGCCCGCGCGGTCCTCGCCGTGATCCTCACGGTCTACTGCCGCGCCACGAACCACCGACCGCGCAACGACAGGAACGGCCGGAGCCGGGTCCAACTCTATCAGGGCGACCAACCAACCGACGAACAGATCGGAGCCGCGAAGGCCCAGCTGGAGGAGCGACGCCGCCGGCAGGAGCTCGCTTTCCACACGCGCCGGGCCCGCCTCGATCCGATCGTGCGGGCCCTCCTCGACGAGGTCTTCGTACGCCTGGGCTTCGACGATCCCACCGGCAACGTCAAGAACGCCATCGCCGGCTACCCCCACGACGCGGTCCTCGCCGGGATCGCCACCTTCGAGGGCAAGCGCGACGCGGGCACCCTGCCCCCCGACGCCGGCCCCCGCTACCTCCTCGGCATCGTCCGCAACATCGCCGAGCGCGACGAGGGGCTCGCCGTCGCCCGCCACCTCTGGGAACGGCGCGTGCAGGCCCGCGACGGAGCGCTCCGCCGCCTCGTGGCCAACCGGGACGCCACCGCCGGCGCCCCCGAGGAGCGCCTCCGCGTCTTCATCGACCGCGCCCTCGCCGACGACGGAGCGCTCTCCCGCGACTTCTGGCTCGCCGCCGCAGGCGACGCCGTCCTCGCCGAAGCGCCCGAGCGCCAGCGCGCCCTCTACGACCGTGCGGCACGCCGCGTCCACGCCACCTTCCGCGCCGACCTCCGCGACCGCCACGCCGCCGTGCGCGTCCTCGCCGCGCGCATCTTCGCCGTCGCCTGAACCCGCGCGCCGCCTCCCCACACGTCCCACCCGACCAGCCGTCCAGCGCCCAAAGAAATCGGGCAGGCCGTCCGCCAGCCCGGGTCAGTGGGCCCACAACTACGTCGCGGTACGGATCTCCGCGGTGAACGACCCCTGACCCGTCAGCGCGCTGGCCGGACCCCCGAGCCGTGTCCGGGGTTCATGAGGGGCTCAGGGGTTGACTAGCGCACGTACAGGACCTCGTCGAGCAGCCACGCGAGGCCCCACAGCGGGATCGTGGCGGCCTTGCGGAGCACCAGGATCGTCAGCCACGCGCGGCGCCCGGCGGAGAGCCCCGGCGGCGGCGGCGCGACCCTCCAACCCGCGCGCAGGTAGCGGACGATCTGCCTTCGACGCAGCACGTTCGGCGGCCACCCGTACACCGCCACGAGCGCGAGGTAGGGCA
>CAJBVW010000401.1 GCA_903959175.1 uncultured Pseudomonadota bacterium
CGTCGCTGGCGTCGAGCGGGTCGGTGCCGCGGCCGACCTCGGTGCCGTCGTCGATGGTGCCGCCGTCGGTGTCGAAGAGCGTCGGGTCGGACTCGGTCGCGCCCACGGCGCCGTCGCCGTCGGCGTCCTCGGCGCCGTCGGAGAGCGTGTCGCCGTCGGTGTCGGCGTCGAGCGGGTCGGTCGTGCTCGTCGGGTCGGCGTCGCCCGCGAAGGGGCCGGCGGTGTCGGCGCCCTCGGGGGCGGTCAGGCCGCTCTCGAGGCCGTCGCCGAGGCTGTCGCCGTCGGTGTCGAACACGGTGGGGTCGGTCTCGGTCGCGCCGACCGCGCCGTCGCCGTCGGCGTCCTCCGTGCCGTCGAACAGGCCGTCGTCGTCGCTGTCGTCGTCCAGGTAGTCGGTGCTGCCCGCGAGCTCGGTGGCGGTGAGGAGGCCGTCGCCGTCGTCATCGGTGTCGAGGTAGTCGGGGGTGCCGTCCCCGTCGGAGTCGTCGTTGGTGACGTCGCCGTCGCCGTCGATGTCCTCCTCGGTGTCGTAGAGGCTGTCGCCGTCGGCGTCCTCGAGGGCGTTGCCGTCGAGGTCGCTGGGGTCGGACACGGCGTCCGCGATGGTGCAGGCGCCGCTGTCGTCACAGCCGGCGAGGTCCACCGCGAGGGAGCGGCCGTTGTTGGACGTGCCGGCGAGGAAGGAGATCGCACCGGTCCCGAGCTCGGCGCTCACGTCCGCGTAGGGGAGGGCGAAGTCGAGGAAGTAGTCAGTGTCGGTATTGAAGGAGGTGTCCGCCGCGAGGGCGCGCACGTTGCCGCCGACCGCATAGTCGGTCGCGACGGGGTAGCCGAGCACGTCGGTCTCGGCGTCGTCCGCCGGATCGCCGACCCCGCTCGGCGAGGTGTTCTCGGCGAAGACGATCTCCTCGGTGATGCCGTCCAGCATGAGGGCGTACTCGTAGGAGGAGAAGTCCCCGTCGATGTCGAACAGCAGGCCCCAGCCGTACGGCCGCAGGTTGCCCGGCGACTGGAGCGGCGTCGTGTCCAGGCGGAGGCGCACGAAGAAGGTGACGCCGTCGTTGTAGACGTAGACCGCGGGGCTCGTGGCGTCGCCGACGATCTCGCGGCCGTTGTTCTGGCCGTCGCCCGTCACGTCGCCCATGCCGAGGCCGGACTGGGACAGGGCGTTCCAGTCGGCGTCCGCGGGGAAGGTAGCGGCGAACGCCGAGGTCGGCGCGAGCAGCGCGAGGAGGAGCGCGCGGCGCGCGACCCAGCGGGCTCCACGGGGGAGGTGCACGGGGGTGGGGGGCGACAGCATGGGCGACTCCGGAAAGCGGGTCTGCTAGCACCCCGGAAAGCGAGATGTCAGTAGGCGTCGTGCGGCTGTAAGTGATCCGTAATCGTCGCGCCGCGGGGGCGGGCCGGGTGGCCGTCGCGAGCGGCGCCACGTCATCGCCCGACACGCTCCCCCACGACCCCGACGTTGGTGACCCCCACGACGGGGCGCGATTCCGGGTGCTATCGGGCGGCGGCCGCCCGACGGAGCCCGGCCCGGAGCCGGTCTCCGCCCTCCGGGTGACGCCCCCGCGCGCGGGGCGTTGCGTGGCGGGGGGCGCGGGCTCCGCGGGGGCGGCGTCGCGCGGGGTGGCGAGCGCGAGCGTGGAGAGGAGCGCGAGGAGCATCCACGCCGCTTAGCCGCTCGGGGAGCGGGGGGCCGGGAGCGGGGGGCGGGGGGAACGGTGGCGCGCCGGCGAAGCCGGCCGGGTGCTATCGGGCGGCGGCCGCCCGACGGAGCCCGGTCCGCTGCCCCGCGCGGTCGACCATCGTGACGCCCCGGTCTCCGCCCTTCGGGTAACGCCCCCTCGCGCGAACGCTTGGCGCTTCGACCCGGCCGCTTCGTCCGCGACCCTCCGACCTCGGTGACCGCCCCGCGGTCATCGAGGGCCCCTCGTCCGGGACGCTCGCCCTTCCGTGACCTTCGACGAACGCCCGCTTTGGGCCGCCCCGGCCACCGCCGTCGCGGGGCCAAGGCTTCGCGGCGGGGCGCCTCGCGGCCGAGCCGCACCTGTGTGGCCGCTGGGCGGCCAGAAGTAGGTGGTCATCTGGGATGCTCGCCGGGTTTTGGCCGCTGGGCGGCCAGAAGTGGGTGGTCATCTGGGACCCAAGTTGACCACGCGCCCCGCGCGAGGGGGCGTCACCCGAAGGGCGGAGACCGGCGC
>CAJBVW010000402.1 GCA_903959175.1 uncultured Pseudomonadota bacterium
CCCGCCGCGGCAAAGTCGCCGCCGCCGCCGGCGCCAAAGTCGACGCTCCCGTCCCCTCCGGCGCCGCGTCTCCCCGATCCCGCCCCGCCCCGCGCCGAGCCCCTCCCCGACGCCGGCCCCGCAGCCCGCGCCGCCGGCTTCCCGTGGGTGGTCCAGGCCACGCTCCTGCTGATGACCGTGCTCGCGCTCGTGTCGTGCGTGAACCTCGTGCAGGTCTTCCACGGCTCCAACGTCGAGGAAGTCAGCGTGCTCCGCGGGGTCGCGCTCGCCGAGGCCCTCGCCAACCGCAACGCCCAGCCCCTCGCGGACCAGCGCGGCATCGCCCTCGACACCGCCTTCCTGCTCGAGCGCCCCGGGGTGACGAAGGCGTCCGTCGCGGATCCGCGCGGCACCGTGCTCGCGCCGGCGGATCGCCTCCGCACGAGCATCAGCGGTTCGAACGCCTACAGCACCGCCTCCTCCACCGGCGAGCCCGCCGCGGAGATGGGCGCCGACGGCCTGGAGATCGCCTACCCGATCCGCGCCCAGGTCGGCGGCACCGGACCGCGGCAGATCGTCGGGTACGCCCTCATCGGGTACGATCCGGACACCGTCATCGAAGGCGGCGGCCTCGTCGCCGGCGTCGCGGCGGTGTTCGCCACGCTCCTCGTCGCGGCCCTGCTGATCGGGGGCGCGTGGTGGCTCATGCTCCGGCCCCTGGCCGCGCTCCGTGAGGAGACAGAGCTCGCCCTCCTCGGCGAGGGGCAGGACATCGTCTCTCCCGTGCGCCTGGCGCAAATGGAGCAGCTCGCGCACAGCATCAACCGCGTCGCGACCCGCGCGCGCGCGGCCGGTGGTGCGCGTCCACGATGAGTTAGATCCCTCGCGTCGGTGCGCCCCGTCCGCGCGTCCGGCTCCGCCTCGTCGAACCGCTGGAAGGAGATCCCGAGATGGACCGTGGCCCCGCGTTGCTCGGCACCCAAGGGCTGCTTGCTGGCAAGAGCTTCACCATCACGATGGAAGGGCTCCGCATCGGGCGCGAGGTGGGCAACGAGGTCCACATCGACGACGGCGGCGTAAGCCGCCAACATGCCAGGGTGCTCCTGCATAACGGCGCGGTCTGGGTCCAGGACGCCGGCTCGCGCAACGGCATCTTCGTCAACGGCGAGCGCGTCCCCGACCACAAGCAGATGAAGGTGGGCGACCAGCTCACCGTGGGCGCCCACATCTTCGAGGTGGTCCCCGGAGCCTCGACCACCGGCCCCGTCGTGCCTCCCCGCGCCGCCCCGGCGCAGAAGCCCGCGGCCGCCCCGAGCGCCGCCCCTTCCGCCCCGAAATGGAAGATCTGGCCCTTCGTCCTGGTGATCCTCCTCGTTGGCAGCTTCATCGCCTGCATCGGCCTCGTCGGCAGCGGCGGAGACGACGGCGCGGCGAGCGCTGCCCCTGCGGCGGGCGGCTCCGCCTACTCGCTCAGCACCATGCTCGAGCCCGCTCCCGGGACCGTCGTGCCCCCTGCGGGTGCCGGGAGCGTCGCTGCCCCCGTCCCAGCGACGCCCACCGTGGCCGACGCGCTCGCGGTGGTCGCCGGGGCCGACCCGAGCGCCTCCCTCGCCAACGTGCCGGACGCGCCGCCGGGCACCAGCTCCCGCGAGCTCGTGGAGCTCGCACAGGGCATGTACGACAGCGGCCGGCTCTCCGAGGCGAAGAAGCAGTACCAGATGGCGCTCAAGATCGACGCCGCCTGCGCGATCTGCAAGGTGCGCATCGAGCGCATCGAGGTCGAGCTCGCCGCGAAGGTGCAGCAGCAGTTCGACGCCGGGATGCGCTACTTCGACAGCATGCAGTTCTCGCAGGCCGTGGGCGCCTGGGAGACCGTCCTCATGCTCGTCCCCGAGCCGACGGACCCGATGCACGTGCGCGCCGTCGAGTACCTCCAGAAGGCGAAGGACGCCTCGCGCGGGCGGTAGGTCGAGTAGCCCCGGCGGGCGCCCCGCGAGCGCGCCGATTCGAGGTCGCCCCGTTTCCGGTTAGACTGCGGCCCGGAGGGCGTACCGGTCCATGTTGGCGCGGCAGGTGGAGCTCGTGATCCGCCGGGACGGACATCCGGAGCGCCGGATGGTGCTGGTCCCGGGCGCCGTCGTCGTCGGTCGCGCCGACGACAACGACGTCGTGCTCTCAGAGATCGGCGTCTCGCGCCGGCACGCCCGCATCGCGGTGGACGACGCCGGCATCGTCGTCGAGGACATGGGCAGCGGCAACGGCACCCTCTTTCGCGGCCAGCGCATCGAGCGCCAGGCCGTTTCCGACGGTGACGAGGTCGTGATCGACCCCTTCACCCTCGGCTTCTACGTCTCCGGCGGGGACACCACCGCCGAGGTCACCGCCGGGCACGACGCCACCGTGCTCGTGGGCGGCCTCTCCCAGGTGGCCGCGCGCCTCGAGGTCGTCTCTGCGCACCGGATGGACCGCCGCAGCTTCGACATCCCGCCCGGCGGCACGCTCTCGCTCGGCCGCTCGGAGAAGGCGGACATCGTGCTCCCGGAGCCCGCCTCGTCGCGCCTCCACGCCGACGTCGGCGAGACCGCCGGCAGCTACTGGGTGCGCGACCGCGGCAGCTCGAACGGCACCTGGGTGAACGGCCGGCGCATCCGCGAGAAGGTCCTGATGGACGGCGACCGCGTCCGCATCGGCACCGTCGAGCTCGCCTTCGTCGACGTGCCCATGCCCCCGGTCGAAGAGACGAACGACCACACCGAGGCGTTCGACGCCGTGATGTTCACGTCGGCCGCGATCCCCCCGACCGTCGATCCGGGCCCCCCGCCCAACCTCGCCGTCATCCCTCGGCCGCCCGTCCCCGCGCCCCCGCC
>CAJBVW010000403.1 GCA_903959175.1 uncultured Pseudomonadota bacterium
CGCGTTGGTGCGCGAGAGGAAGCTCGCCATCGTGTACGCGTGGGCGAAGTGGAGCTCGACCCCGTCGAAGCCGGCGAGGCGGGCGCGGCGGGCGGCGGCGGCGAAGAGGCCGGGGAGCGCCAGGATCTCGTCGCGGCCGAGGTCCTCGACCTGCTGGCGGTAGCCGTACGCGTAGTCGCGCCACTCGCGGGGCGTCAGGCGGCCGCGGAGGTCGTCCTCGCTCCACGTCCCGCAGCCCGGGTAGCGGCCCTCGAGCCGGGCTAGGGCGCGCGCGGGATCGCGCCGGGCGATCTTCAGGAAGTCGATGATCTGCGGGATGACGCGTACGTCGGCCGCGCCGTGGACCTCGGCCGCGAGCTCGCCGAGCGCGGGGAGGTAGCGGTCGTGGCCGATGCGGAGCAACGGACCGCTCGCGACGTCGCGGATGCCCATCGCCTCGAGCACGATCATCCCCGGCCCGCCCTGCGCGTACCGGACGTAGCGCCGACGCACGTTCTCGGTGACCTCACCCGCGTCGTTCGACAGCCAGGTGACCATCGCAGGGAGCCACACGCGGTTCGGCAGCGTCACGCCGTTGAGGGCGAGCGGCGAGAAGAGGAGGGAGTCGGCGGGGAGGGGGAGGGGCATCGGGAGGCTCCGGGCCCGGCGGGGCGGCGCCGGTGGACGGGCGGTCAGCCGGGCGCGGCGGCCAGGTACAACCGGTAGAGCTGCCAGAACGGGAGCAGCGCGAAGGGGAGGGCGGCGATGCCCGCGAACTTCCACTGCCTCCGGTAGAGCCAGGGCACGGGGAGCATGAGGACGAGGAAGGTGAGCACCATGGGCCAGGGCAGGTGCGGCCGCTCCGGCTCGGTGTCGCCGAGCCACATCCGCGCCCCCATCGCGAGGGGGGAGCCCACGGCCATGACCACGACCATGCCGAGCAGCCCGGCGGCGAGGGTGCTCGCGAGCGAGCTCACGGCGAGTAAGGTGGAGATGGCTTTCACGCTCGGGGGAGAGTATCCGGGCACGTGCCCGATTGGACCCCGCCCGAACCGCTCGCGCCGACCGCTGACGGAAAACTCCGTGGCGTGCTTGGCGGCACCGCCCTCTACGATCAGCCGCGCCACGCGGAGATCCGCGCCCGGGTCGACGCCTTCGTCGGCGCGGACGGCCCCCTCGCGGTGGAGATCGGCTTCGACCACGGCATGCGCCTGCTCGACCACGCGCGGCGCTGGCCCGACATCCGGTGGCTCGGCCTCGAGATCCGAAAGCGCCGGGTCGCCGCCGCCGCGCCCCACGCGCCGCCGAACTGCTTCTTGTGGCGGGCGGACGCCCGCACCGTCTTCACGGCCGTGCTCCCGCCCGCGCGCGTCTCGTGGGTCTACATCCTCTTCCCGACGCCGACCGACAACCCGCGTCACCTCCTGCTATCCCCCGCCTTGGTCGCGGCGATCCGGCGGGTGCTGGCCCCGGACGGCGCGGTCTACCTCGCGACGGACGTGCAGGGCCTCCACGACCACGCCGCGGCCCTCTTCGACGGCTGGCCCGACGCGCCTTCACCCCCGATGGGGCCGGTGTTGTCGCGACGTGAGCGCGTGTGTGCGCGGGACGGTCTCCCGGTATATCGGCTCTGTCGCCGCGCGCCCGAGTCGCCGCCGGCGGACGGGGCGTGAGCGTGGACTGGGCGGGCGTGACGGCGCGGGTGGTGGTCGAGGCCTGCGCCGCGACCGCTGAGGACGTGGTGCTCTACGCGGGGGACTCCGCCGTGGCCGACGCGCTCGCGGCCCGGGTCCACACGCTCGTGCGTCGCGACGGGCTCGACGATCCCCCGCCCGGCCTCTCCATCATCTGCCTCCATGGATGGCTCCGCCGCCGCCCGCCGGCCGCCCAGCGCGCGGTGATCCAGGCCGCCGCGCGCCTCCTTCCGCCCCGCGGGCTCCTCGTCGTCGGCGACGTGATGTGGTCGTTCCCCCCCGATCAGATCGACGCGCCCGAGCAGTTCGGCGACGCCCTCGAGTTCGTCCAGACCACCGCCACCGTCGAGGGGTGGGCCCGCGCCGCGGGCTTCCTCCCCGACCTGCACCGCTTCGGCTCTGGCGCCGCGGTGCTCATCGCCATCCGAGGCCAATCATGAGGATCCTTGTCACCGGTGCGTCCTCCTTCGTCGGAGCGCACTTCTGCACGCAGGCGGCGCGCGCCGGCCACGACGTGCTCGGGCTCTGGCGGAACACGCCGATGCTCCTGGACGGCGTCAAGTCGATCCCCGCGGACGTCACCTCGTTCAGCCCCGCCAAGGTCGACGTCGTGGTGCACCTCGCCGCGAAGGTGATGGCCCCCGACGCCCGCGAGCAGAACCGCCGCATGCTCGACGCCGTGCTCGCGTGGGGCTTCCCGCTCGTGTACGCCTCCAGCACGATGGTGCATTGGCCGCGGAAGAACGCCTACGCCGAGTCCCGCGTGGAGGACGAGGCCCGCGTGATGGCCTCCGGGCAGAAGTGGCTCGTCGTGCGCCCCTGCGCGCCCTGGGGCCCCGCCCACGCGACGCACCGGCCGACGCACACCGAGAGCTTCGCGACCCTCGCCACCCTCGTCCGCCGCGCGCCGTTCGTGCCGGTCCCGGGCTCGGCCGAAGTGCTCCGTCAGCCCGTCCATGTGGACGACTTCAACGGCGCCATCCTCGCCCTCCTCGACCGGGGCGTGTGGAACGCCGCGTTCGACGCCGGTGGTCCCGAAGCCATCACGGTGCGCGAGATCATCGAGCGCATCGCGGGCGAGCGCCGGGTGCGGATCGTTCAGGTCCCGGAGCCGATCGCGAAGGTGGCGGGGCGGTTCCTGAAGAACTTCTCCGCGGACACGCTCGCCACTTTCGCCACGAACGACACGGTCGATCCGACGCCCCTCCGCATGGCGTCGGGCATCCTGCCGCGCCGCTTCGACGCCGCAGGGTTGTAACCAACCCGAGGGCAGCCCTTGACAGCGCGTGGAAACGGGTTCATACGGCGCCCAAGGGGCTCCCCCACATGCGCTTCTCGCCGTACACCATCCTGTTCATCGTCGCCGCCGCAGCCGGGCTCTTCTTCGCCGGGTTCTCGACGCACGACTTCGTCGAGCACCTCGACCGGCAGGTCCACAGCATCCACTGCTCCTTCATCCCGGGGCTCGACACCCCGGACGTGAGCGGCGCGTCCGGCTGCCACGTCACCATGATGAGCCCGTACTCCAGCGTGTTCCGGTCCGTCCTCTGGGGCGGTCTGCCGGTCTCGCTCCCGGGCATGGCGGTCTTCGCGTTCCTCCTCTTCCGCGGCGTCGACCTCCTGGTCAACCGCGGCTCGGACGAGCGCGGCCCCCGCGTCTTCCTGCTCGCCGCGTCGACGCTCCCGCTCCTCACCTCCCTGGTGTTCGGGTACATCTCCCTGGTCGAGCTCGACGCCGCCTGCAAGCTCTGCATCGGTATCTACTCCTCCAGCGTCGTGTGCTTCGTGGCCGCGCTCCTCGAGCTGCGCGCCGCCTCCCAGCCCCGCCTCGGAGCGGACATCGGCCTCGTGGGTGACGATGTGCCCGCCGGCTTCGGCGACATGCGCGGGCACGCCATGTCCTTCGGCCAGGGCGTCGGCTTCGTGGTCGCACCCGCGCTCGTCTACCTGCTCGTGATGCCGGACTACGCCGGCTATGTCGGGACCTGCGGCTCGCTGACGAAGCCCGAGGATCAGTACGGTGTCATGGTCCCGCTCGGCCCGACCAACGCCGGCGGCGCCGACACCATCGAGGTGTTCGACCCCCTCTGCCCCGCATGCAAGGGCTTCGAGGCGCGCTTGTCGGCCTCCGGCCTCGACGGCCAGATGTCGCGCCGCGCGGTCATGTTCCCGCTCGACAACACCTGCAACTGGATGGTCGGCAGCGCCGTCCACCCGGGCGCCTGCACCGTCAGCGAGGCCGTCCTCTGCGCCGAGCCCGGCAAGGCCGACGCCGTGGTCGCCTGGGCCTTCGAGCACCAGACCGAGATCCGCGAGGCCACCAAGGCCGACCCCGGCGCGGCCAGCACCATGGTGCTCGCGGCGTTCCCCGAGATGAAGTCCTGCCTCGGCAGCGCCGCGGTGAAGTCCAAGCTGAACAAGTCGCTCCGCTGGGCGGTCACCAACCAGCTCGCCGTCCTCACCCCGCAGCTCTACGTCAACGGCGTGAAGCTGTGTGACGAGGACACGGACCTCGGCATGGAGTACGCCCTCACGCGGCTCCTCGAGAACCAGGGCGCCGCCACCAAGGTCAAGGGAGGTACCCAGTGAACACCGGTCTCCACATCGGCATCGCCGCCGGCGCGCTCCTCATCCCCACCGCCCTCACGGGCACTTGGGTGGCCTCCGCGTCCGCCCGGCTCGAAGAAGCCAAGGCCACCCCGTCCGACGAGGCCCAGGTGGCCGTCGCGGCGGCGGCGGACGAGGGCTACTGCTCGGCGGACCTCAAGAAGGTGCTCCGGCGCGTGCTGCAGAGCTGCGGCCTCCTCTCCAACGGAGAGGTGCGCGGCTGTCAGCCCCTCGAGGCGAAGAACGTCGCGACCGTGGCCGGGGGGGACTTCAACGCCCTCTTCGCGCCGCTCGCCGACCGCGCCGGCATCATCCAGTTCGACAAGGAGTCCGCCGAGCTAGACCCCGGAGACGCCGCCCTCCTGGAGCAGCTCTTCGCCGATCAGCGTGGCGCCAGCTACTTCTTCGTGGTCGCGCGCTCCTCCCCGGAGGGCTCCGAGGTCTACAACCGCGACCTGTCCCAGAAGCGCGGCGAGGCGGTCCTGGGCCACCTCAAGACCAAGTTCAACGACCCCGATCTCGACAAGGAGCTCGGGTTGCTCTGGCTCGGCGAAGAAGTGCAGCAGCTCGACGAGGAGTTCTGCTCCTGGCAGCGCAGCGGCGGCACCGAGGCCTGCCAGCCCCAGGACCTCAACCGCTCGGCGTTCGTCGCCTGGATCGATTGCCGCCTATGATCGCCCTCCTCGCCCTGCTCGCCTGCTCCGGCGGCGAGCCCCAGAAGCCCGCCGAGCCCCTCCCGTCGCGGTTCGACGCCGTCGCGGCCGCCCCCAAGAAGGCGACCTCGGTCGACGACTTCTGCGAGCAGCGCCCGGCGCCCGAGGCCTCCAAGCTCTTCGCGCTCCCGGCGCTCGACGGGCCGCCGATGGCCAAGGGCAACGGCTGGACCTGGATCAACCTCTGGGCCACCTGGTGCGAGCCGTGCGTCGAAGAGATGCCGATGCTCGTGAAGTGGCAGGCGCGCCTCGCCAAGGCCGGCATCGACGTGACGCTCCAGTTCCTCTCGGTGGACGCCAAGGCGGAGGACGTGACCAAGTGGCGCGGCTCCCACCCGGAAGCCCCGCCGAGCATGCGCTTCGCCCAGTCCAGCGACCTCGCCACCTGGCTCGGCTCCGTCGGCCTCGACGCGAACGCCGTGATCCCCGTCCACCTCTTCGTGGACCCCCAGGACCGCGTGCGCTGCGTGCGCATGGGCTCCGTGAGCGAGCCCGAGTTCGAGGCGGTCGAGCAGGTGTTGAAGGGTGGATAGGCCGCGCGGCGGCGAGCTTCCGGGGCGCGGCTTCGCCGGCCTCGTGGCGCTCCTCGCCCTCGGCTGTACGGATCCGGCGGGCAACAAGGACGACACCGCTGGCGACGGAACGCCCGGCTCCGCCCTCCCGCTCCCCGAGGACTGCTCCGCGCTCCCCTCCGGAGACGGCGTGCGGCTCGGCCCCGAGGACACCGCCACCCTCCGCGAGACGCTGGGAACGGCCCCGTCCGGCTCGGTGTTTCTCCTCGATGACGGCACCTACACGCTCACCGGCGGCGACGCCGCGCACAACCTGGCCATCGCGCCGGGGGTGACCGTGCGCTCCGCCTCCGGCAACGCCGCGGCCGTCGTGCTCGAGGGCGGCTACGCGACCACCGAGCTCGTCACCCTCGGCGACTACGCGCTCCTCGCCGAGGTCACCGTCGCCCACGCGTTCGGCAACGCCGTGTCCATCCGCGGCGCGAGCGGCGCCCGCGTCTACGGCGTCGACATCGTCGAACCGGGCGATATCGGCGTGGCCGTCCTGCCCGAGCGCGGCGTCTACAGCGACGACGCCGTGATCGGCTGCGTGCGCGTCCAGCACGTCGACCGCTGCGCCGTGAGCATCGAGGGCGTCCAGACCTCCGGCACGCGCGTCTACGGCGCCGACGTCGACTCCCCCACCTGCGACAAGCCCGGCATCCGCTTCGGCACCGGCAGCCGGGACACCGTCGTCGAACGAAGCCGTGTAACGACGGTCGCGCTCGCCGGTATCGCCCTCGGAGACCTCGACTACGCCGAGGGCAACGAGCGCGTCTACCCGGACGCCGCCTGCCCCGACCGCGCGCTCGTCGGCCACTACGGCGGCGTGATCCGCAACGTGTTCGTCAGCGGCGGCGGCATCCGCGTGGAGGACGCCTGCGGCGGCCTCGTCGCGCACGCCTCCGTCTGGGGCGGGGACCTGACCATCGCGTTCTCCGAGGGCGTGGAGGCGGCCGGCAACCTCGCCAGCGTCGCCGACTCCAGCGCCTCGACCCTCTCCGGCAACCTCACGCCGAGCGTGGCCGACTTCGTGGATCCCGCCGCGGGAGACCTCCACCTCGCGGACGGCAGCGCCGCGCTCGACGCGGGCACGGCCCGCGCCGACGTGACGGACGACCTCGACGGGGATCCCCGCGGGGACCCTCCCGACATCGGCGCCGACGAGCGCTAGGCCGCACCGTGCCCTCCGTCGGCCGCCTCGCCCCCACGCCCTCCGGCGCCCTCCACCTCGGCAACGCCCTGGCCTTCGGCGCCGCGTGGCTCTCGGCGCGCAACGCCGGCGGGCGGCTCCTCTTCCGGCTCGAGGACCTCGACCGCGGGCGGGCGCGCGACGCCGTTGCCGCCGGCCAGCGCGCGGACCTCCGCTGGCTCGGCATCGACTGGGACGAGGAGGTCGCCCCGCAGTCCGCACGCGCCTACCCCCTCGACGGCATCCCCACGTACCGGTGCACCTGCAGCCGCGCGCTGCGCCTCGCCCGCGCCTGCGTCTGCCGGGACGCCGCCCACACCGAGGGGGTCTGGCGTTACCGCACGCCGCCCGGCCCCGTGGCCTTCACCGACCGTGCCCGCGGGCCCTGCCGCGTCGCCCCCGAGGACGACCCCGTGCTCGTCCGCGCGGACGGCGAGGCCGCCTACCCGCTCGCCGTGGTCCTCGACGACCTGCGCGACGGCGTGACCGAGGTGGTCCGCGGCGGCGACCTCCTCGAGGCGACCGCCCTGCAGCTCCGCATCTACGAGGCCCTCGGCCGCGCGCCGCCGACGTGGCTCCACGTGCCCGTCCTCCTCGGCCCCGACGGGCGCAAGCTCTCCAAGTCACACGGCAGCGTCGGCATCGAGGCCCTCCGCGACGCCGGGTGGACCCCCGACCGCGTCTGGGAGACGCTGCTCCCCGCCCTCGGCCTCCCGCCGGGCCCGCTCCACGCCGCGCGCCTCGACCCCGCGCGGATCCCCGCCGGTCCGCTCGTCGTCGAGGCGGACGGACGCATCCGACCGTGACGGGCTAAGGGGACGGCCCAATCCCTCCGAGCGTGGAGCGTCTCCGCATGCCATCGTCCTTCGCCACAGCCATCGTCGTCGGCGCGTCTTCGGGCATCGGCGAGTCCATGGTGCGCAAGCTGGTCGCCTCGGGCACCCGGGTCGCGGCCGTCGCCCGTCGCAAGAGCGAGCTTGATCGCATCGCCGGCGAGCTCGGGGACAAGGTCCTCGTCTACCCGCACGACGTGCGCGACTACGACGCGACGCCCGCGCTCTTCGAGCGCATCGTGGCTGAGCTCGGCGGCTGCGACCTCATTGTCTACAACGCGGGCGTGATGCCGCGGGTGGAGGAGGGCGAGTACGACTTCGCGAAGGACCGCGAGATGATCGAGGTCAACCTGCTCGCCGGCATGTGTTGGTTGAACCTCGCGTCGGCCTTGATGGAGGTCCGGCGCGCGGGCACCATCTGCGGGATCTCGAGCGTCGCGGGGGAGCGTGGGCGCCGTGGAAACCCGGCGTACCACACGTCGAAGGCGGGGATGACCACCTACCTCGAGGCGCTGCGGAACCGCCTCTCCCGCTACGGCGTCTCCGTCGTGACCGTGAAGCCCGGCCCGGTCGACACCCCGATGACCAAGGGCCTCAAGCTCCCGCTGATGATCACCGTCGACCAGGCGGCCGACGGCGCGCTCTCGATGATGCGCGCGGGCACGGGAGAGGGCTACGTCCCCGCCGTGTGGGGCCCCATCATGTGGGTCATCCGTAACGTCCCTTCTGCTCTCTTTCGGCGTACGAACATCTGATTCGTACGCGTGCCGGACCGCTCGCCGGCTCGCCATCTCTTGGGCACGCGTCCTGGTTTGGGCAGATCAGTCGAGAAAGGCAAACGTAAGCCGATTTGCGACACGGTCTGTCGCGGACGGGCGCAGCGGGCGAATCGCGACGGCAGAGGATGACTCGGGGAGAAAGAGGGTTATCGGACGACGAACGCGGAGCGCCCCGTACGCGTGTCACCCGTTGTCGGGCGGCCGAACTTCGTCTCCCCGCGGGGCGCGAAGGCAGATATCATGCGCCGGTCTCTTTGTTGCATTGCCTCCCTGGAGCCACTATGTCGCGATCTCCAACCGCCCTCGATCCCCGCCTATCGGTCGGTTTGGAAGCGGAGGCGGCGCGTCGAAGAGCGCGGGTGGAGGCATTGCTCGCCGAGGTCGTCCGGCTCGAAGAGTGGCAGGCGGCCCCCCTGCCGGAGGACCTCCGGGCCCACCTCAGCGCCGAGCGGCGCGAGAAGGCCTTGGAGCTGGCCGAGCTGCTGGTCAGCTGGGGGCGGCTCGGCGGAACCCTCTCCTTCGACCTGGATACCGGCGTCGAGCCCGCCCCCTCGCCCGACGAAGACCCGCCGTTCGAGCCCGCCCGCATCGTGGCGTTGCCCGCGCCGCACTTCCCCCTCGCGGACGACGACGCGACGCTGAGCACGCCCATCACGCGCTTCGCGCCCGAGAGCCCGCCGATCCCCGCGTCTCCCCCGGCCAACCTCGCCTCCGCCAACGCCCTCGCGAGCCTCAAGGCCCACGTCGAGGGCGGGGGCGGCTTCCGCGTCCAGGCGCCGCCGGCGGACTGGCCGGTGCGCCTCGCCGAGCAGCTCCGCGAGCTCCTTCCCGCCCGTGACCCGGACGCCGACCTCAGCGCCGTGTTGCGCGTGGTCGACGCCCTGGAGAAGTGGCGGATCCTCCCCCCAGAGGTCACGGCCAACCTCATCGGTCTCCTCGCCGCGCGCCTCCGCGGCCTCCAGGAGCAGCCGAGCCTCGTCGCCGACCGCCGCCTGGACTTCGCGTTCGGCACCCTCTCCGCCTACGTCAAGCGCGCGCGCCCCGGGTACGTCTACGGCCTCGCGCGCTGGCACTCGCCCAACCGCGAGAGCTGGGAGAACGACGCCGAGGCCCTGTTCGAGCGCCTCTCCGCGATGCTCCCGACGCCCGCCGAGGCCGAGCCCTCCGCCCAGCGCAAACTCGAGCTGATCGAGAGCCTCGTGCGCGAGTCGACCATCTGCCCGGAGGAGGCCCGCTCGGCCGTCGCCGCCCAGCTCCGCCGCGAGGTGCTCGCCGCCTTTGCCGCCGGCCTCCAGGCCCGCAACTCGCGCCTCGTGCGCAGCCTCGTCCCCGTGGTCGACGCCTTCGAGGGCCAGGAGTTCCGGTCGCTCCGCCGCGCCATCCGCGACGAGGTCGACGCCGCCCGCGCCGACGAGGCCGAGGACGCCGGCACCGAGGAGCCCGAGATCCCCGCCGAGTGGGCGTGGCGGGTGTTCACCAAGGCCCAGCGCGCCCTCATCGTGGGCGGCGATCCCCGTGAGCCCAATCGTCTCCGGCTGGAGCGCGCGTTCGGCTTCTCCGAGCTCGAGTGGGTGGGCGCCGAATACAAGCGCAACAACCTCCACGGCGTGCGGGACCGCGTGCGCTCCGGTCGCGTCGATATGGTGATCCTCCTCACGCGCTTCACCGGCCACGACGCCGATCAGATCATCATCCCCGCGTGCCGCGAGATGAACGTCGGCTTCGTGTGCGTGCCGCACGGCTACGGCGTCGTCCGCGTGCGTCAGGCCATCGAGCGCTTCCTCGACCCGGAAGAGCGCCGCCGCTGACCCGGGCGCCCGTCGCGGATCAGGCCCGGAACGGCTTCCGATCCGCGAGCGGCGGGAACGTGCGCCGCGCCTCGGCGACCACGCCGGGCTCGATCTCCGCGACGAGCACGGCCTCGCGCGCGGAGGCCTCCACGAGGGCCTCGCCCCACGGGTCCACCGCGACCGACTGTCCGCTGTACGTGAGCCCGCCGCCCTCGCCCACGCGGTTCACCCCGAGGGTGTACGCCTGGTTCTCGATGGCGCGCGCCCGGAGGAGGGTCGACCAGTGGTGCCGCCGCTTCTCGGGCCAGCTCGCGATGACGACGTAGGCGTCGGTGTCGTCGGCGGTGGCGCGGAAGGGCTCCGGAAAACGAAGGTCGTAGCAGATGAAGGGCGTGATGCGCAGCCCCTCCACCGTCCACCGCGCGACGCGGTCCCCGGCGACGTAGTGCCGGTTCTCGTCGCCGAACGAGAAGGGGTGGATCTTCGTGTAGCGTTGGATCGTGCCGTCGGGTGACACGAGCACCGCCACGTTGCGCGGCCCCGGCGCGCCCGCCGACGCCCGCAGCGGCACCCCCGCGAGGATCCACATGTCCAGCCCCTCCGCGGTGTCGCGCAGGAAGCCCTCTGTGGGCCCGGCCTCGTCCTCGGCGACCTTCGCCGTGTCCATCGAGAAGCCCGAGCAGAACAGCTCCGGCAGCACGGCAAGGCGGGCCCCGAGGGCGGCGGCCTCCCGCAGGCGGCGGTCTGCACGGGTGTGGTTCGCCGCGGCGTCCTCCCACGCCAGGTCGAGCTGGATCAACGCGACGCGCACAGGACCTCCAGGCGAGAGAGGGCGGCGCGCAGCGTCTCTTCGCGCTTGCAGAACGCGAAGCGTACGTAGGATCGTCCGTGCTCCGCGTTGACGTAGAAGACGCTCGGTGGGATGACGGCCACCCCCACCTCGATGAGGTGCTTCGAGAAGGCGACGTCGTCGGTGAAGCCGAAGGCGCCGAAGCCCGCGCACGCGAAGTAGGTGCCGGCCGGGACCGTCACGTCGAAGCCGATGCGGGTGAGCCCGGCGACGAGGATGTCCCGCTTCTGCTGGAAGTCGGTGGACAGTTCACGGTAGAACTCCGGACCCGCGTCGATCGCGGCCACGGCGGCGTGCTGGAGCGGCGTGGCGGTCGCGAAGGTGATGAACTGGTGGGCGGAGCGGATCGCGAACGTGAGGTCCGGCGGGGCGGCGGCCCAGCCGATTTTCCAGCCGGTCAGCGAGAAGGTCTTGCCGAGGCTCGACACCGTCACCGTGCGGGCACGCATCCCCGGGAGCGTCGCCATCGGGATGTGCACGCCGTCGTACACGAGGTGCTCGTAGACCTCGTCGGAGATGCAGACGACGTCGTGCTCCTGGCACAGCTCGGCGAGGAACGCGAGCTCGTCGCGCGTGAACACCTTGCCGGTGGGGTTGTGCGGCGAGTTCAGCAGGAGGACGCGGGTGCGTGGCCCGAAGAGCGCGCGCACCGCCTCGCGGTCGAAGGCCCACGCCTCGCCCCCCGCGGAGCCCGAGCGGTGCAGTGTCACGACGCGCGGGATGGCGCCCGCCATGTAGACGCCCGCCCGATACGAGTCGTAGAACGGCTCGAACATCACGACCTCGTCTCCCACGTCGCACAGCCCCTGGAGCGCCGCGAACAGCGCCTCGGTGGCGCCGGAGGTGACGGTGATCTCGGCGTCGCCGTCGTAGGCGAGCCCGTAGTCGCGCGCGTACTTGCGCGAGAGCGCCGCATTGAGCGCCGGGACCCCGCTCATGCGGGCGTACTGGCTGTGACCCGCGCGGATGGCGGTGACGGCGGCCTCCTTCACGAAGTCCGGCCCGTCGAAGTCCGGGAACCCCTGCGCGAGGTTGATGGCGCCGCGCTCGTTCGCGAGGCGCGTCATCTCGGTGAAGATGGTGGTGCCGAACCCGGTGAGCTTGCGACTGAGGCGCGGTTTCATGGGCGCGAACCTAACGCTCGCCGCCCGCTTCCGGCCCGCGATACCGGGTACGCGAGGTGCGGGTGCCCGATCTCTCCTTCCTGACCTTCGACCAGCTCCTCGAGCAGTACTTCGCCCGCGAGGGGGTGGAGCGCGAGCTCGAGCGCCGTTACGGCGCCGTCGCCGCCGTGCTCGTCACCGACTTCACCCGCATGGTCGCCCGCACCAACGCGTACGGCATCGGCTACGCGCTCGCCCTCGCCGCGGCCGCGCAGCGCGCCATGGCGCCGGTGCTCGCCGAGCACGGAGGCGTGCACGTCAAGCAGGTGGCAGACACCTCGTTCGTGGTCTTCGAGAGCGCCCCGCGCGCCCTCCTCGCCGCGCTCGACGCCCAGCGCGCCCTCGTGGCCTTCGACGCGGAGCGGCCCCGCCCGGCGGCCGCCCACGACCACCACGGCGCGGACGCCCCCCTGCGCGGCTGCATGGGCCTCGGCTTCGGCCCCACCCTCGTCATCCCCGGCCGCGACGTGTTCGGCGGAGAGGTCAACCGCGCGTTCGTGCTCGGCGAGGACATCGCCAAGGGCGGAGAGGTGCTCGCGTCCGAGGCGTTCTTCCGGGCGATCGGCGCGCTCCCCGAGGGCGTCGGCGCCTTCCGCGGGCCGGCCGATCGCGAGGTCGAGGCGGGCTTCCCGTTCCATGTGCTGGGCGACTATCGATAAGTGACCTTCGGGCCGGAATTGAACGGCGAGCCCGATGGCGGCGGTGTCGTGGCGCGGCGTGCCGTCCTGAGATAACGGGTCGCGCAACCTGAGGGCCAGCATGACCTCCACGCAGGAAGAGATCGAAGTCTCGTACGACGTCAGCAACGACTTCTTCCGCCTCTGGCTCGACGAGAACATGCACTACACCTCCGCGGTCTACGACCGCGAGGACATGTCCCTCGAAGAAGCCCAGGAAAACAAGGCCAAGTGGCTGTACGACTTCGCCGAGGTCACCCCCGACAAGACGGTGCTGGACATCGGCTGCGGCTGGGGCTCGATGATCGACTACTGCGTGCGGCGCGGCTGCAAGGAGGGGCACGGCATCACCCTCTCCACCGAGCAGCTCGAGTGGGCGCGCGCCCGCAACCTGCCGAACTCCAAGTTCATCCTCTGCGACTACAAGGACTACGCCCCGGCGAAGCCCTACGACGCGCTCGTCTCCGTCGAGATGATCGACCACCTCTGCTCGCCCGCCCAGGCGCGCGAGGGCCTCGCGGTCGACATCTACCGCTCCTACTTCAACAAGCTGGCGAGCTGGGTCGAGCCGGGCGCGTGCTTCGGCTTCCAGGCCATCCTGCGCAACCGGATCCCGCGGACCAAGCAGGATCTCCTCGATCTCCAGTTCACGGCGGACGTGATCTTCCCCGGCGGCCTCAACCCCCGCCTCGAAGAGCTCATCCAGGCCGTCAACCCCAAGTGGGAGATCGTGCAGCTGAACACCCGCCGCACCCACTACGGCCGCACGACCCACGAGTGGCGCCGCCGCATGCGCGAACACGAGGGGTTCATCCGCGGGAAGTGGGGCAACAAGGTGTACGACGAGTACGAGCGTTACCTCTCCATCTGCGTCAAGGGCTTCGACAACCACTGGTCGAGCGACGTACAGATGAAGCTGGTCAGAATCTGACGCCGTGGGGCGCGGCTTCGCCGCTCCCCCAGGTCGTCAGATTCCCTTGACGACTGCCGACATGCGCTTTGCGTACGTCGGCAGTCGCACCGGTGGTCCGGTCGGCGGTTGCCCCGCGTGCGGACGACTCCCGCAGTTGCGCCGCGGGTCCGACTTCTGACGTCCGGCGCAGCCGGATGTCAGCACGTCGCCCCATGTCGTCACCCCTCGTCGAAGTCCCAGGCGCTCGTGTAGCCCCCGCCAACCGCCTGCACGAGCCGGTCATAGTGGGCCGACGTGCTCAGCGTGGCCGAGTCCCCGATGGCGACGAACAGGCGGCGCGCGCGCGTGATGCTCACGTTGAGCCGCCGCGGGTCGGCCACGAAGCCGAGCTCCTGATCGGGGTTCGAGCGCACGAAGCTCGCGAGGATGACCTCCTTCTCGCGGCCCTGGAAGGCGTTCACCGTGCCGGCCTCGGCGCCGGGGAGGGCGGCGCGGATGCGGGCGAGCTGCGCGGAGTACGGCGTGATGATGCCGATGTGCTCGGGGCGGACGCCGCTCTCGATCAGCGAGCGCCACACGCGCACGAGGAGCTTGAGCTCGCCGGGGTTGTGGTAGCTGCCGAGCGGGTCGCGCTCCTCGTCGTAGCCGAGGCCGGCGGTGTCGAGGAAGCGCGCGGAGGGCTCGGTCCACGGGCCGGGGAGCACGCCGGGGAGGTCCTCGACGTGGCGCTCGGCCACGTCGGGGTGGGCGCGCAGGAGCCCGCTGTAGGTGTGCTGGGAGAGCGCCATGAGGTCCGACCGCATGCGCCGCTGCTCGGTGAGCATCGGGAACGCGAAGCCCGCCTGCACGAGCCGCTGGAGGAGGCTCAACTCCAGTCGGGGGTCCTGGCTCTTCACGACGGGGCCGAGCTGGTGAGGGTCCCCCGCGAGCAGGATGCGCTTGACCCGCGTGGCGAGGAGCCAGAGCGCGGGCTCGGAGATCTGCCCGCCCTCGTCCACCAGCGCGGTGCGCGGCGCGGTGAGGTCGCCGCCGCGGGTGTGGAGCGTGCCGAGCGTCATCGCGAGCACGTCCGTGCCCTGGAGGATCTCGCGCTTGGCGGCCGACCACTCCTCGCGGATGGCGTTCCGCATGTCGATGAGCTCCATGCCGGTGGTCTTGGTGGCCTGGCGCACGAGCGACTGGATCACAGCGGCGCGGGCGCCATGGAGGATGCGGTACTCGAGCGTGAGGTGCTGGGCGGCGCCGCCCACGCGCGAGGACACGCCTAGGCGAACGACGTCGAGCCCGGCGGCGGTGGCGCGGAGCGCGAGGTGGTCGACCGCGGCGTTGCTCTCCGCGAGCGCCCAGGGCTTCTCTCCGAGGTCCTTGAGCGCCACGAGGATGCTGACCAGCACCTCGGTCTTGCCGGTGCCCGGGGGGCCGTGCACCAGGCCGATCTCGGTGGCGCCGAGCGCGAGCGTGGCGGCCTCGCGCTGGGCTGGCTCGAGGTTCGCGAAGGCGGCGTGCTCGTAGGGGTCGGGGCGGTAGGGCTTCTCGTAGCCGAGGAGCAGGTTCGCCAGCGGCGTGGACAGCCGCTCGGCGCGCTGGAGCGCGGCCTTCTGGAGGTCCATCACCATGAAGTCGAGGCGGCGGCTCACCGCCCACGGCCCACGCCCCTCGGGGACGCCCTC
Source organism: uncultured Pseudomonadota bacterium (assembly GCA_903959175.1). Taxonomy (GTDB): domain Bacteria; phylum Myxococcota_A; class UBA796; order UBA796; family SXON01; genus CAJBVW01. The sequence goes on from CAJBVW010000403.1 coordinate 15,412, forward strand.
GACGCGCAGCTCGATGGTGGCCTCGTCCCGCCCCTCCACGCGGCCGGCGTAGCCCTCGTCCGGGCGGCCGACCGGCGCGAGCACCACCGGATCACCGGGGGAGAACGCGTCGTTCAGGTCACGCCCGCGCAGAATGACGTTCACGCGGCCCTTGGACCGGTGCTCCGTGGTCACGATGTCGAGCGGCGAGAGGCTGAACCCGGCGGCGACGCGGTCGGCCATGGACATGGCGCGGAGCAGGGCGTGCTCGGCGGTGACCGCGCGGCGCTCGTTGTCCAGGGCGTCGGCGAGGGCGGCGAGGTGGTTCACCTGCGGCGTTTATCCCGTTGGAGGCGCACCTGGGGCCTACGGCAGGAAGCGCGCGCGCTCGCCGGGTGCGGGGATGCGGCAGCTCTCGCGGCGGCCCCACACGTAATATCGGGAGCGAGCGAAGAGGCGGTAGCCGGTGTCGGTGAGGAGGCGCGGGAAGACGCCGAACCACGAAACCGCCCGCCAGGCGCCGGGGAGGCCGCGGCAGATCTGGAAGATGGCGCGCGAGTGCCAGGAGACGCGCTCGGTGGCGCCGTCCGGCTCGACCAGCAGGATGCTGTCGAGATCCTTCGGGATCTTGGGGTGGCGCGCGAGGATCGCGGCGGCGGTCTCGCCCTGGAGGGGGGCGAAGCGGTAGCGCGCCGCGGTGTCGGCCTTGAGGAGCCACTGCACGCTGGCGTCGCAGAAGCCGCAGAGGCCGTCGTACAGCACCACCGGACCGGTCAGGGCGGGCGCGGCGGGGGCGTCGGAGGCGAGCATGACGCCCTCCTAACGCGGTTCGGGGCGCGGCCCCAAAAGCACCGAAGGCGCCGGAGTTGCCCCCGGCGCCTTCGCTTTGTCGACCGTGAAGATCAGCCCGCGGGGGCCGGCGCCGGAGCGGCGCCTTCCGCGGGAGCGTTCGGATCGATCGCCTTGCTGGGGATCGTGACGAACTTGATCTTGGCCCATCCGGCGTCGTTCGCGGACGCGAGCACACGGCGCACGTTCCGGAAGTCGGTCTTGATGTCGGCCTGGATGATGATGACACCATCGTACGGCTGCGTCGGGTCCGCGGGCTCGCCACGACGCTTCTTGATGTCGAGGTCGAATTCCCGGCGCTCCTTCAAGCGGCTGGACATCCCCGGAATCACGATGTCGAGCTCGGTGCCCATCTCGGACTCGGGGATGGGCATGCTGTCGAGCAGGATGGTCCCGTCGTCGTCCATCATGATGATGGTGCCGCCCTCTTCGAGGAGGGTGCCGGCGATGGACTTGGGGACCTTGATCCGGTCGTTCAACGTCACCTCACCCGAAGCCGTGAACAGCTGGATGAGGAAGATGACGAGGATGGTGAACATGTCGACCATGGCCGTCAGGTTGAGGCTGACGAACATGCCCTTCTTGCCACCGGACAGCGGGCTCGAGCGGAGACGGCCGATCGGGGTGAACGCGGGCCTACGCCCTGGAGTGACGATTGCAGACATCTACCCTCCACCGGGCATGGGAGCGGCGCCTTCTGCCGGCGTGGCAGAAGGAGGACCACCGGCGAGGAGAGTCTTCGGGTACCCGATCTTCCTGGAGAGATCGAGGACCTGAATCATCTCTTCGTAGGGGACGCCGTCATCCGTGTTGATGATGACCATCTCTTCGACCGGATAGGTCTCGTGGTCCTTGACCAGGAGCTCTTCCAGCTTCGTGTAGTCGTACAGCTCCCCATCCTTGGGGATCTGAAGACCTTCTTCCACCTTCCGACCGATCCAGTGTCCATCCGACTTCACGTGAACCGTGAGGGGCGGGACCGGCGGCACGGGGGGCGGCTCCTGGTCGGGAGGAGGCGGCTCGTTCGAGACGCTCTGCTCCACGTCCAGCGACGCGATCTGGGTCCAGACCGCGGCGATCATCAGGAAGGCGATGAGGCACGACATGAAGTCAATGAAGGGGACCAGGTTGAGGTCCACCATCATGCCCTTGCCGCGGCCCTTGCCGCCTTCGACAGATACGCCCATGGTTTAGCCGGAAGCCTGCGCGCCTTCCTGCTTGGCCGCGCGGTTCGAGAGCACGAAGTTGATCTCGGCCACGACGGACTCGTTGATCGCTTCCATGATGTGCTGGGTCGCGGCCTGCAGGACGGCGTAGGCGAGGAGGACCGGAACCGCGGTGCCGAGGCCGTAGGCGGTGCAGTGCATGGCCTCGGAGATACCGGCCGAGAGGAGCGTGGCCTTCTGGGCGGGGTCGGCGTTGGCGACGGCGCCGAAGGTCTTGATGAGACCCATGATGGTGCCGAAGAGGGCCGCGAGCGTCGCCGCGTTGGAGAGCACCGCGAGGTAGCCGGTGCGGGCCTCGATGCGGGGCACTTCGGAGAGGGACGCCTGGTCGAGGGCGGCCTGGATCTCCTTGTCGGGGCGGTGCGCCTTGAGGAGGCCCGCGCGGAGGATGCGGGCGATCGGGCCCTGCTTCTGGCTGGAGAGCCAGCGGATGGCGGCCTGCATGTCGCCGCGCATGATGTGCTGGTTGAGGCCGGTCAGGAGGGCCTGCTTGTTCTCGGCGCAATCGAAGAAGAGGACCTTCACGCGCTCGAGGGTGATCGCGACGGAGGCGATGAGGCAACCGGTGATGAGGTGCATACCCCAACCGCCTTCCCTGTAGAACTCAACGGCGTCATGGACAAAGGACACGAGAACTCCTCTTCGGCGCAGGGATGCGCCCTTGTTGGAACGGGGGTGTTCGAAGCCCGGCGTGGAAGACCAGACGGGGTTGGAGCGAGACAGAACTGACGGAGCCAGCGAGTTGTACCAGATGCCGGTGCACGCTTCTACTGGGAAGCTGTCAGGAGATCGTGAACGGGTCGGCGTGAACCCGGTGTCGGATCGCGGCAGGGGCGGCCGCGAACGTCGCGTGCTTGACACGCGGGGGCGGCGTGTTGTAATCGCCTCCTTCTCCGGAGTCTCCCGATGCGGACCGCTACGCTCTTCGCGCTCGCCCTTCTCGTTTCGGGCTGCGTGCCCGAACCCGAACCCAAGAAGGAGGCCGCTGCGGCCCCGGATACGTGCGGGGTCGACCTCGCCACGCTCTCCGGCACCGCGTGGATCCACCTCAAGCCGAACGCGACCGGTGACAAGCCGAACCCGATGGCGCGCATCCGCTTCGACGGCTCCGGCGAGTCGTTCAAGGCGAAGTACACGGCCGGCTCCCTGGGTGACGTCTACGACTACACCTGCACGGTCAAGGGCAAGCTCGCGACCTGCCTCGAGGACGACACGCACGCCGAGGCCTTCTGCAAGGCCTGGGCAGCCACGCACGACGGCGTCTGCGATCCCGTCGCGCTCGCCGCGGCCACCGGCATCCCCCAGGCGGACTTCGACAAGGTCGCGCAGAAGGTGAACGACGAGATCAAGAAGCTCAAGCCCGCCGACAAGGACGCGCAGAAGAAGGCGGACAACAGCCCGAACAACAAGATCCGCGGCAAGTTCATGGTGGCGGTCGACAAGGGCAAGTGCCAGGTCACCATCCAGGACAAGTACCAGACCATGGTCGACGGGCGGATGAACGAGTACGAGAACGTCCTCGGTACCGCCAAGTTCGAGAAGGCCAAGGAGGAGTACATCTTCGAGTCCTGCAAGGACGTCGACTCCACCTGGGCCCCCGGCGCGGACGACACCCACTCCGCCGTCCAGGCCCCCGGCACCGTCAAGTTCTCCGCGATCCTGCAGAAGGATCAGAAGGGCGCGGCCGACTGCACCTACTCCGCGGACGTCTACAAGGACTGGGTCAAGACCCAGACCGACGTGGCCCCCGTGGAGGACGCCAAGTTCGGCCCCCGCTGGAACGTCGAGGTCGCCCTCTCCGAGCCCGGCAAGCACGCCGTCTACTTCGATCGCTCCAAGACCTGCGGCGGCAAGACCGAGAAGATCGGCCTCACCTGCGCGGTTGTGCGGGTCGAGTGACCGCCAGCACGCGCTGGTAGAGCTCGCGCCGCGGCAGCCCAGTCGCCGCGGCCAGCTGGGTGGCGATGTCTTTCGCGCCCAGCCCCTCTCCGGCCATCCGGAGGATGTCGCCGTCGAGGGACGAGACCTCGACGGTGGCGCCCTCGGGAGCCCCCGCGATCAGCAACACGACCTCGCCGCGCGTCTCCTCCCCGAGGGTGGCGCGGGCCTCGGCCGCGGTGCCGCGGATCCACTGCTCGAAGCTCTTGGTCAGGTTGCGCGCCACGCACACCTGGCGCGCCGGCCAGAGCGCCGCGACCGTGTCGAGCGTGTCGCCGAGCCGCACCGGCGACTCGTAGAAGACGAGCGTCGCGCGCAGGGCGGCGATCTCCGCGAGCGCCTCGCGGCGCGGGCCCTCGTCGCGCGGCAGGAAGCCGCCGTAGTAGAAGCGGTCCACGGCGAGGCCGGCCCCGGCGAGCGCCACCACTGCGGCGCAGGGCCCGGGCAGCACGTCGATGGGCAGCCCGGCGTCGATGCACGCGCGGACGACGCGCCAGCCGGGGTCGTTCACCAGCGGGGTGCCCGCGTCGCTCACGAGGGCCACGCGTGCGCCGCCGCGGATGCGCTCGACGAGCTCGGTGGCGCGCGCGACCTCGTTGTGGTCGTGGTAGCTCACCAGCGGCTTGTGCAGGTCGTGCGCGCGCAGGAGCTGCGCGGCGACGCGCGTGTCCTCCGCGGCGACGACGTCGGCCTCGCGGAGGATCCGCAGCGCGCGGAGCGTGATGTCCTCGGGGTTCCCGATGGGGGTGGGCACGAGGTGGAGGATGCCGCCCGTCACGGGGAGGCGAGGGGGGCGGTCGTCGGGGGAGGGCACCCTACCAGTTACCCTGCTGACCGGACGGGAAGCGGCCCAGGAAGCCGCCGTAGGCGCCGACGTCCTGCGCGGAGCCGTCGCGGTCCTGGCCGTCGAGCGCGTCGGAGCCCGGCGAGCCGCTCGTGAGGCGGAGGTCCTGCGCGGTCCACGCGACGCCCGGAGTGAAGGCGAGGAAGCTGGGATCCGCGCTCACGTTGCCCTGGGCGGGGTCGGGCGCGTTACCGCCGGTGACCACGTCGCCGAGGCCGAACACCGAGTCGGTGATCTTGACGGTCGGCGCGTCGGCTTCGTCCAGGCCGTAGAGCGTGTTCCCGCCGAAGACGCTCTCGGCGACCTCGAAGTAGCCGTAGCGGAGGCGGATGCCGCCGGGGGCGTTGTCGGCCACGGTGACGCGCGTGAGGAACGCGCGGGTGTCGAGGAACACGCCGCCGCCGCCGTTGATGTTCGCGGTGTTGCCCACCACGAGCGTGTTCTGGAGGACGAGGTTCCCGAAGGTGGTGTTGCCGTAGAGGCCGCCGCCGTACTCGGCCTCGTTGTCGGCGATGACGACCTGCTGGGCGTAGAGGCTGGCGTTCCGCTCGACGTAGACGCCGCCGCCGAGGTAGCCCACGTTGTCCTGGACCACCGAGTCCATGAGGATCACCGTGGCGTTCGCCCAGATGCCGCCCCCGTCGACCTCGGCGGTGCCGTTCGCTTCGATCACGCAGTCGTGGATGCGCACGTCCGTGTCGGCGTACACGCCGTGCTCGCTGGCGCCGGTGATGGTGAGGTGGCGCAGGTAGCTGGCGCCGGTGACGCCGTTGGCGGAGCCCGTGGCGTCGATGATGACGCCGCCGTCGGGGTCTCCGATGATCGCGGCCGCGCCCTCGATCGGGCCGTACGTGCCCGGCTCGAGGAACAGGACGGTCTCTCCGGCGAGGAGCGCGAGGTCGACCGTGGGGTAGTCCGTCGGGATGCGGGCGCCGACCTCGTCCGAGTAGAGCGTCATCGTGACGGGGTCGGAGACCTGGCGGCTGGACGCGACCTCGAGCGTGACCGTGCCGCTGGTGCCCGTGTACACGGGGGTGGGGGAGGTGTCGTCGTCGAAGGTGCCGTCCGTCGCGCTCCACCGGTAGGAGAGAGCCGCGTCGGAGGGGTCGTAGGAGCCGCGGCCGTCGAGCCGGACGGGCTGGTCGCTCGCGCCCCACATGCGCTGCCACTTCGGCTGCGCGACGGGCTCGTCGCTGTCGGGGTCGGGCCCGGGGCCGGTGTCGCTGCCGGCGGAGGAGCCGGTGTCGGTGTCGGTGTCGACGACCGTGGCGGTGTCGACCGCGGTGTCGGCGGCGGTGTCGCCCGCGGACCCGGTGTCGCCCGCGGAGCCGGTGTCGTCCGCGTCCCCGCGCGGATCGCCAGCGCCCGTGTTCTCGCAGGCGGCGAGCCCGAGGAGCAGGAGGAGGGAGAGCGAGGTGCGCATGTTCACTCCGACGGCGCGCGGATCGTCGACGCGCGCGTGCGGGCAGCGTACCGCGCCGGCCCCTATTGGCGCGACCGGCTCGCGAGGGCGACATCGGAGAGGCCGGCCTCCCGCGCCTTCGAGATCACCTTCATGATCAGGTCGTAAGTGGCTGCTTGATCACCACGAATCACCACGCGCGTGGACGCTGCGCCGCGCTTGATCTCGGCGAGCTTGCCGTCCAGTTGGTCGATGCTGATCTGGTCTTCCTCGATGAAGAGGGTCCCGTCGGGGAGGACGGAGATGACGATGTCCTTGGGGACGAGGGGGGTCTCCCCGGTGCCCTGGGGCGTCTGCACCTGGAGCGCACGCTCGGACAGGAGGCCCTTCGCCGCCGCGGCCTGCTTCTCCGCCTCGACCATGCTGGAAGAGACCACCATGAAGATGATCAGCAGGACGAGGAACACGTCCGTGAGGGGTGTGATGTTGATCTCGGCGAAGATGGCGTCATCTTCGTCGAGGCCGCCGTCGTCCCTATCCTGCGGAGCTCCCTGCACTGGCAGCCTCCCGCGACTCGAGGAGCTCGTTGAGCTCGTCCACCAGGAGGGCCAGCTCGCGGGCGGTGCCGCCGATGGCGTTCTGCAGGTAGTTGAAGAAGATGATGGCCTCGAGCGCCACGAAGAGGCCGGCGGCCGTGGCGATGAGGGCCTCGGAGATGCCGGCGCTCACCACCGCGAACCCGCCGGTGCCGGCCGAGCCGATGGCCTGGAAGGAGCCCATGACGCCGAGCACGGTGCCGAGGAGGCCGATGAACGGCATCAGCGCGCCGGAGGTGCCGAGGATCCAGATGCCGGCCTTGAGCGTGGCGACCGCGCGCTTCGTCTCTCGCTGCATGGCCATGCGGGGCTGGCCCTTGACCCGGCCGAGCGCCCGGTCGAGCCCGGCGGCGAACACGTCCCGCGCGGGGGCGCCGACGCCGTCACAGAGGCGGCGCGCCTCTTCGAAGTTGCCCTTCCGCGCGGCCTCGAGGACCTTCTCGTCGACCCTGCGCACAGCGCGGCCGGCGCGCAGGACGTTGATCCAGCGCTCCATCGCCAGCGCCACGAGGAGCACCGACGCCAGGAGCATGAGGGCCATGATCGGCCCGCCGGCCTCAAGGGTCTCGATCAAGGAATGGGGGTTCGGAAGGGTAGGCATGCCCGAGGCATCTACTCGCGTTCGACGGTGAGCGCCACGAACCGGGTGAGGAGCGGACCGGCGCCGGGATCCGAGAGGGGGACCCATTGGAGGCCCTCAACGGGCCAGGGCAGCACGAGATCTTCGGGGGTGTAGGCGCGCGCCGCGAGGTGACGCCCCTCGGAGCGCATGCGGGCGCGCAGGCCCTCGTAGCTGTGTCGCGCGAGCTGTTGGGCGCCGAGGTCGAAGCGCAGGCACTCCGCGAGCGGCTCGACCCGGGCGCGGAGCCCGAGCGCGCGCGCGATGACGACGAGGTGCCCGAAGTGGATGCTGACCTCGGGGTGGTCGAGCTGGGTGGTCTCCTCGGGGAGCTCGTCGAGGCCGCCGAACTCGGAGAGCCAGGCCACGCCGCCCGGGGCGAGCACGCGGGCGATCTCCTCCAGGAACTGCCAGGCGCCGAGGTTGTAGAGGGCGGCGCCCTCGTGGGGGGCGATGCGGTAGCGCCGGAGCCGCTCCTCGACCTCGGCCGCGGCGCCGTGCGCGGGGCGGCCGGGCTCGTAGGGGACCGCTGTGAGGTCGGCGATGACCTCGTTCGAGTAGAGGAGGCCGACGCTGCTGTCGGGGAGGGGGAGCGAGGTGGCCGAGCCGAGGAGCTCGCGGGTGCCCGGCATGCGCGCACGTTGCGTGCGGAGGAGCTCGGGGGAGGCGTCCACGCGGAGGTAGTCCACCGGGCTGGCGAGGCGCGCGAGCCAGGCCTGGCCGAGCTCGCCGTCGCCGGGGCCGACCTCGACGATGAGGGCGTCCCGGCGCACGTGGCCGCGGCCGTCGAGCACGTCGAAGAGGCGCTCGCCGTAGCGCTGCCCGCCGAGCGCGGGGTGCGGAACGCCGAAGGCGTGGGCGACGGTGGTCTCGTGGTCGTCGAAGTGGGTGGCGCCGTCGGTGATGCCGGCGTGGTGGTACGCCGCGAGGGTCGTCTCGCCGTCGGGCCCGTACTGGTCGGTGGGGCGCGGGGCGCCGCCGCGCGCGGGGGCCACGAGCCGCTCCAGCGAGGGATCGCGGCGGGTGAGCGGGGCGTCGCGGAGCTGGACGGCCTGGGCCGCGGGGGTGGTGAGCTCGGCGAGGAAGGCGAGAGCGTCGGCGTCGGGGAGGCCGGCGAGGGCGGCGGCCTGGGCCACGCTGCGCGAGCCGTTGCACGCGCGCCAGAACGCGAGGCGGCCGGCGCTGAGCGGGAGCTCGCGCCAGGCGTGGCCGCCCGGGGTGCGCACCGTCGGGTCGGGGAGCCAGAGCGCGGGCACGTCCGGCAGGGTGAGGACCAGGCGGGATCGGCACGGGATGAGCGCGCGGAGGTCCGGCTGGGCGCTCTCGCGGAGCAGGTGGAGCGCGTCGAGCCGGCGCGCGAGCGGCGCGAGGTCGGGCGGGGGGAGGAGGCCGGGGGTCCACCGATCGAGCTCGGCGAGGAGGTCCGCGGAGAGGGCCACGTGGCGCCCGGTGCGGGCGTGCCAGAGGGTCGCGGGGCCGGCGCCGCTGAGGAGCTGGACGGGGGGGGCGAATCGACTCACGGGCTCCCTCGCGGCCAGCGATCATAGCGCGTGCAGCGCGAGGTGGGGCAGGGAGGCCGCACCCCGCCGCACCCCGCCGCACCCCGCCGCACGCGCCGATGCCCGATCCGGGAGTTAGCCGCGCCCCATGGCCACCGCGCTGCCGATCGACGACGTCATGCCGCAGGTACTCGCCGCGCTCGCGGAGCGGGGGGCGGTCGTGCTGGTGGCGCCGCCCGGGACCGGGAAGACGACGCGGGTGCCGGTCGCGGTCGCGGAGACGGTGGCGGGGCAGGTGTGGGTGCTGGAGCCCCGGCGGATCGCGGCGCGCGCGGCGGCGACGCGGGTGGCGGAGGAGCGCGGCGAGGCGGTGGGCGAGCATGTCGGCTACGCGATGCGGATGGACCGCCGCGCGGGCCCGAAGACGCGCGTGCTCTACGTCACAGAGGCGCTGCTCGGCCGGCGGCTCGCGGAGGACCCGACCCTCGCCGGCATTGACGCCGTGGTGCTCGACGAGTTCCACGAGCGCAGCGTGCACGTCGACGTCGCGCTCGCGGCGGTGCACGCCCTGCGCGCGACGCGGCCCGACCTGCGCCTCGTCGTGATGAGCGCCACGCTCGACGGTGCGGCGGTGTCCAAGTGGCTGGACGCGCCGCTGGTCGAGGCCTTCGCGCGCACGTTCCCGGTCACGATCGACCACGTCGAGCGCAAGGACGAGCGGCCGCTCGAGGTGCGCGTCGCCGCGGCGGTGCGCTCGGTCACGGAGGGCGACGTGCTCGTGTTCCTGCCCGGCCGCGGCGAGATCGAGCGCGTGCGCGACGCCCTCGTGGGGCTGGACGCCGACGTGTTGCCGCTCCACGGGGAGCTCTCGGGGGAGGAGCAGGACCGCGCCCTGCGCGCCGGGCGGCGGCGCCGCGTGGTGCTCTCCACCAACGTCGCGGAGACGAGTGTGACGGTGGACGGCGTGCGTACCGTCATCGACGCGGGGCTCGCGCGCGTCGCGGGGCACGACCCGTGGTCGGGGCTCTCCACGCTCGCGCTGGAGCCGATCTCGCGGGCCTCCGCGGGGCAGCGGGCGGGGCGCGCGGGCCGCACCGGGCCGGGGCGCTGCCTGCGCCTCTACACGAAGTCCGACCACGACCTCCGCCCGGCCGACTCCACGCCCGAGATCCGGCGCGTCGACCTCTCCGGCATCGCGCTCGACCTCGGCGGCCGCCCCCTCGCGTGGATGGACCCGCCGCCGCCCGCCGCGTGGAAAGCGGCGATCGACCTGCTCACCCGGCTGGGCGCGCTCGACGCGTCGGGACGCACGCCCGTCGGCGACGCGATGGCGAAGCTCCCGACCTCGCCGCGGATCGCGCGCGTGCTGATCGAGGCCGCGCGGCTCGGCGTCCCGCGCGAGGGCGCCACGCTCGCGGCGCTGCTCGAGGAGCGCCGCCGCGGGGACCCCGAAGACCTCGTGGTCCGGGCGCTCGACGGGCGCGGGATGTCCCGGCAGGCGCAGGACGCACGCCGGCAGCTCGAAGGGGCCCTCGGGCGCGTCGTAGCGCAGCATCACGGGGGGGGCGTTGCGGGGGGGCGACAAGCCCCCCTGCCCCAAGCACACAAGGAGCCCGGCGACGCCGTCGCGGCCGCCCTGCTCGCGGGCTTCCCGGATCGCGTCGGCAAGCGGAAGGGTTCGGCGGTCGTGTTCGCGGAGGGCGGGAGCGCCGCGGTGGACCCGGGGACGCCCGGCGGCGACGCGTTCGTGGTCGTCCCCGAGGTCGAGCGGATCGCCGGAAAGGCGCGCGTCCGGTCGCTCACGCCCATCCCCGCGGATTGGCTGCTCGACGGCGCCGAAGTCCGCGCCACGCTGCGCTGGGAGCGCGAGCGCGTCGAGGCGACGGAGCAGCTCTGCTACGGCGCGCTGGTGCTCGACGAGAGCGTCGGCGGCGGCGATGCCGAGGCCGTTGCGGCCCTCCTCTGGGAGAACGCGCGGCCGGTCGCCCACCGCGTGTTCCCGGACCACGAGCGCGCCGTCGCCCTCGCGCGCCGCGTCGCCTTCCTCAAGCGCCAGGGACACCCCCTCGACGAGCTGGACCTCGACGCCCTCGGCCGCGCCGCGTGCGCCGGGTGCCGATCCTTCGGAGACCTCGGCGGCGTCTCGCTCGTCGCGCTCGCGACCGACCGCCTCGGGGCCGCCGGCGCGCGCCTGGACGCCCTCGCGCCCGAGGGCCTCCCGCTCGGCAACCGCAAGCGCGCGCCCATCACCTACCCGGAGGACGGCGAGCCCTACATCGCGGCGCGGATGCAGGACTTCTTCGGCCTCGTGGACGGGCCGCGCATCGCCAAGGGCGGCGGCACCGCGGGCTACGCGCTCGTGCTCCATCTGCTCGCGCCGAACCAGCGCCCGGTGCAGGTCACGCGCGACCTCGCCGGCTTCTGGGATCGGCACTGGCCCGGCATCCGCAAGGAGCTCATGCGGCGCTACCCGCGCCACGCGTGGCCCGAGGACCCGCGTCGCCCGCTCCCTCCAGAGGAGCCGCGGCGCTGATCGCCGCCCCCCGCGCGCCGCAGACTTGACCATCTTCCCACCGCCCCGCGTGCGGCCGTCGGGGCTACACTTCGAGGGATGTCGGACGCTTCGCAGACGCACGCCCCCGGGAATCGCGATCGGGGGGGAACTCGGCGCGAGGGCGCGTGTCGGAGGAGACGTGAGCCCTGAACACAGGAAGGTCGAGGCGCTGCTCGCGCTCGGCCGCAACGAGGAAGCCGCCGCGCTCGCGGACAAGCTCCCGAGCCAGGACACCCCCTCCGTCGAGTTCCTGCGCGTGCGCGGGCGCGCGCTGCGGGCGGCCGGCCGCGTGTTCGACGCTGAGGCGAGCTTCCGCGAAGCCCTCGCGCTTCAGCCGGGCGATCCTCGGCTCCTCGCCGACCTCGCCACCACGTTGCTCGGCCAGAAGCGCCTGAAGGAGGCCCTCCCGTTCGCGCGCGAGTCCGTCGCGCTCCGGCCCGACGTGGCGGCGTACCACTGCCTCCGCGGCGTGGTCGCCGAGGCCCTCGGCTACGAGGACGAGGCTGAGGAGGCGATGATGGCCGCCCGCCAATTGTCCCCACAGGACGCCGAGGCCCACACGGTCTACGGCTACCACGCCCTCCGCCGCGCGCGGATCGACGCCGCCGAGTCCGCCTTCCGCGACGCCCTCGGCATCCACCCCGACCGCGCCGAGGCCCTCCGCGGCTTCGCCCGGTGCGCGGCCGCCCGCGGGGACTGGGCCGCCGCCCGCGTGCGCTGGCTCGACACCCTCTCCGCCGACCCGATGCAGCGCGACCGCGCGCTCGCCCCCGCGCTCGTGCTCGGCCACCCCGCGCTCGCCCCCGTCCGCGCCGCCTCGCGCGTGCCGATCCTCGTCTCTGTCGGCCTCGCCGCCGCGGGTGCCGGGTTGTTCGCCCTCTTCTCCGGCTACCCCGGCGCCGTCGCGATGACGGTCATGTTCTTCGCCGCCGCCGCCATCGGCCCGCTCGCCCGCGCCGCGCTCGCCCGCGGCGCCACCCCCTGATCAGGAGCCCCCGTGGCCGACGCCGTCTCCGCGCTGCGTGAAGCGCTCGCCTTCTCGCCGGACAACC
>CAJBVW010000404.1 GCA_903959175.1 uncultured Pseudomonadota bacterium
GCGTTGCGAGCGGCCCGCTCCAGCGGAAGCTCGAGGACAGCGCCCGGCGTTGTGTCTGCGGTGATGCGCGCGAGGAGCTCGCGCCCTTCGACCGGCGCGGAGGGGATCGGGAGGAGCGGCGCGGTCGCGCGCAGGGTGTCGCCGAGCACGAGCAGCGTGGCGGCCCCAGCGGCCAACCTGGCCCTCCGCGAAGGCAGGGTGGCGACCGCGCTCGCGGAGAGCACGGCGAGTCCGGGGCCGACGAGCACCAGGGCGCGGTACCAGAGGCCCGAGGCGTTCAGTGGGTAGCCGACGGCGCGGAGGAGGAAGGCGGGGCCGGGGAGCAGGCGATCCGCGACGACGATGTACGCGCTTCCCCAGCCGAGGTAGGGCCCGATGGCGATGGTGATCCCGAGGCTCGTCAGCGCGGCGCCGAACGCCCAGCCGCGGCCGCGTCTGCGCGCGCAGACCAGCGCCAGGATCAGCGCGGGCACGCCCACGTAGGTGACGTGGATGCTCGCGTCGGGCGTCGTCGTGTCGGGCGTCGGGCCGACGAACATCCCGATTGGCTCAGCCACGGAGGGCGTCGCGATACCGCCCATGCTCGCATCTGCGTTCTGGGCTGGGATCATCAGGTAGATCGGCGCATCGGCGGCCCGCTGGACCACGGGCCCGCTGCCGCTCGGGGGGACACCGGACCCGGTATAGGCGGTGGGGGCCATCAGCCCCGCTGCGACCGCGGCCAACAGCGCTCCGCCGCGGAGGATGGCGGCGCGGCGGGCCGGCCGCGGAGCCGCGGCCACCGCTGCGACCACCGGGACCGCCACTGCGAAGGGGAGGACCAGCGCGAGCGGAGGCGCCTGGAAGCCGACGAGCATGGAGGCCGCCGCCACCGCGAGGAGCGGCCATCGCGCGCGGGCGTGGGCCATGCCCGCCCAGACGCAGAGGACGGCCAGCTCGAGCGTCCACACATGCGACTTGGCGGTCTGTCCGCTGCGGAGGAAGCCGACGACCACGGGCGAGAGGGCGGCGATCGGCGAGAGCAGGACGGCCGTGGGTAGGTCCGCGCGGGTGACCGCCCGTAACAACGGGACCGCCAGCGCGGCGCCGAGGGCGGGGCCCGCCCAGGTGGCGAGGACGTAGGCACCTAATGGGCCGAAGATGGGCTGGAGTATGCCGGTGATCGCGACGCCGACCCACCCCATGTACCGGGCCAGCCCGCCAACGGGGAAGGCGACGTCGGTGGCGACGAGCCCGCCGCGCCCCCCCAGGATCGCCTCGTACACGCGGAAGTGGCCGCGGTCGAAGCTGGTCAACGGGAAGTCCCGGCCGAGCTCGAGGCGGCCGTACAGCGCCGCGGTGAGCACGAAGGTCAGCGCGGCGGCGGCAAACATCGACGCGACCAATGGACGCCACGCGTCGGGCGGCTCGGCTCCGTGTGCGGGCGACGGGGCTACAGGTGCACTCACCCCGCGGATGGTACTCGGTGGCCTCGCCGCTGCATAGGCGCCCGATCGCGATGCCCGGGGCCGCGGGGCGCCGGTCGGGGGCCGCAGGCCTCGCCGTCGTCGCACCTGATGGTGGCGGCGCGGGCGTTTGGGTACACTCTGCCATCATGTCCACGCGCACCCGTTGGGCCGGCCGCTTCGCCCTCCTCTTCGCCGGGCTCGTCTTCGGGGGCGGCCTCGCGGAGTCCGTGGCGAGGCTTCGAGCGTCGGAGGGGTTCGAGGGCGAGTGGCTGCTGGTGAGCAGCCCGAATTGGTACGACGAGCGCATCTTCCAGCCGGACGCCGAGCTGCGCCAGGCGCTCCGTCCCGGCGCCGTGGGTTACATGCGGACCCCCGAATTCGACACCGTCGTCCGCGTCAGCTCCATCGGAACGCGCGGCGCCGACCTCGGCCCCAAAGCGGCTGACGCGCTGCGGATCCTCGCGGTCGGAGACTCGTTCACGCTCGCGGTGCAGGTCGACGAGGACGCCACCTTCGGCGCGGGCCTCGCGCGCCGGTTGACGGCCCGCCTCGGCCGCCCGGTGGAGGTCATCAACGCGGGCGTGGACGGCTTCGGCACCTTCGAGGCTGCCCGTCAGGTCGGGCGGCTGGCGCCGGTGGTGCGGGCGGACGCGATCCTCCTGAACTTCTTCCTAGGGAACGATCTGGAGGACAACCGTGGCTTCCGCTCAGAGGGGTATCCGCTCGACGTGCCGCGCCTCCCTTCGCTCGCCGGCCCCGTGGATCGGCTCTTCGCAGGGTCGTACCTCTATTTCCACGCCACGGCGTGGGTGCGGGCGCAACAGCTGGCGCTCGATCCGCGGGCGACCGTGCGCTTCCGCCAGGAAGCCGCGGCGTTCACGCGCGGAGCCGACTTCGGGCGCATCCTCGCGCCCACCCGCCGAGCGCTCGACGAACTCGAACAATGTTCGCGCGCCCTGGGGATCCCGCTGATCGTCGCCGTCGCGCCGCCGGCGTTCACCATCTCGCCCGAGCGCGCCCGGGCCACCTTCGACCTGTTCGGTGTCTCCGGCGAGCCCGATCTGGATGCCCCTGCCCGCGCCGTGCTCGCCGCGCTCCCGTTGTCCTTCACCGCCATCGACCTCTCCCCCGCGCTGCGCGAGGCCGAGCGGGGCGGCCGGACCTACTTCGTGTTCGACGGGCACTGGACGCCGCGGGGCCATGAATTTGTCGCCGAGGCGCTCGCCCCTCGTGTCGCCGAGCGCCTCCTCTCACGTTGAGCGGTCGGCCACCGATTGACTCGCTGCTCGCGGCCACTGGGCCGTTTGCAGGTTCGTCGGTGAGCCCGCACAGGCACGCGCTCCACAAGCTCCGCGCCCGCCAGACCGCCCGTCCCTACGCCCCGACCGCCCCCGCCAACCGCCCCTCCACCAACGCCGCCACCACCGCCTCGAGGGCGGCCAACTTCCGCACGGCGCGGCCCCGGCCCTCCGGGAGCGTGGCCCCGAGCCGCCCCGCGAGGTGCTCGACGCCGCCGAGGGGCACGTGGAGCTCGTTGGAGACGAGGCCCTTCAGGTCGAGGGACGCGGGGATCTGCACGCCCAGGGTGGCCAGCACGTCGAAGGAGAAGCGGCCCCAGGTGGCGACGGTGCTGTCCGGCCCGACGAAGGCCCGCCAACGCGCGACGGCGTCCTCGACGGGCTCGACGGGCTCGTCGAGGAGGCCACGCACGCCCCAGGAGACGTGGGAGGAGACGGGGTGCGGCAGGCGGAGGAAGCTGCCGAAACGCGCGCCGGTGGCGGGGCGGACGGCGGCCCACTGGAGGAGCTGCTCGGTGCCGTCGGTGTCGGGCGGGGCGTGGGCGTCCGCGAACAGGAGGACGAGGTGCTCGCCGAGGTCGCGGAGCCGCTGCACCGGGCCGGGGCCCTTGGCGTGGCGGTCGGGGCGGGTGTGGTTGCGCGCGCCGGCGTCGGCGATGTAGGCGAGCTGCTGCTCGACCATGCGGTCGAAGGAGGCGAGCATCGGCGTGAACCGGCCGGGCGCGGCCTCGAGCGCCTCGAGCACGTGGGCGACGGCCTCGATGGTGGAGAGGCAGTGCGCCGCGGGCTCCTTGCGGATGCGGTAGGTGCTCGGGGCGGCGGGGACGAAGCCGAGGCGCGGGAGCCCGGCGAGGAGCGGCGAGCGCTGGACGAGCTTGCGGGCGTTGATCCAGGTGCCGTCCACGACGAGGAGGGTGGTCGGGGGCTCGCGCAGCTCGGTCACGTCGGTGGAGCCGGGGCCGGGGAACAGGACCATGGTGCCGGGGGCGCGGGCGAGGGCCTCGAGGCGGGCCGACCCCTCCGCGCGCATGCCGACGTGGAGCTCGGAGTTGGGCAGGGAGAGGTGGGCGAGGCGGCAGGTGCTCACCGGCATGCGCGCCTCCCGCGGGTGTTGGAGGAAGGCGACGCGCGTGCGGCTCGGGACCGGGCGGATCGCGGCGCACACGCACACCTGGGTGGGGCGGCGGCACTGCGGGCAGGTGGTCCGGGTGGTGTCGGTCACGCGGCGCTCTAAGCCGGCGGCGCCCCCGCGGGACGGTCGGCGGCGGTGTACCGGGCGACGACGGCACGGCGACGGGCCAGCTCGTCACAGTCCTCCTCGGGGAAGGCGGCGCGGGCGGCGGCCTCGATGAGGCGGGCGTGTTGCTCGATGCGGGCGAGGCAGTGGGGCTGCGTCGTGACGCTGGCTACATCGCCGAGGGCGCGGAGCAGGCGCAGGGCGACGGCCATGTCGGCGCGGCCGTACTGGCGGAGCTGCTCGAAGGAGAGATCCACGAGGTCGGCGTGGGTGACCGTCGGGACGTAGACACCTCCGGTCACGACGACGGGCGCGACGACGGGGGCGACGACGGGGGCGACGACGGGGGTGACGACGGGGGTGCGGCGGCCCGCGACGCGCACGAGCAGCCGCGTGAGGTGGTCGATGCAGGTGGCGGCGGTGCTCGGGTCGTTAACGGCGGGGGAGATCGCCTTGAGCGCGATGTCGACGATCTGGCGCACGCCGAACTCGGCGTCCTGCTGCATGGTGCGGACGGGGCCGAGGTCGAAGCCGGCGTGGATCGCGGCGAGGACGTGCGGCGGGGGCGCGGGGGCGACGAGGGCGAGGGGGATGCCCTCGACGGCGAAGCTGCCCATGCCGCGCACGACGTGGATCGTGTAGCCCTGCGAGGCGACGGCGCGGAGGCTGTCGACGTCGATGAGCTGGACGTAGCCGGAGGCGACGGCGCGCACGGGGACGGCGCCGGGGGGTGGCTCGGGGACGGGGTGCTCGGCGGGGGCCTCGCCGGGGCCGAGGCGCTCCGGGAACACCGCGTCGATGACGGCCTCGGTCTCGGTCGCGATGCGCTCGACGAGGTGGTTCGCCTGGATGGACCGGATGATGTGGTGGATGAAGAACACGAGGCCGCCGAGGCTCGCGAGGGCGAGCACCAGGGCGAACGTGAGGCTGACGCCCGGGACGAAGGGCGTCGGATCGCCGTGGACCGCGCGCAACAACAGGAGGCAGTAGACGAAGGTGCCGACGAAGAGGCCGAGGGTGTTCTGGCTGACGCGGTCCCGCATCATCCCGGCGAGGATGCGCGTGGAGAACTGCATGGACGCCAACGAGAGCGCGACGAGCAGGATCGAATAGACGACGGATACGACCGTCATCATCGAGCCGGCGACGGTGCTCAACACCACCTGGGCGGCGCCGGGCTCGGTGGCGAGCCACGCGGAGGCCTCGGGGGCGAGCCGCACCTCGAGGGAGGGGCCGACGAGGGCGAGGGCGGCGAGGGCGGCGATGAGGAGGGCGGGGCGGAAGAGCAGCCCGGAGCGCAGGTCGTAGCCGATCTGGCGCGAGAGGAAGCGGAGGGGCCTCATCGGCGGCGCCGGGCGACGAGGAGGGCGACACCGAGGCCGACGAGCCACGGGGCGGGCGGGGTGGCCGCGCAGCCGCAGCCGAGGGCGGACAACGCGACGCGTTCGCCGGGAGAGAGCGCGTTGGCACCGTCGGTCGCAGGGCGGTCCGGGTCGTCTACGGACCCGTCGGTGTCGGTGTCCTCGACGGGTGTGTCCGTGTCCTCGATCGGGGCGGCGGTCACGATGACACGCACGCTCAGGAGGTCGTCCGCGGGGCCGCCGTCGTCCGCGAACCAGGCCACGCCCTCCTGCACCAGACCAAAGGTGAGGGTGTACTCGCCGGGCGCGTCGGGGGCGTGGAGGGCGAAGCTGAAGCTGCCCGCTCCGCCGGTGGCGGTGCTCGCCCCGACGGTGGCCGCGCGCGTGGTGCTGACCCAGGAGGCGTCCGCGAAGGGGGAGGCCACGTCGCGCGGCGTGGGCGCGAGGAAGGTGACACCCGGCGTCCAGGAGCCGCTGCCGCTGTTCACGAGGGTGATGGAGCCGGTGGCGGTCTCTCCCTCTACGAGCGTGACGGCGCCCTCGTACGCGAGGGGGAAGGTCTGCGAGGAGAAGGTGCCGGCCCACGTCGGCAACAGGTCCGCGCGCAGCTCGTCCAGCCGCGCGTAGAGCCAGTCGCCCGGGCACGCGGTGGCGTTGCCGGGCCAGTCGCGGTGGCCGCGGATGGAGTCGGTGTCGCTCGGGATGTCGTGGAGCGCCACGAGCGTCTGCACGAGCTCCTGGCCGTGGTCCATCATCTCTTCGGTCACGGCGTCGGGAGAGGAGCACCCGCCCGAGTCGTAGCAGCCGAGGAAGCAGACGGCGACGTTGCCGTCGTTGTTGCCGCCGCCGGTCGCGCCGCTGGTGTAGCCGTAGGGGCGGCCCTCGTAGAGGGTGCCGTCGTAACCGACAAGGTACTGGTAGGGGATGTCGCAGTACTCGCCGCCGCTCATCGAGTAGGACTGGAGCACGCGCACCGTGCCCTCCACCGTGCCGCCGTAGGTCTGACCGCCCGCGGTGTGGTGGATGGCCATGCGGTACCAGTCGTCCTCGGTGGACGTGCACTCCGTCGCTGCCGCGCCCCACTCGGCGCGGGAGACGACGCCCGCGGCCACCAGCTCGGTCGGGAGCACCGAGCGGGAGACGACGCGCCGGTCGCTCCGCGGCTCGGGGACGGGCGTGAACAGGTCCCAATCGAGGCTGCGGACCCGGTCGGCGTCCTTCGAGCGCAACCGCGCGGACGTGGTCGGCTGGCCGAGGTCCGCGATGAGCACGCGGGCGTCGGCCTCGCGGAAGACCTCCCGCGCCCGCACCCAGCGCACGCCGTCCCACACGTCGATCGCGAGGGGAGCCGCGCCCGACGCCTCGGCGATCATGCCGACCCGGGTGCCCGGCGTGTCCGCCTCGAGTGCCGCCGCCCAATCGACGAGGCGGTTGGGCGGCGGCACCTCGGCCTGGGCGAGGGCCGAAGGCAGGAGCATGACGACGAGCGAGAGCAGGGTCATCCTCCGAGTGTACCGGATGGGGCGGGGCTCCATCGAGCCCTGGCCCACGGATCAAGCGATCACATGTCGCTGATTGCTTCGCCGTACACGATGGCCGTGGAGCCGTCGGCGAGCTGCGCGAGCAGGAAGGGGCCGTTGGCATCGCGCACGTCGAGCACCGCGTAGACGTTCACCCAGGTGTCCGCGCCGAGATCCGGCACGGCGAAGGTGTAGTCCGGGTTGGCGTCGTTGTTCAGGTCGAGGCCGAGGGAGAGGGCGCCGCCGGGCACGTCGAGCGTGGCGCTCTCACCGAAGGCGAAGCCGTCGAGGATCATGGAGCCGCCGGTGAGCTCCCAAAGGTCCACGTCACCGACGCCGGCCGCGGTGTGGACGACCTGGAGGCGGATGTTGCCCGCGGCGATGCCCGAGGGGTCGTCCACGAGCGCGAGTGCGGAGAGGCTGTCGAGGGTGTTGTAGACCACCGCGGTGTAGGCGCCGCCCCCGTCCAGCATGAGGCCACCGCTGCTCAGCACGGCGTCCTCGGGGCCGCTGCCGGCCGGCGAGACCTGCACCGAGTAGGTGCCGGCGGGGACGGTCAGGTAGGCCGTGCCGTCGGTGAACGCGAGGTCGGTCGCGATGGGGGTCGGACCGTCGTTGACGAACACGTCGACCGCGGGCGCGTCGGGGGAGAGGTGGATCAGCCGGAGGCTGGCCTCGGGGGCGGTCGGGTTGACCCGGACGGTGCTGCCGTCGGCGAGCTGGCCGAGGAGGAAGGGGCCCGCGGCGTCGTTACCGGCGAACACATTGTCGAAGGTGCCGCCGGGGAGCTCGGGGATGTCGAAGCGAACGTCGACCACGGCGTCGTCGTCGACATCGAAGCCGAGGGCGAGGGCGCCGACGGGGAGGTCGAGGATGGCGGAGGAGCGAAACGCGAAGTCGTCCGCGAGCTGAGTGCCGGAGGCGAGGTCCCAGATGTCGACGTCGGGGACGCCGGGGGCGGCGTGGACGACCTGGAGGCGGACGGTGCCGGCCACGACACCCTCGACGGGGTCGCGGAGGAGGAGCGCCTCGAGCTCGCTCACCACGTTCAGCGCGACGGCGGTGTAGCTACCGCCCGCCTCGAGGGGCAGGTCGAGGGCGAGGACGGCGTCCGCGATGGGAGAGCCGGCGACGGTGACCGCGACGGGGAGCGTGCCCGCGGGGACGCTCAGGTACGGGGTGCCCAAGGTGAAGGCGAGGCCCTCGACGGCGAGGGCGCCGGCCGCGTACACGTCGACCGCGGGGGCGTCGGAGGAGAAGTGCAGGACGCGGATTGAAGCGGTTTCGGATACGTCGGTGTCGGTGTCGGTGTCGGTGTCCGTGTCCGTGTCCGTGTCCGTGTCGGTGTCGGTCTCTTCGGACGCGGTGTCGTCGGTCTTCCCGTCGGTGCAGGCGAACAGGGCGAGAGGGGCGAGGAGGAGGAGCGTGGAGCGCAGCATGAAGGGCCTCGGGTTGGTGAGAGCGCATCGTAGCCGTGACTTCGACGATGAACAGCTATTGAATAAGACTCCGTAGTCGAGACCACACCTCGAGGCTCCCCCGGGACGGCGGCGGCTTCCGATGCGTCGAACCGGCGCGCGGCGGCCGAGGCGGAGGGCAGGAGACAACGCGTCCGGACGCGCTCGCGATCTCCGCAGGCCCGATCGCGACGGGCCGCGCGGGGCTCCCCCACGACTCGCCCCGCCGAACGTGGTACCGTCCGTCGCCGCTCCGCTCCGAGGTCGCATGGATTCGCACACCGCCGTCGCTCCGCCTGTCCCCCTCACCGCGTTCGAGAAGCGGTTCGGGCACCCCCCGGGGCTCTTCATCCTCTTCTTCACGGAGATGTGGGAGCGCTTCTCGTACTACGGCATGCGCGGGCTCCTGAAGCTCTACATGGTGAACTACCTGTTCGTCGGTAGCCGCCAGCTCCTCCAGGGCGGCGAGGAGAAGGTCGCGGGTGACCCCACCGCCGTCATGGGCTGGGGCCTCGTCCAGGGCCTCCTCCCGGCGGACGCGACGATCCAGGGCCAGGCCTCGGTGATCTACGGCTGGTACACCGGACTCGTCTACATGACCCCGCTGATCGGCGGCCTCATCGCGGACCGCTACCTCGGCCAGCGCAAGACCGTCGTGCTCGGCGGCATCCTCATGGCGGCCGGCCACTTCGTGATGGCCTTCGAGAACCAGTTCTTCTTCGCGCTCCTGCTGCTCATCCTCGGCAACGGCGCGTTCAAGCCCAACATCTCGACCCAGGTGGGGAACCTCTACCAGCCGGGTGACCCCCGCCGGGACGGCGCGTTCACCATCTTCTACATGGGCATCAACCTCGGCGCCTTCCTCACCAACTTCATCTGCGGCACCCTCGCCGCGGTGTACGGGTGGCACTACGGCTTCGCGGCCGCCGGCGTCGGCATGATGCTCGGCCTCTGCATCTACATCTTCGGGCAGCGCTACCTCGCGCCCGACAACCAGATGAAGCGCGCCGCGGCCCACGTCGAGGCCGCGAAGGAGCCGCTGACCTCCGGCGAGTGGAACCGCATCGGCGCGCTGGTCGTGCTCTGCGCGCTCAACATCGTGTTCTGGGGCGTGTACGAGCAGCAGGGCAACACGATGCAGACCTGGGCCGACGAGCAGACGATCTGGCCGAGCATCCTCGGTATCCAGGTCCGCAGCACCTGGTTCCAGTCCTTCAACCCGTTCTGCATCTTCCTCCTCGCGCCCGTGCTCGACATGTTCTGGCGCTGGCAGAACCGCCGCGGCTCCGAGCCCTCGAGCGTGTCGAAGATGGCGATCGGCTCTGCGATCCTGGGCCTCTCGTTCATCGTCATGGTGGTCGGGGCCAACATCGTGGGCGACGGGCAGGGCAGCATGTTCTGGCCGCTCTTCTGCACCCTGCTGCTGACCGTCGGCGAGCTCTACCTCTCCCCGATCGGCCTCTCGCTGGTCACGAAGGTCTCCCCCGTCCGCATCGTCTCGATGATGATGGGCATGTGGTTCCTCTCCAGCTTCTTTGGCGGCTTGTTGTCGGGGTACCTCGGGTACTTCTACGACAAGATCCCGAAGGACGCCTTCTTCCTCCTCCTGACGACCCTCGGGCTGCTCACGGCGGCGGCGATGTGGGCCTTCAACAAGCCCCTGAAGCGTGCGCTGGGCGGCAATATCTGAACATCGCGGCTCGTCTCCGGGGCGCGCCCCCTACCCGACACCGTGCCGATGGGGCAGAATAGGGCTCCGTGAGGTTCGTGTGAGCAAGTTCTCCGTCTTCAATGGCCCGGTGGTCGTGGTGGGCGGCGGCGTGGCGGGCCTCGTGACGGCGCACCTCCTCGCCGAGCACGGCGCGAAGGTCGTCGTGGTCGAGAAGTTCAGCCGCGTGGGCGGCCTCGCGCGCTCCTACGAGTACGAGGGCTTCTCGTTCGACTGCGGTCCGCACCGCTTCCACACCGAGAACCCGAACATCCAGGCCTACATCGACCGCGTGCTCGGGTCGGAGGTCGCGGTGTTCCCCCGCAAGTCCGAGGTCTACTTCGAGGGCAGCTACTACCGCTGGCCGCTCCACCCGAAGAACCTCGTCCAGCTCCCGCCCAAGCTCGCCGCGAAGTCCGCGATCGACCTCGCGATCAACGGCTGGAAGACCTACGAGGGCTCCAGCTTCGAGGACTACGTCCTCCGGCAGTACGGGCCCACGCTCTACGAGAACTTCTTCAAGGGCTACTCGATCAAGTTCATGGGGATCCACCCCAAGGACACGCACCCGGACTGGGCCAAGGTCGGCCTGAACCGCGCCATCATCGACGACAAGCTGCAGATGCAGAACCTGTCGCAGCTCGCGAAGTCGACCTTCCTCCAGTTCAACAAGGCCGAGATCGACTTCACCTACCCCAAGACGGGCATGCAGCTCGCCTGGGACAACGTGCGGGCCCTCTTCGAGGCCAAGGGCGGCCGCGTCGTCACCGGCGAGGGCGCGCGCCTCATCGGCGGCAACGGCAAGATCGACGCCGTCGAGTTCGGCAACGAGCGCATCGAGCCGAGCCTCGTGGTGTGGACCGCCCCCATCACCCTCGCGACAGACCAGCTCGGGATCGAGCGTCCCAACCTGCCCTATCTCGCGACGTTGTTCTACAACGTCCTGGTCCGCGGCGACCTGCCCCGCAACTACCAGTGGTGCTACTACGGCGCCGACGACATCGTCTTCTCCCGCGCGTCGATCCCCCGCTGCTTCTCGCCCGACACCTGCCCGCCGGGCACGACCGGGATCCAGCTCGAGGTCACCTGCCGCGAAGGAGACGAGCGCTGGCGCCACGCCGAGCGCCTGACCGACTGGGTCGTGAGCGACCTCCTCAAGGTCGGCCTCGTGAAGAACAGGACAGACGTGCAGAACGTCTACGTCGAGCGCGTGCCCAACACCTACCCGATCTACCACAGCGGCTACCCGAAGGAGCTCGAGCGCACCCGCCGGGCCCTCTCCCAGTACGAGAACCTGCACCTCGCGGGCCGCACCGGCATGTTCTGGTACAACAACATGGATCACTCCATGGAGAACGCCATGCAGCTCTCGAAGAGGCTGCTGCGCGACTCCGGCCGGGACGACGCCGAAGAGGCGCTCCTCGCCAAGGGCATCCTCAAGGCGGGGTAGGGGCTTGCCGCGCGGCCTCTCGAGGATGAACCTTAGAAGTTCACCCGAAGGTCGACCGCGTGCCAGTTCCGGGAAGGGTCGTCCAGCCGGACCTTGACGCCGTAGTCGAGCGTCGCCTTGTCGCTCACGAGCGCGAGGCCCGCGTGCGCGGAGTGGGCGCCGGCGTCCATCGACCAGCCGCCGCGGAGGGTCAGCCAGGTGGTGGCCGCCACGTCGGCCCCGGCGCGCCACTGGAAGCCCCCCACGTCGAAGCCGCCGACGATCGGGGCCACGACGTCGGCCTCGATCCCCAGGTACTTGCCGGGGTCGAAGCGCGCGGAGAGGTCGACCTCGCGCTGGACGTGCGGGTAGCCGGTCACGAGCAGGTTCCGCGCGCCGGCCGCGAAGGTCAGCGACGCGACCGGGCGGGCCGCGACGGAGAAGCCGAAGTTGAACGCGCTCTGGTCGCCCGCGAGCTCGGTGGCGCCCCAGTCGAAGCGCGCGTTGCCGCCGAAGGAGAGCCGCCGCTCGAGCAGCGGGACGGCGAGGCCGAGGTGCACGCGCTGGTGCGAGCCGCCGTTGGCGAGCTCGGTGCCGGCGGGCTTCCACCCGGGGAGCTCGGCGCCGGTGGGGGGCACGTCGTCGACGAAGTAGCGGTAGCCCGCGCCGAGGGCGACGACGGAGGTGCGCGAGTCGACCGCGCCGGTGCGCGCGAGGAGCCGGCCGTCGGGGCCGATCTCTCCGCCGGCGAACAGGATGTACTGGGGCGTCAGGGCGCTGGCGGCGAGGTTGAGCTCCTCCCCGCCGACGTCCGCGCCGTCCGCCCGGCCCACGCCGCCACGGCCGAGGGCGCGCGCGCCCATGTCCTCCGCGGCGCCGCCGGGGGTGACCGCGTGCGCGGGGGCCGCGAGGGCCGCGGACAGCAGCACGCCGGTGGTCCCCAGGGTGAAGCGGGAAGCCACGGCGCCGAGTCGGTCGGCGAACGCGGGAGGAGGCTTGCCGGTCCACATGTTCGGCACTACTATATGCCGCTTTCCGGGCATGCAAGCTTCGGATGGGTCGCCGTGTGTCTCAGAGCGCCGCTGGGAGCCCGGTTTCAGGGTCAGGTCAGGGACGGGACAACCCCCGGGAACGGGGAATGGAGTCACGATGGAAAGGGACAGGCTCGACTTCTTTCGCACCCTCCTTCAGGACCGCCTCCGCGCGCTCCTGACCGAGGCCGGCGCGACCCTCGGCGATCTGACTGACGAAAAGGAGAACCTCGCGGACGCGATCGATCTCGCCTCCATGGAGTCCAACCGCGACTTCCAGCTCCGCATCCGCGACCGCGAGCGCGTCCTGATCCACAAGATCAAGGAGGCCCTCTCGCGCATCGACGAGGGCGAGTACGGCACCTGCGTCGCCTGCGGCAACGACATCAACGACAAGCGGCTGGTGGCGCGCCCCGTGGCGACCCACTGCATCGACTGCAAGACAGAGCTCGAGCAGCTCGAGCGGTCCTCGCGGGATCTCTGATGGTCCGCAAGGCCGTCCTCCCGGCGGCCGGGCTCGGGACGCGCTTCCTCCCCGTGACCAAGGCGGTCCCGAAGGAGATGCTCCCGATCCTGGACCGCCCGTGCATCGAGTACGTGGTGGTCGAGGCCATCGAGGCCGGGATCACCGACATCGTGCTGGTGACCTCCCGCGGCAAGTCCGCGATGGAGGACTACTTCGACCGCTCTCCGGCGCTCGAGGCCACGCTGGAGGCGGCCGGGAAGACCGCGCTGCTCGCCGAAGTCCGGCGGGTGGCGCGGCTGGCCACCGTCGTGACCGTACGGCAGCAGGAGCAGCGGGGCCTCGGCCACGCCGTGCTCGCGGCCGCGTCGGCCGTGGGAGACGAGCCCTTCGCCGTGCTCCTCGGGGACGACATCATCGACGCGCCCACGCCCGCCATCGGGCAGCTCGCGCGGGTTCACGCCGAGACCGGCAGCGCGGTCGTCGCCCTCCAGGAGGTGCCGCGCTCGGAGACGAAGCGGTACGGCATCTGCGCCGGCGAGATGGAGGCCCCCAACCGCATGCGGGTGCGGGCGATGGTGGAGAAGCCGGCGCCCGAGGACGCGCCGTCGAACCTGTCGATCGTGGGGCGGTACATCCTCCCCGCCGAGATCTTCGACATCCTCCGGCGCACCGCGCCGGGGGCCGGCGGCGAGATCCAGCTGACCGACGCCATCGCCGTGCTCGCGGCGCGGGGCGAGGTGTGCGGCCTCCTCTTCGAGGGGCGGCGCTTCGACACCGGGAACCCGCTGGGTCTGCTCGAGGCCACCCTCCACGAGGCCCTCCGTCGGCCGGCGTACGCGGAGGGCGCACGCGCCCTCCTCAAGCGCTTCGCGTAGGGGCTGCTGACACCGTGCTGATCGCGGGCCGGACGTCGTGAGCGGAATATTGTTTCCGCCGCCCGAGGGGCGCCCCGCCGACGAGGGGGCGTCGCCTCGGCGCGCCCGCCCCGCGGCGCCCGCCCGCCCCGCGGCCCCCGCCC